>DEIJ01000137.1:11055-16552 GCA_002352365.1 Dehalococcoidia bacterium UBA2777 | reverse complement strand
TAGACTACTGGGTCCACCCCACTATTCTATCCTATTGCAGTTTCATCGTCTTTTTACTTAGATTATGACTTCGATGGGAACAGTATCCAGCACTCCGCTTCAAGAATGGAATACATTTTTTTGACAATTCTTCCGCTTTATCCAAACAAGTCCGTTGTGCTAGTTAGTTTCCTGGCACAGGATAAGCAACTCTACGAAAACTTGGCAAGGTAGATAAGAGACCGTAACAACCTCAAGAGTGATATAAGTATATTAGTTTTAGGCCATTGCGAAAACAACGTTTATTTTGATCCTAGATATTACGAAGCATTTATACAACGCATTGAATCAGATTTTTTGGACATTATAAAAGCTACACAGCTTGACGTTGCACTCTTAGACTCTAATAACAAAGTTCAGATGACAGGGTCAATGACTCCAAAGAACTATTTGAATAATCCTTGGAATGTAAGTATTTTCGGCTATTAGGACTAAGGAGTGGCTAACCAGGCGCTTCACTTGACCGCAAGGGGCGCGGGCTTATTGCCTCTTGCCATTTTTGTGTTTCCGGTGATTTTTGCAACTCTGGAACATCCTTGCGGCGGGTGAGCTTGATCGTTAGCATCTGAACAAAGGGATAAAACAACATGAAACAGTGGTATGAAGAATTGTTTGAAAATTATGGAATGAAATATGATAATGAGGTTTTTACTCAAGGAACAATCGGAGAATGCGATTTCATAGAAAAAGAAATCAATTATAACAAGACAGCAAGAATACTAGATATCGGATGTGGAACGGGAAGGCATTCAATTGAATTATCCAAAAGAGAATATACCATTACCGGGGTTGATTTATCAGAATCTCTTTTAAAAAGGGCAAGAGCAAAAGCATCTGAACAAAATCTGCAAATTGTTTTTCAAAAACATGACGCAAGAGAACTTCCTTTTTTACATGAATTTGATTTGGCTATTATGCTATGTGAAGGTGCATTTCCATTAATGGAAACTGATGATATGAATTTTCAAATTCTCCAAAATGCCGCCAATGCCTTAAAACCAAAGGGAAAACTAATTTTTACTACCTTGAATGGGTTGTTTCCTTTATTTCATTCTGTCAAAGAATTTCTCGCTTCCGAGACAAAAGAAGGAAATGCGACATACTATAATAATTCATTTGATTTAATGACATTTCGAGATCATAGCACTACGCATATTGTGGATGATTCTGGTAATAAAAAAGAACTACAATGTAACGAAAGGTTTTATGTGCCATCCGAAATAACCTGGCTGTTAAAAACACTCAATTTTAAAACTGTTGAAATTTTTGGCGCAAAGTTGGGGGCTTTTTCAAGGGATGATAAATTAACATCTGAAGATTTTGAAATGCTGGTAATAGCAGAAAAATAATAAAATGCTAACGAATCACTGCACTGGATTTTTACTCCGCTGCGCTGCGTAAAAACCAGTGAGTTCAGGCGTTAGCCGGGCAGTAATATTTATTGTTGATAGTGATTCTCTTTTCACCCTAATACCAGAAGGAGAGGAAGAATATGATAGACCCAGCGAGCTATAAAGCCTGTTCGGAAGCGTACATTGTCGAGAAAACCGTGGAGGTAGTGGCTAAAATCGGTGGAGAAATGCAGACGATCCGCATAGAAGCCCTCCACGACCTTCGCGACGGGTACTACTCTACAAGAGCTTACAGACAGGAGCATGTCACACTTCAACCCACGTACCCCCGGACAGGCGGGAAGTACGATAGATCACCGGAGGAGTTTCGGGTGTGGGTTCGCTACGATTTACCATGGACTCACCATGATGAAGCGGAAGGAGCCCTTTCGCAGGCGCTCCGTTTTCTTGGCGAGCGTTGCGACAAGTAGACGTCGGCCAACAATGCCCTGTACGCGGATTGCCTACAGCGCTGACGCGCTAACGGCAACCGGTGAGGGCTGTCGTTGGGCTGCGAGTGATCTGGCATAATAAGCAGAAAGTGAATTCCAGGTGATGAATAGTCAACCCGAACCGCTGCAAAGCCTTGATCAAGTCATATCAACTGTACTGAAAACTCCTTTCACGCCGACGTCCCATCTGCCTGGCCTCATGATGTGAAGGGAATCTGTACCTCTTTTAGCTAAAAGGGTAGCGAAGGTTCGCCTGAAAGTGTGAGGGTTGCAAGGGAGGTTAGTTTCTTCGCTGAGCGACTTCAGCACGTCCTGAATCCCTCTCGGCTTCAGTCCCCAGATACGCTCATTAGCTTTGCGCTTATACTCCTCAATCCAAGTTTTTCAGGTATTCAGGCAGTCAAAGGGAGTATAGGCTTCGCCGTTGCCCTTGCCTATCACCCTCTCAGCTTCAAACTGAAGTTATAAAATTGGCGTTATTTTGGCGTTAAATTGAAAAACACTGGTTGGCACACAATGCTATTTCAGACACAAAACGGGTTTTTCTCCACTGACACAAAAGTTCTACTTTGTATGTAAAATGACTGTTTGACATTTTGGCATGGAATTACGAAACTGCTGCTCTACCGCTGAGCTACGCTGGCGTTCCTCCTCACCTCCCTCGTTTATCATAATCGGGACACCAAGTAGCCTTAGGGCGCGCCGGGTTATGGCATGCCCCTCGCCAATCCCACTTACAGCTATCACACAAAATAACCTTCATACCCATTGCCCGTTTAATGCGAAGCATCACCTCATATCTACAACTCGGCCCTATTTCCTTATCCATTCAGGGGTTTCACTTTCATAGCATAGCACTTAACACAGCCACTGACAAGGGCTAAAAATCCCAGATACTTGCCCATGGCTAGGTCAAGTCTTACAATAGAATGGATAATACCTATGAAAAATTCGTTTTGCTGTTTTTCAGGGGTAACTAGATGGAGTAGTCCCTGTTGTGACAAAGGGTAAGGATAAAGATCGTAATCCTGGGCTGAGTATGCCATTCGGATACGTTCCTGACTTTCAGAATAGCCAAGCCTTAGTACCAAGGCTCAAAGACCTCTACCTTAGGCTTTTGGGCATGCCCTATTATCAGCGGCGGGTCGAGGCAAGAAGGGTCTTCCCTATGCTCGCCGAGGTGAATGGGCAGAGGACGCTTGACATAGGATGCGGAGATGGGCTTTTCGCTGTAGAGCTGGCCAGAAGGGGGGCAATAGTTGATGAGATCGACCTCTTGGCAGAAGATCTAGATAGGGGAAAGAACCGAGTTGAAGCGCTTCACCTGGATCAGCGAGTCAACTTCGTCCGCTGTGATGCCCAAAGGATGCCTTTAAAGTCAGATTCCTACGATAAAGCTATCGCTAATTGCGTTTTGGAACATATCCAGCTAGATAGCGAGGTCCTCAAGGAGACTAACCGAGTACTAAGAAAGGGAGGGCTTTTAGTCCTTACCGTCCCTCTTGATCTCGAGGTACATCAGAGCATACCGGGGCGATTGGTTAAAGCTCTTATCCGTCTCCCCCAGAGGATGAAGGCCAAGCTATGCTCTTCATCAGTAATTGGCTCCCAATCTTTTGAAGAATTTGCTATGCTGAGCGTTATCCCTTATAATCATGCCCGCTTCGGATACTCAAGTGAGGAAATCACCGATAAATTGAATCAGGCTGGTTTTGATATAGTGGCTGCGGCGAGGTATTTGAAGCTCTTCGGCACTATAGGGGTGGACTTAATGGAAGGATTGGCAGTATTTCAGGCCAAAAAAGGGGGGGAGTTCGGTTATATTGCTAAACATGATTGGCTCTATGGACTTTGTTTTCCTCTGTTCTATGCGCTGAGTTTCGTTGATGGCCTACTTCCTGCAAACAGCCCAGCACAGGGCATAGCTATCAGTGCCCGAAAGAGATAGGAGAAAAAAGAAGTGATATTGGATTTCGGCTGTGGTGAAGGGAGTGATTGGCTAAAAAGATTCGGGGGGGGAAATACTGTAGGGATAGATGTTGATGCCACTAAAATCAGCCGAGCAAAAAAGCTACTTCAGGATGGCACCAACTTTATAATTTGTGATGGAAAGCATCTGCCGTTTAAGGATAAATGTTTTACCTATATTCATATAGGTGGGGTATTACATCACCTTCCCGATTTTGGCCAGGTTTTGGGCGAAATCAATAGGGTGCTAAGCGGAGGTTTGGATATTGAGGAAGCGGTGGGCAATTATCCCCCCTTTGCTATTGCCCGCCGATTGGTGAGGAAGTGGCAAGGATGTGAAATCAAAAGTCTTTTCCGCTCCTCGCAACTGGTGAGTGAAGTTGAGAATTATTTCCAAATCGAACAAATCGAGTATAGTTTCTTGACTTTGCCAAGTCTCCTCCTATCATATTTCAGGATAGAGCCAAAGATTTGTCGCCAGCTAAATTCGGCAATAAGTTTGAGGCTAAAGACTTGGGGGTTAGCCAAATATTTTGCTGTATGGGTAAAAATTCTGGCTTATAATCATCGCCACCCAGAAAATGCTAGATTTTGCTGGTGGAGATAAAAAGAGACGGTGAAAAATTGGCGCCAGTTTTTAGTTATTGTGCTTTTGATCCTGCTCCCTACGCTATTTTATTCCCTATGCCCATCCATAAATTATCTCGCTGTATCTGACCCACAGCACCCACTACTATTTTCCCCCCAGACAGAAATACAAAATTGCTGGTACCACTGGCAGGAACATAATTTTGGCGGAGGCTATGGGCTAATCAATTCTGGCCGGATTATCGAAGCGGCGACATTTTATGCCCTGAGGACAGTTTTCCCGCCAAAATTTTCCTTTTTCCTGTTCACCTTCTTGCTGCTGGTCATGGCTGGATGGGGGTTTTACCTCTTCCTCAGGGAATTTGTATTCGCTGAAAAGCAAAATCGGCACCTTCTCTCTATAATAGGAGCTTCTTTTTATGCTACAAATCTATTTGTGTGTATAACCTTAGCCATCAACATAAATTTGCTGTTTTCTTACTTCCTAACCCCGTGGGTAATACTCTATTCACTGAGATATTTACACCACCCCCAATTTAAAAACCTGCTCCCTCCAGCTTTACTTCTGAGTCTATGCGGGGTATGCCCTCAAGTGCCTACGATAGTGATCATGATAATTATCCTGGTATGGACTGTGGTCACCTTTTCCATTATAGCCAAGTATCCTGCCAGACGAGTGCTTTTCTCAATAGCCAAAATCTCAGCAGCAAGTCTTGTATTATCGGGGTGGTGGATCATTCCCACTCTAATCTATAGTATAAACTTTAATCCCGACATAGCGGGAAACCTGGCTGCGGAGCGGTTCCTCAGTCACACCTCTTCTTTTCTAAATGTATTTCACCTCTCTGGTTATTGGGAGATATTTCAGTTTTTCCCTGGCCGCAAAGTGTTTTATTTCGTTAGTGCCTTATGGGAGTTCAGATGGGGCTTTATAATACTCGCCATCCTATTGATTGCCCCTTTTGTTTATCCCCGCCAATCTGGGCGCAAAGACAAAATCTTGTTACCCTCACTGTTCGGACTTTTAGTGGTGGGATATTTGCTTGCTCAAGGATATCA
>DEIJ01000137.1:0-10889 GCA_002352365.1 Dehalococcoidia bacterium UBA2777 | reverse complement strand
AAGTAAACGAATTGGCTTCCCCAAAGGGGCAAAAATGAAATTGCCCCCTCTGGTGCCAATAGGAATCGTATTGATAATACTCGCCACTTACTCCTTTCCACTCTGGACACGAACTGTATATAACCATTACTACCAAGGAATCCCGACCCAGACATATGAGGTGGCTGACTTTGTCAATGAACAAATGGAGAGGGCGCCGGGGAAAATGATGATATTGCCAGGCACTTGGTTGCCAACCTACAAGTGGGCGTTTTATCATCCTGTTCCAGCAATTTTCTTCTCACTCATTGATAACCGGGAGGCAATAGTCCATAGATATGGAGCGGAATGGCCACTGAGTTGGAACAGCAAAGAACTAGTGGATAACTTTTTATATGAACAGCTCTTGACCTTGAACAATCAGACTTTACTCAATCTAGGCATTAAATATCTGCTGCTGGATAAAACCTTGGACCCGACGATGGGATTAAGCACTTTACCGTCAGGAGATATCGAATCATTAGAAGATTATTTGAATCGAAGATTCACCAAGATATATCACAATGACAAATACAGGTTGTATAAAATAAAGGGGATTGTAGGCGACAAGATGTGGGTCCCTTCTGAAGTAATGACTCAATCCGCCCCCCTTACCACTAGCGAGGTGGTAAATCTTATGGATTTTTTAAATGCCAAGCAAATTGTGATGACAGAGATACCCCTGAGAGAGGCAAGCAAGAAAGAAAGACAACCTGTTTTGGCGGTAAGCTTGGACGAGACTGCTGAGTGCGAATTTAGATATGCTTCCTGGCAAAAGGCCGATGAGGGCGATCACCTGTATATTGAAGAGCATAAAAATGGTGGTACGCACTTATGCGCATTCTTGCCCCAAAGAGATAGCCTCAGCATTGTAGGGAAGATATCGGATAAACCGCTGGATTTGACTAAATACGATAAGATGCTCCTAGTGGTCCACACCTCTTCCCCTCAGGGAGATATTGCCCTGCATATCCTACTAGGGAAGGGGGGGCAAGATGACGGCAACCTCGCCTCGGTGGGAAGAATTTTCAAATTAAGCTGGAGTGGCTGGAAGACCTTAGAAATTCATATCGAGTGTAGTGCCTTGCTTGAAGCAGGCGTTGATCCTGAGATGATCGATTGGATACAGATTGAATTTGAGAACGATCGTGATGCCCCCTGTTCCCTCGAGGTAACCTTACCTCAGCGGATAGTTCTTACCTCCGATAAATTAATTCCTGCCAAGGCCTTATCGATGAGTGAGCTTCCTCCTCCAGCGATTATAACCGGGTGGAGCAAAATAGAGCCAACAAGGTATAAAGTCGAGATAAATGCGGCGCAACCATTTATGCTCGCTGCAGCTTTTGCCTATGATCCGCTATGGGTGGCTAAGGTGAATGGGAACGAATATCAGAGCATTCCTCTTTACTCTGTATTAACCGGATTTTGGGTAGAGGACACAGGGGATCTGGAGATAACTTTAGAGTATAAACCGCAAAAATGGTTTTACTCTGGGGTTGGGTTGTCTGGAGCTAGTCTTACTGGTGCGCTGGCCTACTTAATATGGGGCTGGAGGCGGAGAAGGCTAGCTGAACCCCCGATAAATTTATCTTGAATCACCGGGGTGATTTAGCTAAGGAGTAAGCCAACGCCAGACATCGAAATATTTATCCTAATATGTCTAGTTATATTTATTGCGGTATTTGCTGTTCTTCGCCTGGAGCCGAGGATAGCTATAAAGATAGCTTGTGCTCTATTAGCAATTGCGGCGGTAATCCTTGGGGTGGGAAGGGGGGATTTGGCCGAGGAGTTAGCCACCTATGCCTTCTACTTCCTTGCCTCAGGGGCAATCCTCCTCATCATCCACAAGATATGCGGAAAACCCAAGCACAAAGGTGGCTAGCTAAACCCCAGGTGGTCTAGGACTTAGCCCTTGAACCAATAAATTTAGCTATCTCCACCACAATGAAAACGGTCACCCCGCATAGTGTCACCATTCCCCAATCAGTGAGGTTCAGTCCGTAAGTGTGAAATGGGCCCTGAAGCAAGGGCACATAGAGTAATAGGGAAGTGGCTGCCAGGCTTGTAGCAATAGCAGCTAATACCCATTTATTAGTGGAGAGGCCGATCTTAAATAAGGAAAGCCTCTCAGAGCGGCAATTAAAACAGTTAAACATCCTTAGCATTATCAGGGTAACAAAACATAAGCACTGTATCTCAAGGGTGCTCCTGCCTGAACTCTGTGCCCAAAGGAACATGCCTAGCAGCATAAGTCCAATCCATAGCCCTACTCCACCAATAAAAGTCACTGTTGGGGGGGTGAAAATACCCTGTTTAGGATTACGAGGCGGCTGGCTCATTATATCTGGATCCGCTGGCTCCATTGCCAAGGCCACAGCAAGCAAGCCATCTGCAATCAGGTTTATGAATAGAAGCTGAAGGGCAACTAAAGGCAGCACATGCTCCCCAGTTAGGGTGATGATAACAAAAGCTCCTATGAGGAACAATATCGCCCCAAGGTTACCCGAGAGCAGGAAAGTGAGGAATTTCTTTATATTCCCAAAGATACCCCTCCCCTCCCTCACTGCAGCTACAATAGAAGCAAAGTTATCATCGGTCAGTACCATGTCGGCTGCCTCTTTGCTTACCTCGGTGCCGGTTATCCCCATAGCCACCCCAATATCGGCTTGCTTTAAGGCCGGGGCATCATTTATCCCATCTCCAGTCATCGCCGTCACGTGCCCCTTCCTTTGTAATGCCTCCACAACTTTCATCTTGTGAGTTGGTGATACCCTGGCATAGAGGGCAACTTCCTCTACCATTTCATCGAGCTCTTCATCACTTAACTTGTCCAATTCACTCCCGCTAAGGGCGATGTTGCTTTGTGTCAACATGCCGAGTTCCTTGGCTACCGCCACAGCGGTCGACTCGTGGTCTCCGGTGATCATCACTGACTTTATCTTGGCTTGCTTACAAAGCTTGAGTGCCTCCTTAACCTCCTCCCGCGGTGGGTCAATCATCCCTACTAGACCTATAAATACCATATCCCTTTCGGCATCCGAATCGGGAGCCTCAGGCAGTGGCTTATATGCCATACTCAGCACCCGTAAGGCATCTTCTGCCATCTGCTGACTTGCCCCCAGGATTGTTGTCCTCTGTTGTTCGCTTAGTTCTCTTTGCTGTCCATCGATATAAATACGATTACAAGAATTTAAGATTGCCTCTGGAGCTCCTTTAGAATAAGCGATCCTGCCCGCCAGGGTCTGGTGAATTGTGGTCATCCTCTTTCTCTCTGAGGAGAAGGGCACCTCGTCTAGACGAGGTGCCTGGGTTAAAAGTTTCTCTTGCCACATCCCTGCTTTGGCAGCAGCCACCACTAAAGCTCCCTCTGTGGGATCGCCCTTGATGTGCCATGCTCCTTCGAAATTTATAAGTTGAGAATCATTGCACAGGGTCCCTGCCCGCAGTAGGGCTTGTAAAGAGTCATCCTTTTGGGGATCAAAAGGTGCACTAGCTAAGCAAAATTCACCCTTCGGTTCATAGCCCACTCCATGAAGGTCAATTACTCGGCTATCAACATAGAGTTTCCTTACCGTCATCTCACCCTGGGTTAGAGTTCCTGTCTTATCAGAGCAAATAAAGGTAGTACAGCCTAGAGTCTCCACTGCTGGAAGTCGACGGATAAGGGAATGGCGTTTGGCCATCCTTTGCGCCCCGATAGCTAGGGATATAGTCACCACCACTGGTAAAGCCTCTGGGACTGCTGCTACCATAAGGCTTACCCCCCATATAAAGGCGTCTAAGATGCTGCTGAACATGCCAGATGAAAATCCCACCCCAGCCACTCCAGCACAGATGACAAGGCACCCGATCCCTAGCCATTTGCCCGCTTGGTTGAGGCTAGCTTGTAGCGGGGTTTGTTGTGCTTCTGCCTGTTGAAGCATCCCGGCAATCTTGCCAAACTCAGTAGCCGTGCCGGTAGCAATGACGGCAGCTTCTCCCCTACCGCAGACTAAAGTGGTGCCCATATATACCATATTCCTTCTATCACCAACAGGTATTTCCCCCGAGATAGCCTCAGCGCTCTTCTCTACGGGAACAGATTCCCCGGTTAGGGGTGCCTCATCTAGCCTCAAACTTGCTACTTCAATAAGACGAGCATCGGCAGGGGCTCGGTCACCAGTTCGGAGTAGAATTATGTCTCCAAGAACTAGCTCTCTGGAAGGCACTTCTCTCTCTTGCCCATCTCGCCTCACTGAAGTAGTAGGAGCGGTCATTTGCCTCAGGATTTCTAGCGCCCTTTCTGATCGATACTCCTGGATGAAGCCGAGGACACAAGCAAAGAGGACAATGACCGTAATAAGGATAGTATCCCAAACATTGCCCTCTCCCATTGTCGCTAGCACACCGGAAACAGCCGCCGCCACTATGAGGATGATAATCAGGAAGCTTTTGAACTGTGCTAAGAGAATTATCCCTGGGGAGGCCTTTTTCTTCTCCCCGAGTTCATTTGGCCCAAATTGCAGCAGGCGTTTTTGGGCCTCTTCACTACTTAAGCCTTGCTGTCTTGATCCTAGAGCTTCTAGGGTCTTGGCTACTTCTAGGTTATACCACTGGCTTGTAGCGGACATTCTCTTCCCGTTAGGTGAACAGGGGCAATGCACATTATCTTAACAAGGTGAACCTTGCAGCAGTATCTGAGAGGGGATGGCTTGTAAAGTCCAATTAATACCCCATGAAAAATTTGTTTTGCTCTTTTCCACGGGGCCCCCGAAAAACTCTGTTTTTCAGGGGTAATTAACTAATGGTTACCCCCTATCAGCGATGGCAGCACCAATAGCTCCAGCTATATTGGGCCCATGGCATACTTGCTAGTTTACATGAGCATGCCCAAGAATACTCCAGCAACTACGGAGGTGGCAACAGCCCCTGCCATGTTGGGACCCATGGCATGCATTATGAGGAAATTCCTGGGGTTTGCCTCTTGCCCCATCTTTTGTACCACCCTCGCTGACATAGGGATGGCTGATACCCCTGCCGCCCCTATCATTGGGTTTATAGGCTCCTTTAAGAATAGGTTTGTTATCTTGGCTGCTAGCAAGCCTCCCATGGTGGAGAAGACAAAGGCTACTACTGCCAGACCAATGATGGCTAGAGTTTGGGGCTTGAGGAATACCTCGGCCGGCATCAATGCCCCTACAGTTATTCCCAAGAGAAAAGTAAGAACATCTATAAACACACCGCTCGCTGAGTGAGCTAATCTATCGGTGACTCCGCTTGCCCGCAGTAGGTTGCCAAACATAAACATCCCGATGAGGGGGACTGATTTGGGGACAAGCAAGGCAGCAACTACAAATATCAACATAGGGAAAACCACTAGCTCTACTTTGGATACCTCGCGCACCTGTGGCTTCATATATATTGCTCTCTCTTGCTTACTGGTAAGCAACCTTATTATTGGGGGTTGGATAATAGGTACCAGAGCCATATAAGAGTAAGCCACTAATGTGATGGGACCAAGCAGGTGAGGTGCCAGGGCAGCAGTGAGATAGACTGTTGGCGGCCCATCAGAGCCACCGATAATACCTACACAAGCCGCCTCCCCTATAGTGAATAATCCTGAGAGGTAGGCAATAAGAAAGACCACAAAAACCCCTACCTGAGCAGCGGCGCCAAAGAGAAAGGATATGGGACGGGCAATGGTGGGGGTGAAATCTGTCATTGCCCCTACCCCGAGGAAAATGAGTAGAGGGATTACCTCAGATTCAATTCCATAGGTGTATAGCACGTTTAATAGTCCTATATCTCCAGCTCCTATTCTCCTTATTAGTTCCCCTAAATTTCCTACCTCCGCTGGCACACCTTCGGAGTAAATCATCAAGCCACCAAGGGGGAGGTTGACCATAAAGATGCCAAAGCCTATGGGGACCAGTAACACAGGCTCCATCTTTCTAGCAATGCCTAGGTAAATAAGACCTCCTCCGATGGAAAACATCAAAATGTTGCCCCAACTTAAAGCTCCGAAGGCACTTTCATATAGGCCAAACATGTTTTGCGATTACCCCTTCTTAGTATCCCCTTCCTTTTTGCCACGCTTAGCGGCTGTTTGCATCCCTAGCCCCATTAGCCAGCTTAGTAAAGATAAGATGGCTAAGACGAAGATAGTCACCCCAAAGCCCCCACCAGCGATCCTGGCCACTAAGTTCCAATCTATCAAATTTTTCCACCCACCCTGTCAGACTTTGCTTAGACCGTTTAAAAACGAAGTTTTTAAACGGCCCCTCCCATCCCCAAACATGATATCCGCTGAAAATCGCAGATTTTGAACCGTCTTTATTGAATGGCCTTAATGCCCAAGCTCTCCTGACACCAAATTAACAGTCTATACTAAGAAAGCCTCGTGCGTCAATGAACCGGACAGGGGGTTGCTGATGTTCTAGTCTGTCATCACATATCGTCCAACAGCAGCTCCAGACAAGGCTAGTTCAAAGCTGGCTTACCCCTCAGAATGTCAAACACGAGCTAGCGAGTTTAGTCGCTGAGTGTGAAAGGGGGATAGCGGTCGGTAGTTAACAAGAAAGCGTATACGGCTACCCTTAGAGACCATCGTAATACACCGACCACAAAGTCAAACAAGGACATCGGGTAACGGCCGGTAAATAGGATAGCAAACCAGGCAATCACTGTGGACACCAGGACAGCTACACCGAGGAACCAAAGAACAATGTAGTGGGGGATTACCAGGAACCATTTTACCAGTGGCAGCCAGCGATTAAGATCCTCTTTGGCATCCGGGTATGGGATCGCGATATGAACTGCCTGATCTTCGTCGGTTGAGGGATATTCATCCCTCAATAGTATGAAATAAGCCAAAACACGGGTGCCAAACTTGGTTATAGCTACATTCCAGTCAAACCACCACGTAGGATACTTTTGCCGGAAGACAAGCATCAACATGGTTGGTAGGAAGACGAGTCCAGCAGCCGCTTGGTAGCTCGAGCCATCTGTTTCACCCCCCTGGTATCCGGCACCAGCAACTAGGCTCAAGATGATGATGATCGGAATTACCATGAAAAGCCTGAAAAAGGTAGTTACTCTGTTTAACTCTCTATCGGGGTAATCGATGGACAGGCTCATTGGGTATGCAGTTGAAGTTTCCACCATGACGCGTCCTCCTCGGAAAGTTATTGTGACTCTTCATGTAGTTTTCAATTTCAACCCTGGAGTGACACTCTTGCCGCCGACACCGATTATATATGCGCAATCTCTGGCTGTCAAATCTGCATGAAATGCCTTGTTGATGTTCTACAATCTTGCCGCCATATAGCTGTTCTCAGCAAATGTCATTTTCACTGGACAACAACATGAGCCAAATTGGGTCTTTGACTAGCCCTATTGATGGTGATAAATTAGTATTCGCAGGCAGGCTGCTGCCTTAAGCAGAAAGGAGTATATTGTGGACTTTGAATTCACCGAAGAACAGAAGATGCTAAAGAAGAATGCCAGGGAGTTTATGGAGAAGGAGATAATCCCCCAAGCCGATGAGTATGATAAAAAATATCATCCTTTCCCCAAAGAGTGGCTAGCCGAGGTATTTAAGAAATTAACTCCACTGGGCTATGTAGCCGGCCTAGTGCCCGAGGAATATGGTGGGGGAGGGCTGGATCATATCTCCTATGGAATATTGGTGGAGGAATTAGCCCGTGCCTGTGGCAGTTTGGCAGTTTGCGAGATAGCCCAGCATATAATCGGGCCACTATCACTTGTTATTGAAGGCACCGAGGTTCAGAGAGCAAAGTACCTTCGCCCCACAATGGCTGGGGAGATGATTTGTGCCATTGCAGTAACCGAGCCTGATGTAGGCAGCGCGGTTAGAGACGTGAGAACCACTGCTGTTCTTGATGGCAAAGATTATGTTATCAATGGCACCAAGACGTGGATAAGTAATGGACCAGTTACTGGCTTAGTTATGCTTGTTGCCTTGGCTGATGATGGCAAAGGAAATAAAGGGGTGACCCGCTTCTTCGTGGATAGAGAACATTCCAAATTTGAGATTAGAGAGTTACATAAGTTGGGATTTCGCTCCTGCCCCACCGGGGAGCTTGCCTTCCAAAACTGTCGGGCCCCCCAAGAGAATGTGATTGGCGAAGTAGGCAAGGGATATGGGGGGACAGTACAGAGGATTTTCCCCACCCTTCGAGCCAGTCTGGCCATGACTGGGGTCGGGCTAGCTCAGGCGGCTATTGATGCTTCGGTAAGCTATGCCCGGGAAAGAAAGCAATTCGGCAGGCCAATTGCTAAATTCCAACTCGTCCAGGAGATGATTGCCGATATGGTCATTGAAACTGATGCCGCTAGACTCTTAGTCCTTCAAGCCTTTGAGTCAGTACAAAAAGGTATAGACCACGTGAGGAGATGTGCCCTGGCTAAGGCATATGCCACCGAGTCTGCAGTGCGAACCGCATCGAAAGCTATAGAGATTCATGGTGCCTACGGTGTCTCTGAGGAATATTCCATAGAGCGCTACTTCAGAGATGCGAGAACCCTCATATTTCTTGATGGTACCAGCGAGATTCAAAAGCTAATCGTAGGGCGTGAAGTTTTAGATATGGCAGCTTTTGTTTAGTCCTTCCCGCGAGGATATCTTATGAAGTTTGAACTGAGTGAACAACAGAAGCTACTCAAGAGGAATGCCCGTGAGTTTATGGAAAAGGAGATAATTCCCCTAGCTGACGAATATGATAAAAAATGTAATCCCTTCTCTAAAGAACAACTTACTGAGTTATATCTGAAGCTGATCCCGCTGGGCTATGCTACCGGGCTTATCCCTCAGGAATATGGTGGCGGTGGGCTTGATTACCCCTCCTTTGGCATTATAGTTGAAGAATTAGCCCGGGCCAGTGGTAGTTTGGGTATATGTGAGATGGGCACCCAGATAATGGGACCACTAACCCTATATACCGAGGGTACCGAGGAGCTGAAGGCGAAGTACCTTAAGCCAACCATAGCGGGGGAGAAGGTGGCCATAGGTTGCCTCGGGGTAACCGAGCCTGATGTCGGCACCGCGGCTAGAGACATAAAGACGGTAGCTACTTTCAGCGGCAAAGATTATATTATCAACGGGACAAAGACCTGGATATCTAACGGGGGTTACTGTGATGTGGCGGTGGTTTTGGCTGTAGCTGATGATGGTAAAGGGCATAGAGGAATAGCTCGCTTCCTGGTAGAGAAGGAGCGCTCCGGATTTGAGATTAGAGAGCTTCATAAGCTGGGATTTCGCTCCTCTTCCACTGCTGAGCTCATATTTCAAGATTGCCGTGTGCCCAAGGAAAATCTAGCTGGCGAGATTGGCCAAGGCTATGGAGGGGCGGTGGCGAGCCTTTTTCCATTACTTCGCGCCACCTTAGCTACCATCGGGGTTGGGCTGGCTCAAGCGGCCATAGATACATCGGTGAGGTACGCTCGGGAAAGGAAACAATTTGGTAGACCAATCGGCAAATTTCAGCTTGTCCAGGAGATGATTGCTGATATGGTTATTGAAACTGAGGCAGCTAGGCTTCTGGTTCTTGATGCCTTTGACTCGATACAAAAAGACCAACAGAGGATCAAAAGGTGCTCCATAGCTAAGGCATTCGCCCCTGAAGTTGCCGTTCGGGCTACTTCAAAGGCAATAGAGATTCATGGCGCTTATGGAGTCTCGGAGGAATACGCTCTAGAGCGCTACTTCAGGGATGCCAGAACTTTGGTTATTCCCGATGGCACCACCGAGATTCAAAAGCTGATCGTCAGCCGTGAAGTATTAGGTATGGCTGCCTTCGTGTAGGGGGGATGAAGTGATAGTTATGGGTCTCACCGGGGGCATAAGTTCGGGAAAAAGCACTGTCTCTGAGATGCTTGCTCGGCTGGGGGCTATAGTAATAAGCGCTGATAGAATGGGGCATGAGGCCTACAGTCCCCACACCGAGACCTGGCACAAGGTGGTCGCTGCCTTTGGCCAAAGCCTTCTTCTGCCTGATGGTGAGATTGATCGGCGAAAGCTGGGTGAGATCGTGTTTAATGACCCCGAGGCCTTGCGACAATTGAATCAGATAATGCACCCCACAATGTATCACCTGATGGCAGAGAGGATTACACAATTGAGGAGGCAAAAGGCTAAAGTGGTGGTGCTTGAGGCCGCCGTGCTCTTGGAGGCCAATTGGACCTCGTTGGTGGACGAAGTGTGGGTTGCTATCGCCCCTGAGCCCACAGTGATGCGCCGTCTCTGTGAGCGCAGCAATCTCTCCAAAGATCAGGCACTAGCTCGTCTTCGCTCTCAGCTTCCCCCGGAGGAGAGAATAAAATATGCCGATGTGGTAATTGATACTGATTGCTCGCTAAGTGAACTTAAAGCCAAAGTTGACCAGCTTTGGGCAGGACTCCAGGCATGAAGAAGAGCTGGCGATGAAAGAAAAGATCAGGCGAATCCTCTCCCACAGGGAGAAAAGGTTTATTAGGGATGAGAAGCTCTCTCCAGCAGCAGTACTGGTTCCCATTTATGAGAAGGCGGGGGAGTATTACCTCATCTTCACTAAGAGAACCCAGAAGGTGAATTACCATAAAGGACAAATCTCTTTCCCCGGGGGGGGTTATCACCAGGAAGATAAGACATTGAGCGTTACTGCCCTGCGGGAGAGTTTTGAGGAAATAGGGCTCAATCCCCAAGACGTCGAAATACTGGGAGAGCTAGACGATGCAGCCACTATCACCAGCAATTACATTATCTCCCCTTTTGTAGCATTAATCCCCTACCCCTACGAGTTCAGTATAAATGAGGATGAAGTTGAGGAGATAATTCATGTACCACTGGCTGCGCTTTTGAACCAAACTAGTTTCAGGCAAGAACAGCACCTTTT
>DEIJ01000064.1 GCA_002352365.1 Dehalococcoidia bacterium UBA2777 | reverse complement strand
GAAGCAAGCTCGGGGTAATGAGAGTGAGATTGCTTCCCCTTCACTTCGCTCAGGGTCGCAATGACACATGGGGAATCTATTTTCGAGGTAAAGGGTGGGAATTTGCTGGAGTGCGACATGAGGCTTGGAAGGTATGGAAAGTTGACAGGACATGGCGCCAATGGCGCTTGGCTCAGGCTTCAAGTGCTGACACATATACTTAAAGCGGTAGCTTCGCCTCGAGAATAGGCTACTGCCCATCCCAAACGGCTTGGCCTTGCAATCTTTACTCAGTTTGGGCGGTAGTAAGCCAGGCAGGCACAGTCTTACTCCGTAGAGCTAACAAATCCTGGGAGGTATTAATTGGTTCAGCTCATTATACGGTGCTGGCATTAACTCCTCCAGGCTAAACCACCCCACGAAAATCCTGCGATAAAACAGCCCTAAAAGGCTGGGAAGAATCTCCCCCCTGTGATTTTTGCCCAGGAATTGAGCTAAAAACATCGTTATCACCATTGGAATTGCATCATCCCCCCAGAACATTTTTAAATCAATTCACTGATTAAGGGGCTTCCAGATGATAAGCGGAGATTTATTTCTATTTTGGCTTGACCCCCTATCCTTGCTTATAGGGCGAAAAAATGCTAAGCTAAAACATTAAAAGGGCTAAATTTGGGCCGTTAGCTCAGAGGAAGAGCACCTGACTTTTAATCAGGGTGTCGTGGGTTCGAATCCCACACGGCTCACCATCTGTTTTGTATCTATTTTGAGGTAAAATCGAGGCCTCCCGTCTCCTCCCAGGCGATTGCTTTTTTCCACTTTGCTTAACAAATCGTACCTGTTCAGCTTTGACACTTTGCTTAACAAATCCTACTTGCTTAGCTTTGGAATTCTGCTTAACTTTTCTCATTTGCCTCTCCCGACTATAAGATTTCCCTGGTACACTCCACAGAGTGCCTTGAAGAAGATGTGGGGAGGTGCCTTACCCATTTAAAGTTCCCCGAGGCTCATTGGAAGGCCATCCGAACCACCAAGCTATTGGAAAGAACATTTGGCGAGGGAAAGCACAGGACTAAAGTGATTCCTCGCTTTCCTAAGGAGAGTTCTGGGGTAAGACTGCTCTATGCCAGCCTGATTACTGCCTCTCAGAGTTGGAGGGGTGTGAAGATGACAGCGGACATTTGGTGGGAGCTGGAGGGACTCACGAGAGAAGCCTTCAGACGCGAGAAGCAAGAGGTTAGACTGAGAGCTCGTGACGGTGTAGAATGTTTAAACCGTTGGAGGCATTTACGCCAGGGATTTTAGAGGAAAATAGATACATTACCCTACTTTGATGAAGGTGAGCAAAAACAATGAAAGGAGGAGAGATGAGAAGGCTATTCAGGCAGGGTAAAAGACTAGGTTTGGGGGCCACGGCAATCTTTTTAGCAGGGGCGCTACTAGTAGGCTCGGTAATGCCTGCTAAGGCAGCCGAGGAGAGGGTTATAACGGTAGGGTTACATGCCGCTTTTACCGGAGCCCTAGCTACCACTGCTGCACCCATGGGTTATGGTATTCTTGACAGCCTAAGGTATATGAATGAGCGGGGCGGCATCAATGGAATTGAGATCAATTGCATGTGGTTTGAGACCCAAGGGTTAGTGCCTCAGGCAATAACTGCCCACAGGAGGTTTAAAGAGGCAGGAGCGGTGCTTGAGTTCCAACTTAGCTCCACCCCGACAGAGGTCTTAACGCCTAGATTGCAAAAAGACGAGATACCCATAATCAGTTATCCTACCCCCACCACCGGCACGATAACTAGGCCTCTCAGCTGGGTCTTCGGCTATTTCCCCGGCGTTCCATCTGTTGTTCCAACATTTGTGACATGGCTCAAAGACATTTGGACCGAAGAACGTCCTCCAAGGATAGGCCATATCCTATATGATCATTCCTCTGGCTGGGAGGCCCTTAAGGGTACAAGAGACTACGCCCCGGAACAAGGCATTGACTTCGTTGGTTATGAGGTTATACCTTTGCTTGGAGCTATTGATACCTCTACTGAAATTCTCCGGCTCGCCGCTAAAAAACCTGATTGGGTTGCTACGACAGTTACTGGGGCCTCTGCGGTAACGTTAGTGAAGGATATCGAGAGGTTGGAGATTGCAAAGCGAGGGATAAAGTTTGTATCAACAGGCGCTGGTCCCGATGAGAGTGTTCTCAACATAGTTGGGAAAGCTGGCGAGGGGTGGCACATAATCAGCCCGGCACCAGCAATAACAGAAACAGAACTGCCAGGGGTGAAACTAATGGTGGAGGCAGCCAAGAGGTATAGGGGTTTTGAGCCGAAGGACATCACAGAGATGTATAGGGGCAATTGGCTCCTGGCTCAAGTTGGAGCTGAAGGCATAAGGGTGGCCGTAGAGAGGGTAGGATATGAGAATTTGAATGGGCATGCCGTTAGAGACGGCTTGGCAAACATAAGGGATTTCGATACAGGATGTACGCCTCCCATATCGGTTAGCAATGAGCACCCCGCCATGGCTAGCTTTGTGAGGATACTCCAATATCGGCAAGGATTTTTTCAACCTATTAGTGACTGGATAAAAGTAGCGTCCCCGATGAGATTTGAGTAGCAGAGGCCTTCTTGTGAAGCTTGCAGATTGCGGCCTATAGCCCGACGAGATACTTTTGAGTAGTCCCCTGGCACTAGTCGACCAGGACCAGCTCCTTGCAGCCTTGACAATAGGGGTATTAAGGCATTATAACCCCAACAATAAACAGGGAACTCAAACAATCAACCTACTACGCCACCCCTGAGCAGCATGAGAGGCTCAAGGAGCTGGCTTATGAAAAGAAGGTGTCTATGTCTCATCTCATAAGGTGTGTCTTGGATAAGGTTTATTTTGATGAGGAGCAAAAATAATGAAAGGAGGGGAAATGCAGAAAGGATTGAAGAAGATTGGATTGGCTCTTCTGGCAGTGGGACTCTCTATTACGCTTTTACTTGCAGGTGCTATGCCAGTGTGTGAGGCTGGGCCAGATGGGAAGAAGGTGAGGCCGATTAAAATAGGGCTTCATGGTGGCTTCAGCGGGCTATGGGCGACTGTCGCGTTGGATACGTGTCAGGGAGTGATCGATTATACAAAGTATGCAAGTGACCAAGGACTCATCGATGGCATCCCAGTAGAGATCACCTGGGAGGATTCAGGGAGCTCAGTAAGCAAGTCTATCACTGCTCACAGGAGGTTTATAGAGGAGGGAGTAGTGCTGGAGATGAATTGGAACTCTACACCAGTCGACGTAATGGCGCCGAGATACAAAAGGGATGAGATGCCTATGCTGTATTACGGTTGTTTAACCGAGATGATGATAACTGAGCCTATAAGGTGGGTCTTCTCTATCTTCCCAGGATGGCAAGTAGTTGGTGCATCCTTCGCCAAATGGACTGCAGAGCATCTGCCCGAGGAACGCCCTGTTAGGCTAGCTATGATAGGTTATGATAATGCCTCAGCCCGGGCAGGCGTAAAGGGTCTTGAGACTGCTGCCCAAAAGGGAATCAGCTGCGATTTTCTCGGTGTAGAATGGGTGCCTATAGCAACGATTGATACATCAACCGAGCTATTAAGGCTTGCAGCTAAAAAACCCGATTGGATTTTCTTGGCAATCTCTGGAGCAACGACCACAGTAGTTTGCAAGGATTTTGCCAGACTTGGGCTTAGGGAACGAGGAATAAACGCAATGACAGCTTTGGGCTCTACGACCGGCGAGGTTACTCTAAAGGCAGTTGGGAAGGATTTCATAGGGATATACTCTCAATTTGGGTGGCCAGTTGCCTCAGAAGCGGATTGGGACTTGCCAGGGGAGAAACTTATTCGCGAGATAGCCAACAGATACCGCGGCTGGGGGCCAGAGAAGGTTTGGGGAGGTTATATCAGCGGATGCATGCATGCAATGGTTGGCATTGAAGGTATCAGGTTAGCTGTAGAAAAAGTTGGATATGATAATCTGACTCCACAGGCAGTCAGGGATGGTTTGGCAAATATAAAAGACTTTGACAGCGGCCTTATACCTCTGGTAACAATGAGTGACAAGCAACCTTGGTATCAGAATTACTTTCGAGTGTATATATGTCGAGAGGTGGGCAAATATGAGCTCGTTTCCGATTGGGAGAAAGTGCCCTATTTTCTAGATTATTTTGAAAGGCTAAGAAACTAAGAAACTCCTCTACCCCGAGAGACGAGCGGCGTCCTTATGACCTTAATGCCATATTATGGACAATGAAATCCCTCTGGAATGATGCCAGGGGGTCGCATTCAAGTCGGGGGGGTATCCCCCCAAACCCTCATGATGGGAAAAGGTGGCCCAAAAACGAGTCTCAGAGGGATTTCTTGGCGTAAATTCCTCCAAAATCGTTATTGAACCATCCCAATGCTACGCTACGATAGAGCCTCAAGCTATCTTCAAACTTAGCTAGCATTTTTAAAAAAGCCTCTTTAGTGTCACCGGTATCACATAGGGGAATTAATTGACCAGGCTTCCTGAGCCACTTCATTCGTCTTTGACCCAGCTAACTTTACATAATATTGATAATATGTAACACATGCTGCATTTCCAGGCCACTTTGTTTGCCTGTAGTATTGATGCTGAGGCATTCGTGTTGGCTACTTTATCGACCGCCAAGGTGCACCCAGACAAACTATCCTCGCTAACCACATATAGCTTTCCAGGGAAAATGCCCATTGAAAATGGCATTTCTAGTGATGCAGCGGTGCAGCAGCTTGAACGTTTTCAGCATATACGATGTTGCGACCGAAGGGAGCAATGTCCTGAAGGGCGAGGGCGTTGGCCCGTGGCGTATATGCTGTGTTAGGTGCAGTGCGAATACATATATCATCATGGTATATCTTCAGGTCTCAAACCAGAATCCGTCAAAAATGGTGTGGGCTCTCTTGTAGGATTTCCACTTTCACTTCCTAAATATCTTTGTCGATGGATGTCAGTTTTCACGGAAATTACCCACTTTGAGGGTGATTTTTTCAGGTAATTGACCCACCCTGTTTTCAAGGATATGACCCACCTCATTTTCATCTAATTGACCCACCCCTGGGCGCACCGGGACGAAAAATCTGGCATCCTGTGTCCAGCTTAATTCATAAGGAGGCTGGACAAAATGGCAAGGAGGAAAGTTACGGTGCGCGATGCAGGGGAGATTCTAGACCATTGGCAGGCGGGGCGAAGCGTCAGGGCCATTGCCTGTAGCCTGGGAGCAAGTCGCCACACAATACGCAAGTACATAGCCATAGCTGAGGCTCATGGCTATAGACCCGGAGGCACACCTCCACCAGAGGGGTGGAGAGCATTCCTCGAGGAAGCCGCCCCTGAGATATTTAATCCGGCATTGGGGTCTGTCATCTTCGCTGAACTTCGCTCCAGGCATGACCAGATCAAAGAGACTGTGGCCTATACCAACCTCATGACCGCCTGGCTAAG
>DEIJ01000119.1:23414-28614 GCA_002352365.1 Dehalococcoidia bacterium UBA2777 | reverse complement strand
GCCCTTCCAGTGGAACATCCGTTGGACCATAAGAATGGTGAGGCCTATGGCAAAGGCAACCCTAAGGGTTCATCCAAAATCTTAGTGCCGGCTAATTCGAGGGCCCCTGACAGCAGCCCAAGCTTTCTTTCTTGTGGAGGGTGAATCTCTTCCCGTAGCCGCGCACTGCTCCCGCCGGGCTATGCCCACTTAGCTCAAAGTTGAGTATAAAGGGCAAGCCCGATATAATCTTAGTGATGAAAGTTTCCCAGCTAGGTGAATTTGGGCTGACTGAGCTTTTAGCCGACATTATTTCTTCGGGGAAGAGGAGCCATCAACTCTTAGTGGGCGTTGGTGATGATGCCGCTGCATGGCAAAGTGGTGACTCTGTGGTGCTGGCTACCATCGATACTATGGTTCAAGGGGTGCATTTTACTTCACAGATCTCGTGGAGAGAATTAGGTTGGAAGGCAATGGCACAAAATTTGAGTGATATTGCTGCTATGGGTGGTTGCCCTGAGTATGCTCTAGTTTCATTGACCTTGCCCGGGGATATTGAGGTTAGCTCTATCACCCAGCTTTACCACGGAATGATGGAGATAGCCAACCAATTTGAGTTAGTTATCGCCGGGGGGAATATCAGCAGTGCCCCGCTGGTGGTTATCACTATCGCCTTGATCGGAAAGGCTCAAGGAAAAGGGATGTTAACTAGGTCAGCAGCCAAACCTGGCGAGCTGATAGCAGTAACTGGTTATCTGGGCACAGCAGCAGCGGGACTTAAGATGCTGACTTCCCAACTTCAATTTGATTCAGAAACGATGGCTTTGTTTAGGCAGGCTCATCAGCACCCCATACCGCGGGTTTTGGAGGGGCAGATATTATCACGCCACGAGGTACAAGCAGCGATAGATATCAGTGATGGTCTGGCTGCCGATCTTATCCATATTTGTGAAGCCAGCCAGATAGGAGCACAACTAGAGATAGATAGGTTGCCAATTCATCCCCGAGTTTGGGCTGCTTTCCCCACCGAGGCCCTTGGCCTGGCTTTATCCGGGGGTGAAGATTATGAGTTACTGTTTACCACAAATTTGGAGACTATCGATAGGGTTAAAACAGAGCTCAGTTGCCCCATAACTGTGATCGGCAACATAGTAGAGGCAAGTCCTGGCCAGCTAACTTTGATCGACAAGAAAGGTGAGCCTTTTACTTGGGATAGAGGAGGCTGGGAACATTTTATCTCTGCCCCACAAAATGATGAAGGCAAAAGTTGAGAGGCATTTTATTAGCCACAGCCCGGAAGAAACCCAGCACCTGGGAAAAAGGTTGGGCGAGCTAGCCCAGGCAGGGGATATATTCCTCTTAGTGGGTGGCTTAGGGACAGGAAAAACCTGCCTCACTCAGGGTATCGCTTGGGGGCTAGGCACCCAAGACTACGCCTCTAGCCCCTCTTTTATGGTAGCTAAGGAGTACCATCAGGGCAGGCTGTCGCTATATCACATTGACCTCTATCGTATTGACAATATTAAGGAGGTTTGGGAGCTAGGGCTTGAGGAGTATTTTTATCGTGGGGGGGTCTCAGTAGTAGAGTGGGCCGAGAAGGGGCTGGGTGCTTTGCCTGAGGAACATTTGCTTATAAAATTGGATTACTTTGCTGAGAACGAACGCATCTTTAGTTTTGAACCCAGCGGTGAACGTTATCTGAGATTGGTGCCAAAGCTTTTGCCGGCACACGAGAGATGAGGCAGCTTGTTATAGACACCTCAACAGAAATCACCTCTCTTGCCTTATCTGATAAAGATAAGATAATAGCCCAGTCGACCTGGCACTGTAGGCAAAATCACACTCAGGAGCTATTACCCCGCTTAATCCGTTTGCTCTCTGAGGGCGCAGTCAACCTCAGTTCTATTGAGGCCATTGTTGTCGCCCGAGGGCCGGGAAGTTTTAACGGCTTGCGAGTGGGAATGAGCACCGCTAAAGGGCTCGCCTTCGCCTTGAGCATTCCTGTGGTAGGCATAAGCAGCCTTGAAGCTACCGCCTACCCCTATGCTGGAACTGACTTGCCCATTTGCCCCATCCGCAATATCGGCCGAGGGGAGATCGCTACCGCCCTATATCAAAGGAAAGAGGGCAAATGGTGCCCTATTTTGGAGGAGCACATCACCACAATTGGGGCCTTAATGGGACAAATAAAGGCAAAGACCCTATTTTGTGGCCAGCTTTCCCCCTCAAGTGGAGCCCTAAGTAAGGAGTTAGCTGGGCTGGCAATAATTCCCCAAGCGATGAGAGAATCGTCCTGGATAGACTACCTTGCCGAGTTAGGTTGGCAGCGGCTCAAGAGAGGTGACTTCGATGACCTGGCTACCCTTCAGCCCCTCTATTTGCGCCGCCCCCCAATCACTCAACCTAAACCGAGACCTTCTTCCTCCTCTCTAAGTGCATCAGCAGGATAGCTATGTCTACTGGGGTGACACCGCCAAGGCGTGAGGCTTGGCCCAGGGTAGCTGGGCGAAGCTGGCTTAGTTTTTGCCTTGCCTCGTAGCGTAACTCAGAAAAAGTTTCATAGGCAATATCTTGGGGGATGCACCGCTCCTCTATCCCTTGCAGGCGCTGGACCTCTTTTTGCTGCTTTTCGATATAACCCTGATATTTAACCTCGATTTCCACTTGTTCCCTAATTTCCTCATCCACACTAGGCAAACCTAAATCAAGTGAGAGCAGAGTTTTATAGTTTACCTCGGGACGGCGCAACAACTCCAAGGCGCTAACGCCTTGGTCACCAAGAGTTATATTTTTTTTCTTCAGCCGGCTTATCTCCTTGGCAATGACCTCTCGTTTGTTTTCTACTGCTTCATAACGGGCTCTATCGATGAGGCCTAGCTGATAGCCAATCGGCGTCAACCTCAAGTCGGCATTATCATGACGAAGGAGGAGGCGATATTCCGCCCGGGAGGTAAGCAATCGGTAAGGCTCGGTAAGCTCCCTGGTTACCAGGTCATCGATCATCACCCCGATGTAGGCTTGGTCCCGTCTCAAAATAAGTGGGGATTTTTGTTTAACCTTTAGCGCTGCGTTGATGCCAGCGATTAGCCCCTGCCCTGCCGCCTCTTCGTATCCAGTAGTGCCGTTGATTTGGCCGGCAAGAAATAGCCCGGGCACAACCTTGGACTCCAATGTGACCGCCGTCTGACTCGGGGGCACATAATCGTACTCAATAGCATAGCCTACCCTGGTCATTTCCACGTCTCTTAGGGCGGGGATGGAGTGTAGCCAGTCCAGTTGCACATCCTCGGGCAGGCTAGTATTCCCCCCCTGTACATAGACTTCGCTGGTCTCCCAGCCTTCAGGCTCCAGAAAAATAGGATGAGAGTCTTTATGGGCAAACTTAACGATTTTATCCTCTATCGAGGGGCAATAACGCGGCCCAACTCCATAAATCTTACCAGTAAACAATGGAGCCCGATAAAGATTGGAGCGAATGATGTCGTGTGTCTCAGGATTGGTATAAACAAGGTAGCAAGGCAATTGAGGTCGCCAAAGAGTAGGCGTGCCAGGGAGGTAAATAGGATTTGGCATGGGGAATTGGAGATGGTCTATGTGTGCTCCATCGAAACTAAAGTAAAGAGGCACCTCACTGCCAGGTTGAAGAATAGTCTTGCTGAAGTCAATGGTTTTGGCATCGAGGCGAGGTGGAGTCCCTGTCTTAAGCCGCCCCAGGTTGAGGCCCAAATTGCGCAGAGATTGTGAAAGACCATAGGCGGCAAACTCCCCGGCTCTTCCTGCGGGATAACTTGTGTCTCCCACGATAATTCGCCCGGCTAGAGAAGTGCCTGTAGTCAATATCACAGTTTTGCCTTCATATACCCTCCCCAGGTTAGTTTTTACCCACAGATTTGCCTCCGGCGAGGAATTTGTCACCAACTCTTCAACCAGGGCTTGTTTTAGATCAAGGTTAGGCCGTTGTTCTAGGCTATGCTTCATAGCCAGGCTGTAGAGCTTCCTATCAGCTTGAGCGCGCAGTGCCTGAACTGCTGGCCCCTTGCCAGTATTGAGCATCTTGATCTGGATAAAAGTTTTGTCGATATTTCGCCCCATCTCTCCACCCAAGGCATCAATCTCGCGGACTACATGCCCTTTGGCTGGCCCCCCAAGAGAAGGATTGCAGGGCATTAGTGCCACATTATCTAAGTTGAGAGCAAGTAGTAGTGTGCTACATCCCATCCGAGTTGCCGCTAAAGCTGCCTCACAGCCGGCATGCCCTGCTCCGACAACAATGACATCATATACTTTGTTCATCTTCCCTTTTTATTCTACCACATGTTGTAGCCGGACTTGTGGTTACTCACTTCGCTTCGCCACAATGACAGCCATTTGATTACCACAAACCTATCTACTGGGCAACGCCAGATTCAATTCGGGGGCTTGACCGCAGCAGGTCGGGGTGTTAGAATATGCCCTTACGGTGGGCGTGGCCTAGGGGTTTAAGGCGCCAGGTTGTGGCCCTGGAGATCGAGGGTTCAAATCCCTCCGCTCACCCCAGCGCCTATAGCTCAGCGGAGCAGAGCATCGGTCTTCGGAACCGAGGGTCGTGGGTTCGAATCCCTCTAGGCGCGCCAGTTTTCCCATGAATATAAGTTCATCAGCTCAGGATATCTGGGAGGCCGCTTTAGGCGAGCTCCAACTTCAAGTTACCAAAGCCAACTACGAGACCTGGCTTAAGGAGACTGTAGGGTTAAGCTATGCTGAGGGGCAGTTCGTAGTCGGGACACCACGAGCCTTTGCCGCCGAATGGCTAAATACTCGATTACATTCCCTGATTAAGAAGACCCTCATCAGCATTTTGGGTCAAGAAGTTGAGGTTCAGTTCGAGGTTTATCAAAAAGAGGCTAGCCGAAGAGCTCCCCCCTCTCAGCAAAAGGTCCCCCCGCAGGAAGCAATGACTAGCCGAGCCCCTCAACTCAAGCTCAACCCTAAGTATACTTTTGATAGCTTCATTGTGGGGAGTTGCAATCGCTTAGCCCATGCTGCCGCCCTAAGGGTGGCAGAAAAACCCGGGGGTAGTTATAATCCTCTATTTGTCTACGGCGGAGTGGGCTTAGGGAAAACTCATCTGCTACACGCCATCGGGCATGCTGCCGCTAACGGTGGATTTCAGTTGCTTTACACCAGCAGTGAGCAGTTCACCAACGAGCTTATAAATGCCATTAGAGAAGGCAAAACCGAA
>DEIJ01000119.1:22480-23331 GCA_002352365.1 Dehalococcoidia bacterium UBA2777 | reverse complement strand
CAAGAGAGTTTCTTCCATACCTTTAACGACCTCCATAACGCTAATCGGCACATTGTCCTTGCCAGTGACCGCCCCCCCAGAGCTGTGCCGCTGCTAGAGGAGAGACTACGCTCCCGCTTTGAATGGGGACTTATCGCCGATATCCAACCACCTGATTTTGAAACCCGCTTGGCTATCCTGCGCTCCAAAGCAGAACATCAAGAAGTAGTCATCGACGATGATATAATCGCCTTTATCGCCCGGCAGTATCAAAGAAATATCCGCGAGCTTGAGGGCTCACTCAACCGAGTGGTGGTTTATGCTAAGTTGATTAAAGAGCCTCTTACCCTCGAGTTAGCCCAAAAGGCGCTAAGAGATATCGCTGATAGCATACCAAGTTATACACCTAGTCCTGAATCCATCATGAATGCAGTTTGCCATCACTTTGCTCTCAGTGCTGAGGTCTTAAAAGGAAAAAGTCGAGAGCAGCCAGTGGCTTTGGCTCGCCAGATTGCTATGTATCTTATCCGGGAGGAAACCAATTGTTCACTCAGCAAAATCGGCAATTTGCTCGGCGAGAGAGATCACTCCACTGTGCTCCACGGCCATCAACGCATAGCTACTGAAATAGAAGTCGATCCCAAACTACGAGTCAATGTGCTGGTCATTAAGGAAAAACTCTATGCCAAAAAAGGTTAACCATGTGCCCCCAAACGGGTGTGGATAAAGGCCCATATTCTGTGGATAACTCAACTTCGTTGTGGATAACTTCGGAATGTTCCCCGAAGATAGAAAGATTGTTGCAGTTAACAAAGACATCCCCTCCAAATCCACAACGCATCAACATGTTGGCTCATTAAGCCGTGAAGGTG
>DEIJ01000119.1:8508-22443 GCA_002352365.1 Dehalococcoidia bacterium UBA2777 | reverse complement strand
AAAAGGAGTAATCTTAACAGTAGTATTAATTTTGCTGTGCATACTATCTATTATGGAAACAAGATCTAATTCTCAAGTCTTGAATTCTTCACCTCTGGGTCAGCTTGAGCTAGGCGATCTTCTCTTTGTAGACATCTACGGAGGATGGTGTTTCTATGGCTATTGGGACCATGTGGCGATGTATGTAGGAGAGCAAAGAATAGGGCACAGTTTTTCGCCCGCAGTGATTGAAACTACTTTCGGTGGTGGTGTTACTTTAACCACCATCCGAGCCTTTGAGGAAAGAGATAAACCTGCTGAGATCAAAGTTAAGAGACTCATTGCTATGCCTGATCGAGCAAGAATTATTACCCAAGCGGTAGATTATGCCTTAAGCCAGCAAGGTAAATCCTTTGCCTCTCTTCTTGTTCCGGCGCACAAGATTGGTGATCGGACATATTATTGCTGTGAGTTGGTTTGGAGAGCTTATAACCTGGCGGGAGTCGATCTTGACTCCAATGGTGGCATATTACTTTGGGTAGATGATTTATATTATAGTTCGAAACTAGAGAGCGTTTGAAATATGCTGGATAGGGTGGAAATCAAGGTTAAAGCAGGGGATGGAGGCGATGGAATAGTGAGCTTCCGCCGGGAGAAATTTGTGCCCTTTGGCGGTCCGGATGGGGGTGATGGGGGGAAGGGTGGAGACGTGGTCATTGTAGCTGATAGTGGAGTCAACACCTTGGGCAGGTTCAGGTATAGGCGCCATTTCAAGGCTCAGGATGGCGGGAGAGGTGGTGCCAAAGATAAACATGGTAGGAATGGAGCAGATCTCACCCTTACGGTGCCTTTAGGGACGATGGTGTGGCGTAAAGGAGAAAGAGACGTTCTGCTTGCTGATTTGGCCAAAGAGGGGCAGTCGGTGTTGGTAGCTAAGGGGGGGAGGGGAGGACGTGGTAATGCTCACTTTGCTACTTCTACTCTTCAAACACCGCGTTTTGCTCAGAAAGGTGAACCTGGAGAGGAGGGTGGGATAATACTCGACTTAAAGCTTATTGCCGATGTAGGGATTATCGGCTATCCCAGCGTGGGCAAGTCTACATTGCTTGCTGCTGTCTCTGCAGCAAGACCAAAAATTGCTGACTGGCCATTTACTACCCAGGAGCCCGTTCTGGGGGTGGTAGAAGTAGGGAAGACGAGCTTCATCTTAGCCGAAATTCCTGGACTTATCCGTGGGGCACATCTCGGTCGTGGTTTAGGGCATCACTTCTTGCGCCATAGTGAGCGTACTAAACTTTTTATCCATCTTCTTGACGGAACCTCAGCTAGTCCCCACAATGACTGGAAAACAGTAAACGAGGAGCTTACTTCTTATCAGCCCAGTTTGGCCGACAATCCTCAAATTGTGGTGGTTAATAAAGTTGATCTTGCTGAGGTTCAGGCTAGAATACCTGAGCTCAAGCAAGAGCTTTCTCCCCTTGGCCTACCGCTCTTTTTTATTTCAGCAGTGACCAAACAGAATATCGGGGAACTGGTCACTTCGGTAGTCAACAGGCTATCCGAGCTAAGGAGCGAAAGATGCGTAGAGGCAACCCCGCTTGTAGTCCATCATCCCAAACCCAGAGAAGAGGTCAGGGTGACTAAAGAAGGTGACACCTTTTTGCTCTTCTCGCCTCGCCTGGAAAGGCTGGGGGCACTGACTGATACCTCGAGCCCCGGAGCTTGGGGGTATCTCCGCAAGCAATTAACTAGATCAGGGGCAACTAAGGCGCTGTTGAAAGCGGGGGTAAAGGCGGGGGATAAGATCCGTATTGGAGACAAAGAGTGGGAGTGGATATAGGCATTTTCGGGGGCACTTTTGACCCCATTCATTTGGGGCATCTCATTGTGGCTGAGGAGCTAAGGTTAAAGTTGGGATTTGCCCAGATACTCTTTGTCCCTACTGGGCAACCTTGTTTTAAGGCAGATAGTGTTATTACCCTGGCCCATCATCGGGTGAAGATGGTCGAGCTTGCCATTGCCTCTAATGATTATTTCACTCTCTCCAGAGTAGAAGTTGACCGAGCTGGTCCTTCCTATTCGGTGGATACCATTACTCTCCTTAAGCACCAATTTGGTGAAAGCTGCCGCCTTTCCTTCCTCTTGGGCAGCGATGCTCTGTTTGCACTTCCGCAGTGGAAGGAGGCAGCACGTTTAGTCGAGATGTGTCAACTGATAACCTTCACCCGTCCCGGCTCGGTTTCACCGCATTCTATTCATCTTGAGGGAGCTATCCCTGGGATTTCAACCCGCATTACCTTGGTAGAGGTGCCTCAGATAGCGGTCAGTTCCTCTCAAATCCGCTTTCGGGTAGCTTCGGGGCTTCCCATTCGCTACCAGGTGCCTGAGGCAGTGGAGAGGTATATATCGGAACACGGACTATACCATAAGTTAGCTATTGGGTGAAAAACTTCGTATTTGGGACCCCATCAAATCGGGGCCCCTATGAAAAAGGGCGAATTTTTCATGGAGAACTAGTTAAGGGGGTATTAAATGTTTACCCACCTCCATGTTCATACGGAATACAGTCTTCTTGATGGCATGTGCCGGATCAGAGAGGTTGTCTGGAAAGCCAAAGAGCTAGGCATGGAGAGCTTGGCGATCACCGACCACGGCGCTTTATATGGCGTGGTTGATTTTTATCTGGCAGCCAAAGAAGCGGGGATAAAGCCAATCATTGGCTGTGAGTTCTATGTAGCACCCCAAACTCGGCATAGCCGCAATGCGGCTGATAGGAGCCCGTATCATCTTGTTTTGCTGGCTAAGGATAAGATAGGATATCAAAACTTGCTCCAGCTAAGTACCAAGGCTTACCTTGAGGGTTTCTACTATAAACCAAGGGTAGATAAGGAGCTCCTCACCCAATATCACCACGGTCTTATTGCCCTTTCCGGTTGTGCCTCCGGAGAGATAGCCCGGCTTATCCTGGCGGGAGACATCTCAAAGGCACACGCCTCGGCTCAATGGTATAAAGAGGTCTTTGGAGATTACTACCTAGAAGTTCAACGGCATCCTATGCCTGAGTTGGAAAGAATCGAGCCGAACCTGCTCAGCTTGAGTGCTGAGCTAAACATCCCTATTGTGGCCACCAATGATGTCCATTATATCAATAAAGAGGATGCCTCAGCTCATGATCTTCTCCTTTGCATTCAGACCAATACCTCTATTTATGATGATAAGAGGATGAGGATGGGAGGAGATTCCTTTTACCTCATGAGTCCTCAAGAGATGGCAGCTCTTTTCACCGACCTCCCTCAAGCCATTGAGAATAGCGAGTGTATTGCCCAGATGTGCTCCTTTGAAATGGAGTTTGGCCAAACTCATCTCCCCCAGGTGGCCACACCCCAGGGGAAAAGTGCCGATGAGTATTTGGCCGAGCTTTGCTGGCAAGGTTTAGATCAGCGCTATCCTCTCCTCACCCCACAGCTACAGCAGCGGCTAAGTTACGAGCTAGAGGTGATCCGCCTCACCCAATTTGCTGATTACTTCCTCGTCGTTTGGGATATCGTTTCCTTTGCTAAGGCACGCAATATCCTTTCCGGCGTGCGGGGGAGTGCTGCTGCCAGCCTTGCCCTGTACACTATAGGGGTTACTGACATCGATCCCATGAAGCATCAGCTCATTTTTGAGCGCTTTCTCAATGTGGAACGCAAGGAAATGCCAGATATCGATCTTGATTTTCAAGACAACCACCGCGATGAGGTTATCTCTTATGTAGTCCAAAAATATGGGCATGATCGGGTGGCGCAGATTATCACCTTTGGCACCTTGGGGGCGAGAGCGGCTATCAGGGATGTAGGGCGAGCTTTGGGTATGCCATATAGCCAGGTTGATCGAGTAGCGAGAACAGTTCCCTTTGGGGTGGGGATCACTCTAAAGCGTGCGCTGGAAGAGAGCGAGGAACTCGGTCACAGCTACCAGGAGGATGCTGCGGTGCACCAGTTGATTGATTCGGCGATGAAATTGGAGGGCATTGCTCGCCATGCCAGCACCCATGCCGCTGGGGTGGTGATATCCGATGATGAGCTGATCAACTACCTGCCTCTCCAGCAGGTGGGCAAAGGGGACGGTGTATTGACCACCCAGTTCAGCATGGAAAGCGTAAGCCGAGTGGGTTTGCTTAAGATGGATCTTTTAGGGCTGGCTAACCTTACCACCTTGGCCAAGACTAGGGAGATAATCCGAAAGACGCGAGGTGTGGATATCGAGCTAACTGCCCTGCCCTTGGATGATGCTAAGACCTTTGAGCTACTTTCCTCGGGGGAGACTTTGGGTATCTTCCAGTTGGAAGGGGAGGGGATGAGGCGTTATATTAAGGAGCTGAAGCCTACCTCACTGGGTGATATTGCTGCCATGGTAGCGCTTTATCGCCCCGGTCCGAAGGAGCATATTTCCACTTTCATTAAGGCCAAACACAACCCCAAATCTATCCGCTATCCTCACCCCGCCTTAGCTGAGATTCTTGAGGAGACCTATGGCGTTATCGTCTATCAAGATCAGGTGCTACGCATCGTGCAAGCCTTCTCCGGCTATAGCTTGGGTGAGGCGGATATTGTACGCAAGGCAATGGGGAAAAAGATCCCCGAGATAATGAAAAAAGAGCGAAAGCGCTTTATCCGTGGGGCAAAAAAGAAAGGATTTGATGAAGATTTGGCTGGAGAGGTTTTCAACCTCATTGAGCCCTTTGCCGGCTACGCCTTTAATAAAGCTCATAGTGTAAGCTATGCTATGATCGCCTATCAAACTGCCTATCTTAAGGCAAACTATCCTGAGGAGTATATGACGGCATACCTTCGCACCAACTCCGGCCAGCAAGATAAGATTGCTGCTGCGGTGGTGGAATGTCAACGGCTAGGCATCAAAGTTTTGCCCCCCGATATAAATAAGAGTGAGCTAACCTTCAATATCGAAAGGGAGGCAGCCCCAGCTATTCGCTTTGGATTGGCAGATATTAAGAATGTAGGTATAGGGGGCATAGAACCTATTGTTGATTCCCGAAGGTTAGGAGGAGTGTTCAAATCCATTGAGGATTTATGCTGTCGCGCCAACTTGCATGGTGTTAATAAGAAGGTAATGGAAAGTCTGATTCGGGCGGGGGCAATGGACTGCTTGGGCAACCGCGGGGCATTGCTTGGGGGCATTGATTGTATTCTTTCTTTAGCCCAGCGGGAGCAACGCTCGAGGGAGATCGGCCAAGTCAGCATGTTCAATCTCTGGGGTGAGAGCTTGCCTTCACCTCTACCAAGCTTAGACCTGGAAGAGGTAGAACTCCCTGTTAAACAGAGGCTGGCTGAGGAGAAGGAGCTTTTGGGGGTGTATTTCTCAGAGCACCCTTGGCATCAATACACCAAGGGAAGCTTTTTATCAAATACTACCACTTTATGTGGGCAAATTGATGCTGAGATGGTAGGACAGGTGGTGGTGGTAGCCGGCATGGTCAGTTCAGTGCGGAAATTGGTCACCAAAAACAAGCGCTCTTTTGTTATAGCTGTCCTAGAAGACCTTGTTGGTGCAATTGAGGTTACTTGCTGGCCGGAGCTTTATCAACAGACTGAAGGGCTTTGGGTTGAGGGGAATATGCTTCTAGTTCAAGGAAAGGTCAAGGTGAGAGAGGAAAAAGTGCAGCTGGTTTGCGAACAAGTCCAAAAGTACCGAGCAACTGAGCCTCCGAAAAAGAAAATTGGGTTAGTGATCAGCCTAACTCAGACGGGAAATAGACAGGCTGATTTGGCTCAACTCAGTGAGATATTGGGCATTGTCAGGGAGTATCCTGGTGAAGAACCGGTATATTTTGCCGTCGCTACCGAGGAGGGAACAGTCAATTTCGAGATGCCCGAGATTGCCACTAACTGCTGCCCTGAACTCCATCAGCGCCTTCTTGACATAGCCAATGAAAGGCTGATAATTGAACAAAGGGAGGAGTAACCGCTGGAATGAAATTTATCCGCTACTTTAATGAGATTTCCCTTGAAGACGTCCCTCAGGTGGGGGGTAAGAATGCCTCTTTGGGGGAGATGTATTGCCAACTCTCACCTTTAGGGGTGAAAGTGCCCAATGGTTTTGCCATAACTGCTGATGCCTATTGGTACCTCTTGGATCAGTCGGGGACTAGGGAGAAAGTTAAACAGGAACTGCGGGGGCTAGATAAAAGTGATGTTGAGAATCTGATGGGGAGAGGGCGAAGGATAAGAGACCTTATAATTCATACTCCTTTCCCCCAAGATTTGGAGGAGGAGATAGTAGCGGCCTATCTCCAGCTATGTCGGCAGTATGGTCCTGATGCTGATGTAGCGGTAAGGAGCTCGGCTACAGCCGAGGACCTCCCTGATGCTTCCTTTGCTGGGCAGCAAGAAACCTATCTCAACATAAGGGGCCCTTATAACCTGATAGATGCTTCCAGGAGATGTATTGCCTCCCTATTCACTAATCGGGCCATTTCCTACCGCGAAGATTTGGGTTTCGATCACCTCCGCATTGCGCTCTCCGTAGGTGTTCAGAAAATGGTGCGCTCAGACTTAGCTACTAGCGGGGTCATGTTTACCATAGATACCGAGACTGGTTTTCCCGACGTGGTATTCATTACCGCAGCCTATGGTCTGGGAGAGAATGTAGTGCAGGGAGCCGTCGATCCCGATGAATTTTATGTCTTTAAACCCACCCTCAGGAGGGGCTTTAAGCCAATAATTAAGCGGGTGGTGGGAGAGAAAAAGTTAAAGATGATCTACTCCACTGCAGCCAAGTATCCCACCAAGAATGTGACCGTCCCCAAGGAACTAAGAAGAAGATTTGCCCTTAGTGATGAAGAGGTCTTAAAGCTTGCCGAATATGCGGTGATCATCGAAGATCATTATTCTCAAAGAGCAGGTACTTTGAGGCCGATGGACATTGAGTGGGCTAAGGATGGCGTCAGCGGAGAGCTATTTGTGGTTCAAGCCAGGCCGGAAACTGTCCACTCCCAAAAGAGGCGGGATGTGGTGGAAACCTATACCCTTTTGGAAAGAGGCGAGGTGTTGGCTTCGGGGAGGAGTGTTGGTGAGAAGATATCAACGGGCAAAACTCGGGTCATAAAAGAGGTGAAGGACATAGCCGAGTTTAAGCCTGGGGAGATACTAGTGACCGATATGACAGATCCGGACTGGGAGCCCATCATGAAGGTTGCCGCGGGGATTGTCACCAATAGAGGTGGGCGGACATGCCACGCTGCCATCATCAGCCGGGAGCTGGGCGTACCGGCTGTGGTTGGCACTCAGAATGGCACCACAAAGGTGGCCGAAAGCATTGAGGCCACTATCTCCTGCGCTGAAGGGGAGACGGGGTATCTCTTCGCTGGGGGGCTGAAATACCAGGTAGATAGGGTTGCCCTTGGGGGGATGGGAAGACCAAAGACCAAAATTATGATGAATTTGGGGAATCCTGAGGAAGCTTTTGCCTTTTCCTTTATCCCCAACGACGGAGTAGGCCTCGCCCGGCTGGAGTTCATTATCGGCTCCTATATAAAGGTTCACCCTTTGGCTCTGGTGCACTTTGATAAGATAACAGATGAGAAAGTGCAAGCCCAAGTAGAGGAGATCACCTCAGGGTATGAAGATAAGCCAAGATTTTTTGTAGATAAGCTCGCCGAGGGTGTGGCTACCATCGCTGCCGCTTTCTATCCCAAGGAGGTGATCACGAGGCTGAGCGACTTCAAGTCCAATGAATATGCCAACCTCATCGGGGGCAGGGAATTTGAGCCCAGCGAAGCTAATCCCATGCTGGGCTTCAGGGGAGCCTCACGCTACTATAGCGAAAGGTACCGTGAGGCCTTTGCCCTCGAATGCGCTGCCATGAGAAAGGTCAGAGAGGAGATGGGACTCACCAATGTAAAGCTGATGATACCCTTTGTTAGGACGGTGGATGAGGGCAAAAAGGTTTTGGAGGAAATGGAAAGGAACAGCTTAAGGCGAGGTGATAAGGACTTGGAGGTTTATGTTATGTGTGAGATACCATCGAATGTTATCTTAGTTGATGAATTCAGCCAAATCTTTGACGGCTTCTCCATAGGCTCTAACGATCTCACTCAACTCATCTTGGGAGTGGACCGAGATTCAGAGCTAGTAGCCCCAATATTCGATGAAAGAAATATGGCCATCGAAAGGATGGTGAGCATGGCCGTTCAGGGGGCTAAGAGGAATGGCAGGCATGTGGGGATATGTGGTCAGGCTCCCTCTGATTACCCCGAGTTTGCTCAGTTCTTGGTGCGTGAGGGGATTGATTCCATATCTTTAAACCCTGACAGTGTGATGAAAACCACTTTGAAAGTATTGGAGATGGAGAAAAAGTTAATAAAAGAAGAGGGTTAATTTGCCCAATCATTTGGCTTTGCCCCTTGTTTGAGGTAAAATATGTTCAAGCTAATCTAATGAAGATTTTCTGGGATTAGCTTCTAGAGAGGGGGTGATTAAAGGGTGGATGAATCGGCAACGTGTATCTTTTGTAAGATGATGCGAGGGGAGATAAGTTGTCGGAAGCTATATGAGGATGAGGCTACATTAAGTATCCTGGATATAGGGCAGATGGTGTCAAATAATGGGGAATTTATCCCCGGGCGGTCTTTGGTGATTCCCCGAAGACATGTCACCTGGTTTTATGATCTGGAGGATGAAGAAGCAAGGAGGTTGTTTATTGTAGCCAAAATTGTTGCCGGCAAAGTCAAGCAGGCACTTAATCCCGAATTCGTTACCATGTTTGTTCGCGGCCAGCGGGTTCCTCACGCTCATATTATAGTGCAACCTTCAGGCACAAATGATTCCTTGGATGATATGTTTAAAGTTTTAAGGTCACCGGCCACAATAGCACCAGAAGCGCTACTAGATGAAATGGCTCGCAGAGTCAGAGAAATATAAGGCTAAAGGAGGTACTCAAGGGAATGGCTAAAGGGGATGAGTGCTTTTTTTGCAAAGTGATAGCCGGAGAGCAAGGTTGCCGAAAACTATATGAGGATGAGGCTGTATTGAGTATCCTGGATAGAGAGCAGATGACCTCAGATGGAGGGGAATTTATCCCCGGGCGCTGTTTAGTACTTCCCAAGAAACATGTTTCTCAACTTTATGATTTGGAGGATGAGGAATGTGGCAAGTTGTTTGTCATAGCTAAACTTATGGCTGCCAAAATCAATCAGGTATTTAATCCTGATTTTGTCACCATGTTTTTTCCTTGTCAACACACTTCCCATATTCATATTGTATTGCAGCCTTCAGTTGAAAATGATCCAGTGGATAAAGTATTTAAGGATATGAGGCTAATAACCTACTTTAAACTGGCACCAGAAGAATTATTGGATGATATGGCTCGGAGGATAAGGGAAACCTAATGGCAATCTCAGGGGAAGACAATCCTGTATTGGTGATTGACCTGGGTGGGGCAAAGATTATCCTCGCTTTGGTCTCCTCTCAGGGTGAGGTCATCGCCAAAGAATATATCGCCACCTTAGCTGAAGAGGGCCCTGAGGTAGTAGTGCAGAGAATGTTTGCCGCTCAAAGCTACCTTCTGGATAGAGTAGGCCGACAGTGCTCCTCGGTGGCGGCGTTAACTATTGCCGCTGCTGGAGCTATAGACTCTGAGGAAGGGGTGGTGACTGATTCCCCCAACCTGCCGGGTTGGTACAATGTCCCCCTTAGAGATATTGGTGAAGAGAGAACTGGGCTAAGAACGCTACTGATTAATGATGCCAACGCGGCTGCCTGGGGAGAGCATTGTTTCGGTGCCGGGAGGGGTGTGGCTAACCTGATTTATATTGCGGTAGGCACCGGCATTGGTGGGGGAATTATCATCAATGGGGAGTTATATACCGGCGCAAGTGGCAGTGCCGGCGAAATTGGTCATATGACGATTGATGTCAACGGTCCGCGTTGCAATTGTGGCAATGTCGGCTGCTTGGAGGTTTTAGCTTCAGGCGGAGCAATGGCTAAAGAGGCGCGGAGACATATCGCTCATGGGGCAAGGAGTATTCTTACTGAGCTTGCTGAAGGCGAGCCCCAGAATATCACCTTTCAACTGGTTTCTGCTGCTGCCCGGAGAGGCGATGCCTTGGCTGCGGAGGTCATATCCCGTGCTGCAGCTTACTTAGGCATCGGCATAGTAAACTTAGTTAATATCTTTAATCCTGAGATGATTATCATCGGTGGTGGAATGGTACAAATGAGGGATATGTTTCTTGATCCTGTCCGGCAGGCAGTAGCCGAGAAAGCATTCCAATCGCCAGGTCGAATAGTGCGCATTATTCCCAGTGAATTAGAGGATAACGCTGGCATACTAGGTGCTGCTGCCTTTTCATTCTCCGCACTCTCTTCAGAGGGCAACTGGAGGTGGTAGAAATGATAACTGCCCAACAGGCACAAAGAGCAACTAAGAGGTACCTCCTCGATAAATATCCTCAGACCAAGATCAATTTTGGTGACTGCAAATTTGTCGCACTAGATAACTTGCCCCCTTTCGCCGGTCCCATCGCTACTTACCGCCTCGAAGGCGATTTTGAGGTTAGACCAAGGGGCATGATGGCTGATTTCCTCTATCGTCGCCAGGGGATGAAAACGTCGTTTGTTATCTTAGTACATGCTACAAGCTCGAGGATATTGAGTTGGGAGTTTAGGTAGAAGAGAGCTAACAGACACCAGCTTAGTACTGCGGGCCTAAAAAAGTTTGGCATCAGAGGGGGTAACAGGGTGGAAAAAGCTGTTCGCGACAAGATAGCCCGTGCTGTCTTCGCTGCAGTGGAAAAAATGGGTATTTCTGACCGCGCTTTAGCAGAGCAACTTGTAGGGGAAGTTATTCAACGCTTGAAGCTGGGACAATCAGGGGCCAGATTACCCCTGCCCGGGATGGAGGAACTTGTCTGGGAGAAACCCTCACCAAGGCTAGCCAACTTAGCTGAGATTGAGAATATAATCAAAGAAACCCTGGCTGAAATGAATCCTCCGAAATCACCATCCCCCAAGGTTTGGGCTAGAGAAGAGGTCGGGCAGGAGGAAGGAGCGCTACCCTCAGTCAAGCTTGAGCCCAATGCTTTAAGGGTGTTAAGGAAAAGATACTTGAGGAAGGATAGCGAAGGGAAAGTTATCGAGACCCCAGAGGAGATGTTCCGCCGTGTGGCTCGGACTGTGGCCTCTGCTGAATTAGCCTATGATCCCCAGGCAGATGTCAAGGCCTGGGAGGAGGAATTCTTTCACCTGATGGCAGGTTTAGAATTCTTGCCCAATTCCCCTACCTTGATGAATGCCGGGAGAGAGCTAGGTCAGCTCAGTGCCTGTTTTGTTCTCCCCATTGAGGATTCTATGGAATCCATCTTTGATGGGGTAAAGAATACCGCCCTAATCCATAAGAGTGGCGGGGGAACAGGGTTTTCTTTCTCCCGGCTTAGGCCAGAAAATGATCGGGTTGGGTCTACCGGGGGAGTAGCCTCAGGTCCAGTTTCCTTCATTCGAGCCTTCGATACCGCTACCGAGGTTATTAAGCAGGGGGGGACACGGCGGGGAGCCAATATGGCTATTCTCGAGGTTTCCCATCCCGACATTTTGAAGTTTGTTACTGCCAAGAGTGACCTAACTAGTTTCACCAACTTCAATTTCTCAGTAGCGGTTACCGAGGAGTTTATGGAGAAAGTCAAAAGTGGAGCCGACTACGATCTCATCAACCCCAGTACTAAGCAAGTTGTGGGTCAGCTACGGGCTCAAGAAGTGTTTGACAAGATAGTGGATATGGCTTGGCTAACCGGAGACCCAGGCATTATTTTCCTTGACCGCATCAACAAGGATAACCCCACCCCAAAGCTGGGGATGATTGAATCCACTAACCCTTGCGGTGAGCAACCTCTCTTGCCCTACGAAAGCTGCAACCTTGCTTCGATCAACCTCAAAAAGATGCTCAAGAAACAAGATGGCCGGGTCACCATAGATTGGGATAAGATAGCTGAATCGGTAAGGGTGGCTTCGAGGTTCTTAGATAATGTAATTGAGGTGAATAAATTCCCCTTAGCTCAAATTGAGCAGATGACTAAAGCCACCAGGAAGATCGGCTTGGGGGTTATGGGCTTCGCCGACATGCTTTTCGAGTTGAGTATCCCCTATGACTCTGAAGAGGCACTCAAGGTAGCTGAGGAAGTCATGGAGTTCATAAATCTAAAAGCCACTCATGCCTCAGTGGGGCTGGCTGAGGAGAGAGGGGTCTTTCCTGAATTTTCGGGCAGTATCTACGATTCACCTTCGGGGCTTAGGGTAAGGAATGCTTGCCGCACTACCATCGCTCCTACTGGCACCTTAAGCTTAATAGCCAATTGCTCCAGTGGTATTGAACCTCTCTTTGCCCTTTGTTATATTCGCACCATCCTTGAAGGCGAAAGGTTGATAGAGGTAAATCCCTATTTTGAGGAAGTGGCTAAAAGAGAAGGATTTTACTCTGAGGAATTGGTGCAGGAAATCGAAAAGCAGGGCAATGTTCGGGGGATGAAGGGGGTGCCTGAGTGGGTGCAGAAGGTATTTACTACCGCTCACGACATTTCTCCTGAATGGCATGTGAAAATGCAAGCCGTGTTTCAAAAATTTACTGATAATGCGGTGAGCAAAACGGTCAACTTCCCTTATCAGGCAACACGAGACGATGTAGCTAAGGTATTTCTCCTTGCCTGGGAGGAAGGTTGTAAGGGGGGAACAATCTACCGCGATAGATGTAGGGAGAGTCAGGTATTAAGCGTTGGAAGGGTGGCAGAAGCTAAAGAAGGAGCCTTTGTGCCCCGGAGACGCTCCAGAACTACTACCGGGACAACTTCAAGGGTATCCACAGGCTGCGGTCCACTTTATGTCACAGTAAATTCTGATGAGGAAGGGATTTGTGAGGTCTTTTCCAGCCTGGGCAAGGCGGGGGGATGTGCATCAGCGCAACTGGAGGCAATCAGTCGGCTGATCTCCCTGGCCCTACGTTCGGGGGTAGACGCTGCCTCTATCGTAAAACATCTGCGAGGCATCCGTTGCCCCTCAATTGCTTGGGAAGAGGGCCATGCTGTTCTCTCTTGCCCTGATGCTATTGGTGGTGTTTTGGAGGAGCAAACGGGTGGGAGCAAGCTGAACGAGCTTGGGATGCCCCAAGTAAATTTAGCTGGCCAATGCCCTGAATGTGGCAGCATACTTGTTTATCAGGAAGGCTGTTACCTCTGTCCTAGCTGTGGGTATACTAAGTGCTGAAGTCAACAGTGAGAATAATGCTAGCTCAACTTGAGGAGATCAAAACAAAGGCGATAGAGGAGCTCGAAGGGCTCGAAAACCTTAAGCAACTTGAAGGGTGGCGCATCAGCTATTTGGGCAAAAAGAGCCTGTTGACTAAAATTCTGCGTGAGCTGGGAACATTGACCATAGAGCAGAGACGTTCAGTGGGGGCAGAGGCTAATGAGGTTAAAAGACTATTAGAATCTCGCCTGGCCCAGAAAGAGACAGCTCTTGAAGAAGCGAACTTAACTATCTATCTTGAGCAAGGGCAAGTTGATGTCACTCTGCCCGGCTATCCTCTGCCTCTAGGTCACCTTCATCCCACAACTCATACGCTTCGGGAGATTTGTGGCATTTTTAGCTCGATGGGGTTTCAAGTTGTGGAGGGGCCGGAGATTGAATCAGACTACTATAACTTTGAGGCGCTGAATATCCCCAATGATCACCCTGCCCGTGATATGTGGGCTACCCTGTGGATAGATTTCCACACCGAAAGTGGTGAGCTTCCGATGCTGTTACGTACTCATACCTCACCAATGCAAATAAGAGTGATGGAAAAGATGCGCCCTCCGGTGAGAGTGGTAGTACCAGGCAAAACATACCGTTATGAAGCCACTGATGCCACCCATGAATCTATGTTCTATCAACTTGAGGGGCTGGCGGTAGACAAGGGCATCACCTTTGC
>DEIJ01000119.1:1917-8494 GCA_002352365.1 Dehalococcoidia bacterium UBA2777 | reverse complement strand
CCAGATTCCGTTGCGATTACTTCCCTTTCGTTGAGCCGGGGGTGGAAATGGCGGTTGACTGCTTGGTGTGTGAAGGTGCTGGCTGCCGCTTATGTGGTAATACTGGCTGGATTGAAATCTTGGGTGGTGGAATGGTACACCCCGAAGTGCTGCGCCGTGTGGACTATGACCCCGATATTTTCACTGGATTTGCTTTTGGGCTGGGGGTGGAGCGCATCCCTATGCTAAAGTTTGGCATCGATGATATCCGCCTCTTCTATGGCAACGATTTAAGGTTTCTGAAGCAGTTCTAATCAAAGATTAAAGGTAAAGCGGCAATGAAGGTTTCCCTCAAGTGGCTTCGAGATTATCTCGGTATCATCTCCCCAGCCAGAGAGTTGGCAGAAAAGCTGACCATGTCCGGGAGTGAGGTTAAGGGAATAGAGGTTGTTGGGGAGAGTTGGGATAATATAGTGGTCGGTCAGGTAGTTGCCATTGAGTTTCATCCTAATGCCGATCACCTCAAGCTGGCGACCATCGACTTAGCCACAGAGCAACTCAGAGTAGTTAGTGGTGCTCCCGATCTCAGGGTAGGTGATAAAGTTCCCTTTGCCCGGGTGGGTGCACATCTTTTTGATGGCCATAGCGGGCAACCGTTTCAACTCAAAGGGGCAAAAATCCGCGGCATAGAATCTTACGGCATGGCTTGCTCTGAGAAGGAGCTGGGCTTATCTTCCGCTCATGAGGGAGCGATGATTTTGCCCCCCGAGGCAACGGTGGGCATTCCCCTGGCTGACTGGCTCGGCGATGCCATCCTTGATGTGGAAGTCACCCCTAATCGCCCCGATTGTCTCTCAGTGATCGGGATAGCTAGGGAGATAGCGGCACTCGAAAAGCAAAAAGTATCCCTACCTCATATCGAGTATGATGAGCCAGGCCCCCAGATAGAGCAGCTTATTAGGGTAAAAGTTACTGCTCCTGATCTTTGCCCCCGTTACTCAGCTAGCCTAATTGAAGGGATCAAAGTTGCTCCTTCCCCATCTTGGCTCCAGGAGAGGTTAATCAACTCGGCCCTGCGGCCGATAAGCAATATTGTGGATGTTACCAATTATGTAATGTTGGAGTATGGGCAACCCCTTCATGCTTTCGATTATCATCAGATCGGTGGGGGGCAGGTTTTGGTGCGCCGTGGTGGGAATGGCGAAACTATAACTACCCTCGATGGGGTGATGAGAAGCCTTACCGATGACATTCTGGTTATTGCTGACGCCCAAAATCCGCTGGCCATAGCCGGGATTATGGGTGGTATGGAGAGCGAGGTATCCTCCAATACTACCTCAGTATTGCTGGAAGCGGCGAACTTTGCCTCCCCTTGCATCAGGCGTACCACGAGGATAGTGCGTCTTCGTAGCGAGGCTTCCTTGCGCTTCGAACGAGGGATTTCCCCCGAACTTACCATCCCGGCGCTAAGGCGTGCCACTCAGTTGATGTTGGAGCTTGGCGGAGGTAGAGCCGCTCGAGAAATTATCGATGTTTATCCGCACAAAATAGCCCCAGAGCCTATCTTGCTCTCTACCTTCCAGGTCAAGCGTCTTTTGGGCATAGAATTAAGCTTGGTGGAGATCGAAGATGTGCTCACCTCTTTGGGATTTTCTTGCCAAAAGACGAGTTCCTCAGAGCTTGGGGTCATCCCACCTTATTGGCGCACCGATGTGAAAATGGCTGCTGATGTGATAGAAGAAGTAGCCCGCATTATCGGCTATGATCGCATTCCCCAGACATTGCTCCCAGGTCCGCTGCCTAGGCAACAACCTGCCCCGATGCTAACGCTTAAAGAGAGGGTAAGAGACATCTTGGTAAGCTGCGGATTCCAGGAAGTGGTCAGCTATTCACTAACCAGTTGGGAAGAGCTGGTCAAATTAAGCCCTGAAGATAAGCCGATTATACCCACCCCTGTCCGTGTGGCCAATCCAATGAGTAAGGAGCAAGAATACCTGCGCACCACCTTGCGGGCCAACCTGCTGGCCATTCTTTCCCAAAACCAAAGACATGAGGAAGAGGGCATCAGGATTTTTGAGGTGGGGAAAATATATTTGCCCCAGGAGAAGGATTTGCCCCAGGAACGAGAGATGGTTGGTGCTGTACTCAGTGGATGCCGTGTTAAGTCCTCTCCCTTTAAGGGAGAGGGATATCTTGGTTTCTTCGATGCTAAAGGGGTAGTCGAGGCCTTGCTAGAAGGGTTAGGGATTGAGGCAGATTTTGTGGTGGGGCAAGATGAAAGCCTTCATCGCGGCCGAACTGCCAGCATAATTGCCGCCCAGGAGAGCGTAGGGGTTATTGGCGAGCTACACCCTAAGATAGCTAAAAGGTTTGCCCTCCTTCCCTTCCCTGTCTTGGTTATTGAAATAGACCTGGTTAAGTTACTTCCCTTGGTTACCAGCCGAGGCAAATATTATCCCCTCCCCCGCTTCCCCGCCTCGAGACGCGACATTGCCATTGTAGTTGACACTGGAGTTGCTGCTAAAAAGGTAAAAGATGTGATTCTCAGTTTCCCTAAAGTAGGCCAGGTTAGCCTATTTGACCTCTATAGTGGGCCACAAGTGCCCCAGGGTAAAAAATCCCTGGCTTTCCATGTGGTATATCAATCATCAACCCATACCTTGGTCGAGGAAGAGGTGGAGAGGGTGGAGAAGGAAATCCTGGCCAAACTGTACCATGAGCTAGGCGCCACCTTGCGTAGCTAGCAATTGACCAAGAGGTTTTATATGAATACTCGGCTGACTGAGATATTGGGGATAAAGTATCCTATTATCCAAGGAGCTATGGCCTGGGTTTCCTTTCCTCCTTTAGTAGCTGCCGTTTCCAATGCCGGGGGATTGGGGATTTTAGGAGCAGCATTCATGTCCCCTGAGGAACTCAGGGGACATATCAGGATGATCAAAGAGCTTACTGATAAACCCTTCGGGGTGAACTTTATGCCGGAAAATCCTCAACTGGAGCAACTTTTGGATGTGATTATCGAGGAAAAAGTGGCTGTCGCCAGCTATGGCAAAGGGAATCCTAAACGGATCATCGAGAGAACAAAGCCTGGTAGCATTATCAATATGCCTACTATGGGAGCGGTGAAACATGCGGTACGGGCAGAACGAGATGGTGCTGACATCATTATTGTTCAGGGGACTGAGGGAGGAGGCCATACTAGCTATGTGGCTACTATGGTGTTAGTGCCCTTAGTAGTCGATAGAGTCGATATCCCGGTAGTGGCTGCCGGTGGTATTGGCGACGGCCGAGGACTTGCCGCGGCATTAGCCTTAGGAGCTGAAGGCATCTCTATGGGTTCCAGATTTATCGCCACCAAGGAAAGTCCCATCCACCCCAATATTAAGCAATGGATCGTTCGCTCTACTGAAGAGGATACGGTAGTCACTGATAATCTCACCGGGATACGCTGTAGGATACTGCGAAATAAACTGGCAGAGACCTTCTTGGAGATGACGGAGCAGAAAGCTTCGCCGTGGGAAATGATGACCCTGGGCACAGGGAGAATCAGGAAAGCCTTTTTTGAAGGTGATACAGAGTGGGGCTCTATTGCCTGTGGGCAGGTGTGTGGGATGATCTCTGATATCCCTACCTGCCAAGAGCTAACTGGGCAGATAGTTACTGGAGCGGAGCAGATCATCAAGGCATTGGGAGTGAAAATCCGGGGTATTTAACCAGCGAAGCCTTTCACGAACTCGGTAAACTCTCCTCGCTGGAAGCCAATAGAGACCAGGAATTTTTGGAGATGCTGGTCGCTCTCCTTGATCATCAGGCGAGCTTTGATTCCCTTTAGATGGCACTCTTCAATGCATGATTCGATCAGTTTTCGCCCGATACCCCGCTCCTGATATTCAGGATCAACCCCCACGCTGTCAATCCAACCACCTAAAGGAAGGGCATATTCTGCCCCCCTTATATCGGCCAATATGAAACCCACCACCCGCCCCTCTACCTCAGCTACAAAGGAAAGGGAAGGGTAATAAGTCCTAAGGTGGCTGCTCGCCCTTTGAGGCCAACTGGGGGTGCGATCCTTGCCGGTAATGTTCCTGTCTACCTCTATAATGCTTGCCCAGTCGTCTTCCCTCATTAGTCTAATTGTTAATCCCTTGATTTGCTTCATTTATTACCTCCTGACTTGCCCTTTTAACCGGGCCCTACTTCAAATTCGATTATACCATTATACCATTACAGGTTATGGGATGCTAGTCTATAGGTGGATTTTGGCAACTCTCAAGGGTGCGCTGCAATTTATATCGGGTCGAAGGAGAGATTATAGTTTCCTGCAAAAATATGTATAATAAAAAAGGGCAGTGGCCTTGCTTATTATACCCGTTTAGGACATGATTTCAGTTTCTCGCCTCCTTTGTGGTGCAGCGGCTTTTGGCGATACACTGCGTTATGGCCAGGGGAATCAGTCCCCTGTCGTAGTGTGGAACTGTACCAAGAGCTGCAACCTTCATTGCGTTCACTGTTATGCTGATTCCCAGGATAAAAAATACCCCGCTGAGCTAACCACTTTAGAGGCAAAATCATTTATCCAAGACCTGGCTGATTTTGGGGTACCTGCCTTGCTCTTCTCCGGCGGTGAACCCCTGTTAAGAGAGGATATCTTCGAGTTGGGGGTGTTTGCCAAAAAACACGGGATCAGGCCGGTACTTTCTACTAACGGCACGCTGATCTCAGCTAAAGTGGCTCAAAGAATAAAGGAGGTAGGCTTTGGCGAGGTAGGGATAAGCCTAGATGGCATTGGTGATAGGAATGATCGATTTAGAGGTCAAAGGGGAGCCTACGCTGCTGCTGCTGAGGGAATCCGCCACTGCGTTGCCCACGACCAAAAAGTTTCCTTGAGGTTCACCATCACTCGATACAACTATGAAGACATTCCCGCTATCTTCTCCCTTGTGGAACAAGAAAATATCAATCGAGTCTGCTTTTATCACCTGGTCTATGCAGGTAGAGGGAGCAAGATAAAATATGCTGATCTCACCCCCCAAGAAACGAGAGCAGTAGTGGATCTAATAGGCAACAAAACCGTTGACCTTCACCGGCGGGGGCGAAGTGTGGAGGTTCTCACTGTGGACAACCATGCCGATGGTGTATACCTCTACTTGGAAGTTGATCGAGAGCAGCCGCAGCGTGGCCAAGAAATCTTAGCACTTCTGCGCCGCAACGGCGGTAACAGTTCAGGAGTGCGAATAGGTGCGGTGGATAACCTGGGTGATGTTCATCCCGATCAATTCTGGGGGTACTACTCCTTGGGCAATGTGCGGGAGCGTAAATTTAGCGATATCTGGCTGGATACCTCAGATGCGCTGATGCGTGGCCTGAAAGATCGCCGGGCACTGCTCAAAGGTAGGTGTGCTCGGTGCCGATATCTTGACCTATGCAACGGTAACCTTCGAGTGCGGGCTGAGGCGGTGTATGGAGATGTCTGGGCTTCTGATCCAGCCTGTTACCTTAGCGATGAAGAGATCGGACTTATGGAGTAAGAGATGGCTTTGGGTGAACCTCGTCTGGTGGCTTGGGAGATAACCCGGCGGTGCAATCTCGCTTGTCCTCATTGCCGGGCTTCTGCCATTGACGAACCCTATGAAGGAGAGCTATCTACCTCCGAATGTTTTTCCGTTATCGATGACATTGCCGAGGTGGGGAGACCGACGATTATCTTCACCGGGGGCGAGCCTCTATTGCGTGAGGATTTTTTCGATATCGCCGCATATGCCCGAGCTCAAGGATTAGGTGTAGCTATAGGCAGCAATGGCACTTTGCTCGATGAACGAATAGCTACCAAAATGAAGAACATCCCCATTTCCCGTTTAGGGGTAAGCTTGGATTTTCCCGAAGCTCGAGATCAAGATCAATTCCGGGGGATGCCGGGTGCCTTTGAGGCTACACTGCGAGGAATGGAAGTTTGCCGCCGCCACGGGATCGAAGTGCAAATAAATAGTACCATTACTAAACTGAACGTTCACCATCTCGATCAGTTATTGACCTTAGCCTTAGAGTGTGGTGTGGTTGCTTTCCATCCTTTCTTTTTAGTGCCCACCGGCAGGGGCAAGAACATGAAGGCTTGGGAATTATCCCCTCAAGAGTATGAGCACACCCTCCGCTGGATTTATCACCGCCAAGTTGAGCTAGGTGAGCAAATATTCTTAAAGCCTACCGATGCCCCTCACTATGTAAGGGTGATGCTTGAAGTGGGCCAAGAGGGAGTACTCCGCGGTCGGGGAATCCCGGAAAAATCGAAGATTTTTCCGGGATTCCCAAGGCGGGTCCCCAGCCGAATCGAAGATTCGGCTGGGTGCAAAATGAACTCAATCACCCGCGGTTGCTTAGCCGGCATCGGTTTTTGCTTCATCTCCCATGTTGGCAGAGTGCAAGGTTGTGGTTATCTCGATGTCGAAGCTGGGAACTTGAGGGAACAGAAGTTTGGCGATATTTGGCAAAACTCACCGCTATTTGGTGAGCTTAGGGATTATTCTAAAATCAAGGGAAAGTGTGGGCTATGTGAGTATAAAACGGTATGTGGAGGTTGCCGAGCTCGAGCTTATGAGGCCAC
>DEIJ01000119.1:0-1865 GCA_002352365.1 Dehalococcoidia bacterium UBA2777 | reverse complement strand
GCTGTAGACTGAAGATGGAAGATGGAAGTTGATCTCACTGACCGGAAATTATTAAATATCCTGCAACTTGGCCTTCCGCTAGAGGAAGAGCCATTCAAAATGTTGGCGGATGAGCTCGCTGTCAGCGAGACCGAGATCATCCATCGAGTTGGGAGTCTTAAAAAGGCAGGGATAATACGTTATATCAGTGGGATATTCGATTCCTCAAAGCTAGGTTACCACAGTACTTTAGTGGGAATGCACATCTTGGAGGATCGACTGGATGAGGTAGCCCAGAGGATCAGCGACCACCCTGGGGTTAGCCATAATTATGCCCGAGATCATTACTGGAATCTTTGGTTCACTTTAACTTTAGCTGGGGATAAAAGTTTGGCCGAGGAGATTTCATTCCTGGGCACAAAAGCTGAAGCGTGGATAAGCCTTCCTGCACTAGAGGTGTTTAAGCTGGGAGCCTATTTCGATTTGCTCAAGCCGTACCAGCCATCACCAAGGAAGGAGGAGGCTATATTCTCCTCTCCTTCCCTCCCCTCTCCTTTGGAGAAAAAATTCATCGTCCAGTTGCAGCAAGATCTTCCCCTCAAGGCAAGGCCTTTCGATGATCTGGCACAACCCCAGGGAATGAAAGTGGCTGAGTGGCTCTCCTCGGCCAAATCTTTGCTCAACCGAGGTATCATGCGTCGCTATGGAGCTTCGCTCAACCATCGTCGAGTCGGGTTTACTGCTAATGCTATGTCGTGCTGGATTGTTTCCCCATCCGTGGTGAAGAGAGCATCTGAAAAGATAGCCTCATGTGGGATGGTAAGTCACTGTTATCATCGGCAAATCTGCGCCGGCTGGCCGTACAATATCTTTGCTATGATCCATGGCCATAACCCAGCGGAATGCGAAATGTTAGCCAAGCTCATTTCAGCGGAGATTGAAATCGCTGATTACCTCTTGCTCTATAGCACCAAGGAGTATAAGAAAGGGCAGGTTCGCTACTTCATTGACTTGGCTTAAGCAGGTTATCGAGACAATAGTGGTGTGAATTAGCTATTTATAGCTTTCTGCATACCCTTTCACCACCGCCACGTTCTCTTCAGTTGCTCACCCGAGATCTAGTTTGATAAAATAATCGGGCGGAGAGTATATGGCTATCAGTATAGAGCTGCTAAAATCTATAGCGTATTTTTCCAGTTTGAGCTTCGCCGAGCTGGAATCAATCGGGCAGCTCGTCTCGGAGAAATCGGTAGATAGGAACGAGCTGATCTTGTGGGAAGGCGAGCCCAGTGAGGCATTATACTTCGTGGCCTTCGGAGCGGTGAAAGTGTTTAAGACTTCGGCTGAGGGGAAGGAACAGATTCTATATATCATCCGCCCTGGTGAATCTCTAAATGATGTTCCTGTGTTCGATGGGGGGCCAAATCCCACCAGCGCTCAAGCTATAGGGCCGGTTGTCCTTTACCAGATACTTAAAGTCGATGTGGAAAGCATTTTGCAACGCTATCCTAAAGTGGCGGTTAATGCCCTGAAGGTTTTGGCCCAAAAGGTGCGGCAGCTCATGTTGCTGATCGAAGATCTCTCTTTCCGTCACGTCATCGGCAGAGTAGCTAGGATACTCCTGGAGTATGCTGGGAATGGGACAGACTCCAGGCCACGGCTTACCCAGCAGGAGATGGCAGCCATGGTGGGCACGGCCCGTGAGGTGGTTGGCAGGTCGCTGAAAGCTTTGGAGGAAGAGGGAGCGATCCGCATGGACCGTCATCGCCTCGTGATTGTAGATAAACAAGTCCTTCGGGAGATAAGTGGTACCCCTTATTGATAAGGTGGTTGGAAGATAAAAGTCACCAGATATAACTTAGCGGCCTCTTAAGATTAATATCGAG
>DEIJ01000093.1 GCA_002352365.1 Dehalococcoidia bacterium UBA2777 | reverse complement strand
CAAGGATATGGCAGGAAATGAGCTCGATGGAGGCGTTGATTTCTGTATAGGAGCATCGGCTACCCCCTCGGCAGACCCGATTGAACCTCAGCTTGTAAAATTCCAGAAAAAGCTTGATGCCGGGGTGGACTTCATTCAAACCCAAGCCGTTTATGACTTGGAGGAGCTTAAAAGATTTATGGAGCGTACCCGCAAGATGGATGAGAAGGCTAAGATTTTGGCTGGGATAGTGCTTCTTGTCGGAGCCAAGATGGCAGCCTTTATGAACGAAAATGTTCCCGGCATCTTCGTTCCTCAGTATCTCATCGATGAGCTGGCTCAGGCTCCAAAAGGAACGGGACTTTCCAAGGGGATAGAGATTGCAGGGAGGCTCATAAGGCAGATAAGGGAAGAGAGAATTTGCGATGGAGTTCATATTATGGCTATTGGCAGGGAGGAAAGGGTTCCTGAGATTTTGGAAGCCGCCGGGCTTTGAAGGAGGGGAAACATGATAGTATTAAATGAGCAGGATACCAAATTTAAGTACGAGGTGGCTGAAGAACCGGGTGGAGAAAACATTAAGCTTTGCTTTGCCTGCGGTCTCTGCACTGCGAGCTGCCCTGTGGCTGATATTGACCCTGAATATAACCCTCGGAAGATAATTCGCATGGTGCTTTTGGGAATGAGGAAAGAAGTCCTCTCGTCCGGTTTCCCTTGGTTTTGCACCCAATGCTATACCTGTCAGGCTCACTGCCCTCAAAATGTGAAATTTTCCGATGTGATGAAAGCTCTGCGTAGCATGGCAGTGCGAGAAGGATATGTCCACCCTTCTTTCGTTGAACAAATAAAGGAAATTGACGCTTTCTCGCAGAGATTACGCCATCAGATGGTAAGCTCCATTTTGGCTCGGAAATTTGAGGAAACCAGCGTGGACCTTGCGAAGGCTGCAGAAGAAGCACTGGAGAAAGTGAAGGTTTAGAGGAGTTGACCCATGGAAGCTAAGAATGGGACTGTAGGAGCAGTACTGGTGGTTGGTGGAGGGATTGGGGGAATCCAGGCAGCTTTAGACCTTGCCGAGTCAGGTTATTATGTCTACCTTCTAGAGAAATCTCCTTCCATCGGCGGGGTTATGGCACAGCTCGACAAGACGTTCCCTACGAACGACTGCTCTATGTGTATCCTCTCACCCAAACTGGTTGAGGTGGGAAGACACCCTAATATCGAGCTACTTTCCTATTCGGAACTTCTTGATGTCAAAGGCGAACCGGGCAATTTTAAGGTAAAAGTTCTGAGAAAGCCGAGATATATTGATACTATAAAGTGTACCGGATGTGGAGAATGCGCTGAAGTCTGCCCCGTAGAGGTTCCCAGTGAGTTTGAGCAAAATTTAGCACCAAGGAAGGCTATATTTAGGCCCTTTGCCCAAGCTTATCCCCCTGCGTTTGCAATTGAGAAGAGGCAAAGACCGCCTTGTGTTTTAACCTGTCCAGCAGGGACAAATGTTCAAGGATATATAGCTTTAATTGCAAAGGAGAAATATAAAGAGGCGCTCTCCTTGATAAAAGAAAAACTTCCCATTCCAAGGGTATTAGGCAGGATTTGCCCTGCTCCTTGTGAAGAGGGATGTAATCGCAGCCTCTTAGAAGAGCCTATCGCAATACGAGCCCTCAAAAGGTTTGCTGCTGATTTTGCGCAAGGGGAAGCACCACTCCCTGAGATTGACGAAAAAGAAGAGGTTGCCATTGTTGGTTCTGGGCCAGCTGGGCTAACCTGCGCCTATCATTTATGTCGAGAGGGATACAAGGTTACTATCTTTGAGGCTCTCCCTGTAGCTGGAGGGATGCTTTATGTAGGTATTCCTGAGTATCGTCTGCCTAAAGACGTACTTGACAACGAGATTGAAGATATCAAACATCTGGGAGTAAAGATAAAGACTAATGCCCCTATCGGCAAGGAATTAACCATTGATGACCTCCTCAGGCAAGGGTATAAAGCCATATTTATCGGCGTAGGAGCCCATCATAGTCAGCGACTTGGGATTCCGGGAGAGGATGTGGAGGGAGTGATTCATGGCATTGATATTCTGCGAGATATCAACCTGGGTAAAGAGGGGAAGGTCAAAGGAAAGGTAGTAATAATAGGAGGTGGGGATGTTGCTATAGATGCCGCTCGCTCTGCTCTTCGCTTAGGCAGCGATGAAGTGGTTATCCTTTATCGGAGGAGTCGTGCTGAAATGCCGGCCCGGGAAGAAGAGATAGAAGCTGCCGAAGCCGAAGGAGTGAAGATAGAATATTTAGTTGCTCCGGTGGAGATTGTTTGTGAAAATGGAAAGTTTACTGGCGTAAGATGTATCCGAATGGAACTTGGCGAGTCTGATGCCAGTGGGAGGAGGCGCCCTATCCCCATTCCTGGCTCTGAGTTCGAGTTGAAGGTTGACACCGTAATCCCAGCGATCGGGCAAGCGCCTGAGCTTTCCTTCCTAGAAAATAGCGGGGTAAATATCTCTAGGCGAGGCACTATTGAGGTTGACCCCATAACTTTAGAGACAAGCCGAGAGGGAGTCTTTGCCGGTGGGGATTGCCAGACCGGACCATCTATTGCAATTGAAGCCGTAGCTGCTGGCGAAAGGGCAGCAGAATCCATCATCAGATATATTGAAGGTCGAGACCTTAAGGAAGGAAGGGTTATTGAGGAAAGGAAACCTTCTGATGTCGGCTTTGTTCCGTTCGGCAGAGCTAAAGAACTCAGGCAGGGGATGCCAACTATTTCTATAGAGGATAGGAAATCGAGCTTTAAAGAAATAGAACTCGGTTTTTCTGAGGAGATAGCGGCCAAGGAGGCAAGTCGCTGTCTTGCCTGCGGAGTTTGCTCTGAGTGTATGCAGTGCGTTGCCGCATGTAAAGCTGAGGCTATTGACCACCTTATGAAGGAAAGGATTGAGGAGCTAAATGTGGGCTCAGTAATTCTCTCCCTTGGATTTGACGAAGTTGATCCCACTCCTTTCTTTAACTACGGTTATAAGAAATATCCCAATGTAGTAACCAGCATCGAATTTGAGAGGATGCTAAGCGCTTCAGGACCATATCAAGGAGAACTGTTCAGACCTTCGGATAGAACTCACCCTCACCGGATTGCCTGGATTCAATGTATAGGCTCAAGGGATAGTAACCATCCTTATTGCTCCTCTGTGTGCTGTACCTACGCCGTAAAGGAAGCTCTTGTCGCTAAGGAGCATAGCACCATCCCACTTGATGTCACTATTTTCTTCATGGACCTCAGGACTTATGGCAAGGATTTCGACAGATATTATGAGCGTGCCAAAGAGGAGAGTGGGATAGACTTTATTAGGGCAAAGGTATATAACATCGAAGGCATGGATGGTACCGGAGACCTGGCAGTCAAATTTGCCACAGAGGATGGGAGGGTGAGGATAGAGGACTTCAATTTGGTCGTTCTTTCTGTTGGCTTCCAGACCTCCCCAGAGATGGCCAGCTTGGCAAAGAAGCTGGGAGTTCAGCTAAACCCCTATGGCTTCTGCTATACCAGGAGCTTTTCCCCGGTAGAGACTTCAAAACCTGGCATATTCGTCTGCGGCGCCTTCAGCGGGCCTAAAGATATTCCAGAGACAGTGATGCAGGCTAGCGGAGCGGCAGGAAGCACATCTGTTTTGCTTGCTCCGGTTCGGAATACTCTTACTAAGAAAAAGGAATATCCGCCGGAGAAGGATGTCAGTGGAGAGGAGCCAAGGATCGGGGTCTTCGTTTGCCACTGTGGAATCAATATCGGCGGGGTAGTAAATGTCCCTGAAGTTACCGAATATACCAGAACCCTCCCTAATGTGGTCTATGCCGAGAATAACCTCTATACCTGCTCCCAAGATACTCAGGAGAGGATAAAGGCGATGATAGGGGAGCATAATTTGAATCGAGTAATAGTAGCCTCCTGCTCACCACGAACTCATGAGCCTCTATTCCAAGAAACTATCAGGGAAGCAGGACTTAATAAGTACCTCTTTGAGATGACGAATATCCGTGACCAGTGTTCCTGGGTTCATATGCACGAGCCGGAGAAAGCCACCGAGAAGGCAAAGGATTTGGTAAGAATGGCAGTAGCTAAGGCAAGACTGATTGAACCATTGAAACAATTGTCTCTCGGTGTCAACCATTCAGCCTTGGTTATTGGTGGTGGGATAGCAGGAATGACCTCTGCCTTAACCCTGGCAGACCAAGGCTTTGAGGTCCATCTTATTGAAAGGAGCGGCGAACTTGGTGGAACCGCAAGAAGAATACATTACACAGTTGATGGTGAAGATGTTCAGACATATTTAGCCGACCTCATTAGGAAGGTCAAAGAACATCCTCAGATCAGGGTCTATTATGACACCTGGATTGTAGATGCCTATGGATACGTGGGTAACTTCACCACTGAGATAATGAGATACCGAGGCAGGGTCATAGAGAAGATAAGTCATGGCGTAACCATCATCGCCACTGGGGCTCAGGAATATAAGCCTGATGGCGAATATCTATATGGAAGGGACCCAAGGGTGCTCACTCAGCTTGAGCTTGAGGAGGAGATAGCGAGGGGGAATCCCGACATAGTAGGCTGTGACAATCTGGTAATGATCCAGTGCGTAGGCTCACGAAATGGCAAGCGACCCTATTGCAGCAGGGTCTGCTGCAATCAGGCGATTAAGAATGCTTTAGAGCTTAAGGAAATAAAGCCTGATATGAATATTTATATCCTCTATCGAGATATGAGGACTTATGGATTTTATGAAGAATATTACCAGGAGGCAAGGAGAGAGGGGATTATCTTCTTGCGCTATGACCCAGAGGATAAACCTGAAGTGAGCCAGATGAGAAAGGATGGGCAATATCTTTTGAGAGTTGGAGGTAGAGACCCAGTGCTCGGTGAGGAAGTATCTATTGAGGCTGATATCCTTGTCTTGAGCGTAGCGATGGAACCTTCACCGGAAGTAGCCGAGCTAGCTACACTTTATAAAGTTCCGCAAAATGAGGACGGCTTCTTCCTGGAGGCTCACGTAAAGCTTCGCCCGGTTGATTTCGCCACTGACGGAATTTTCGTCTGCGGGCTTGCTCACGCCCCTAAGTCCATAGATGAAAGCATTGCCCAGGCTAAAGCTGCTGCCTCTCGAGCCACAACCATATTAGCCAAAGACTATGTCGTAGGTGCAGGCATTGTTGCCTCTGTAAACGAAAATATTTGCTCAGGTTGTGGCATCTGTGAGGTGCTTTGCCCTTATAATGCAATAGAGGTTGATAGAGAAGAGAAAGTGGCCAAAGTCAACGAGGCTCTCTGTAAGGGCTGCGGAACCTGTTGTTCCGCCTGCCCCTCAGGGGCAGCCCAGCAGCGAGGTTTCATGAGAGACCAGATATCATCTATGATTGGCGCTGCTTTGGGGGTATAATTATGGATGGGTTTGAGCCCAAGATTATAGGATTCTGCTGCAATTGGTGTGCCTATGCCGGTGCTGATCTGGCCGGGATAAGCCGGATCCAGTATCCGCCCAATCTCAGGATGATAAGGGTGATGTGCTCAGGAACTATCGACCCTCTGTATATCTTGGAGGCTTTTCAGAAAGGGGCAGACGGGGTTTTCATCGGAGGCTGTCACCTAGGTGACTGCCATTATATGGCGGGGAATTATAAGACTAGGAGAAAGGTCAGCCTGGTGAAAAGATTGCTCTCTCAACTGGGGGTAAGCCCCCAGCGGATTAGACTGGAATGGGTCTCAGCAGCGGAAGGACAAAGGTTTGCTCAGGTGGTTACCGATTTCATCGGTGAGGTAAAAGAACTGGGACCAAGCCTGCTAAATCAGGAAGCTGCTCGACATGGATAAAAAAATAAAGTTGGCTATAGGACTTGGTTCTACCTGCGCAGGGTGTGATATTGCCATACTAGACCTTAAAGAGAAGATCCTCGATCTGGCTTCTCTAGCCGAAATTGTCTTCTGGCCAACGGCTATGGATTTTAAGCTCTCAGACCTAGAAAGGATAGGAAAGAACGAGATCGATATAAGCCTCTACCATGGTACCGTAAGAACCTCCGAGCACGAACACATTGCCCACCTCTTAAGGGAAAGGTCAAAGGTCATGATTGCCTTTGGCTCATGCTCTTGCTTTGGAGGCATCCCTGGACTTTGCAACCTCACCAGTAGAGAAGAGATATTTGAAACTGCGTACAAAGAAACCCCTTCCACTGTAAATCCAGAGTTTATTACTCCCCAAACAGAGACAACGCAAGACGGTCATCACCTTACTCTGCCAGAACTCTATAACGATGGGAAGGCATTGCCTCAAATTGTGGATGTTGATTATTATCTGCCGGGATGTCCCCCAGCGGTGGAGTTAATTGAGCGGCTGTTGCCTATAATAACCAAATTTCTGGAAACGGGTGAACTCCCACCCAAAGGCACGGTGATTGCATCTGACAAGACCCTCTGTGATGAGTGTCCCCTTACCAAAGAAAACAAGATGATCTCCAAGATCTTTAGACCCCATGAAATCATTCCTGACCCTAAAAGGTGCCTCTTGGAACAGGGGATATTATGTATGGGGCCGGCTACTAGAGGAGGGTGTGGCGCCAGATGCATCAATGCCCTTATGCCCTGTAGAGGGTGTATGGGGCCTACAGCCGAGGTCAAAGACCAGGGGGCTAAGATGATCTCTGCCATAGCTTCAATCCTAGGGGTAGAGAACGAGAAAGATTTGTCGGAGGACGAAGTGGAGAAACTCCTGAATCAAATTAAGGACCCGGTGGGCACTTTCTATAGATTCACCCTGCCGGTGGCTTTAATTAACAGAAGAATAAAAGAAGGTGGCTAGAATATGACACAAGCTCAACAGCCCAAAGCGAGAAAAATCACCATCGAGCCTATAACCAGACTTGAGGGGGAAGCCAAGATCGATATATTTCTAGATGATGAAGGCAATGTGGATAATGCTTACTTCCAAGTAGTGGAACTGCGCGGTTTTGAAAGGTTTTGCCAAGGGAGACCTGCGGAGGAGATGCCCAGGATAACTACCAGAATCTGTGGCGTTTGCCCTGCTGCTCACCATATGGCTTCCTCTAAGGCAGTGGATGCCGTCTTTGGTGTAGACCCACCAGAGCCGGCAAAGAAGCTAAGGGAACTTTTCTATTGTGCACATATGGTCTATGACCACATAGCTCATTTTTTCGCTCTTGCCGGGCCTGACTTTATTGTGGGACCTGATGCCGACCCAGCGAAGCGAAACATTTTAGGCCTTGTTGAAAAGGTTGGCCAAGAGGCTGGAGGTGAAGTCTTTAAGCATTGGGGTTATTCCCGGAAAATCCTAGAGATGATTGGAGGCAAGGCTACCCACCCGGTTTGTGGTCTCCCCGGAGGGATGTCTAAGCCGATAACAGAAGAAGAGCGAAAAGAGATTGAGGATATGGCAAAATCCTGCGTCGAGTTCTCAAAGTTTTCATTGAAGCTGTTGGATGATGTAGTCTTGAAGAACAAGGACTATATGGATTTGATCACTGGTGACATCTATTATCACGAAACATATTATATGGGGATGGTTGACCAGAATAATAAGGTGAATTTTTATGAGGGCGATATAAAGGTGGTAGACCAGAAAGGCAAGGAGTATGCTAAGTTCAAACCAAAGGACTATCTAAATTATATTGAGGAACATGTAGAACCCTGGTCCTACCTCAAGTTCCCCTATCTAAAAGGCGTAGGGTGGAAAGGATTAGTCGATGGCAAGGATAGTGGCATTTATAGGGTGAACTGCCTGGCTCGACTGAATGTTGCCGATGGTATGGCTACCCCCTTAGCCCAAGAGGCATATGAGAAAATGTATGACGTGTTGGGGGGTAAGCCATCACATGCTACACTGGCATTTAACTGGGCACGAGTTGTGGAGATTATGTATGCCTCAGAGAGGCTGCTGGAATTAGCCATGGACGAGGACATCACTAGCCAGAACATCAGAGCCATTCCCCAAGGTATTGTTGGTGAGGGGGTTGGCTGTATAGAGGCACCCAGGGGGACATTATTCCATCACTATTGGACGGATGAAGAGGGAATCATAAAGAAGGTGAATCTCATCGTGGCCACTACTCAGAACAATGGACCGATGTGTATGTCGATTAAAAAGGCAGCCCAGAGCCTCATCAAAAACTGGAAGGTTGACCAGGGTCTTCTGAACATGGTGGAGATGGCATTCAGAGCTTATGATCCCTGCCTCGCTTGCGCCACCCACACTCTGCCTGGGCAAATGCCTCTCGAGGTCATCATCCGCGACGCCAAGGGGAATGAGGTTAGAAGGCTGAGCCGTCACCTCTACCCCAAGCCACTCGGAATAAGAGTGGACGTAGTGCCATAAGCCATAAAAGGTTGGGCAAATGAAAACACTGATCTTAGGGCTGGGTGACCCAATCCTCAGCGATGATGGGGTAGGCTTTCGCGTTGCAGGGGAACTCAGAGGCAGGCTTAGCCAACAAGAGGTAAGTGTTATGGAGACCAGCATGGCTGGTCTGAGCTTGCTGGACCTGTTAGCTGGCTATGATAGAGCCATTATCATTGATGCCATTCAGACTGTAGGAGGAAAGGCAGGGCAGATTTATCGGCTGGACTCAGAGGTATTAGATGTCACCCAGCACGCTGCCTCAGCCCATAATGTCAACCTTGCTACTGCCCTTGAGCTTGGCAACAAACTGGGACTGGCTTTGCCCCAGCAAATCGTTATCTTTGCCATCGAGGTGGCAGATGTGTGCACCTTCAGCGAGGAGTGTACGCCCGAGGTGACACGTGCGATCCCTGCTTGTGTTGAAATGATTATTCAGGAGCTGAATGGAGACACCAATACATAGTTTGTCGATGGCTCAAAACATAGAAGGTTCGCAAGGAACACACGGAGCTTTGCCCCTCCACGAGCAGCCTTGCACTTTAGTCCAGAACAGTTAATGTCACATTCGCTTGCTTTGTTACCCCTTTCCAACAAGAGCTTATTAAGTGTAACGAGTAATAAAAAAGGGGCTCCCGCTGGGCATTTCCAGGAGACCTCAAATCAAAATCTAGCCCTTTTTCCGGGCTTTTGAGTGGTGTTTGTTGTATTGACCCTCTTGCGTTTAGAGGACGGTATCTTCTTTTAAGGCTAGGGGCGTGATAAACAATCTCCCCACTGGGGTTTTAGAAGATAAAAAAAGGGTAGTCGGAGTCCAACTACACCCTAAAAATGGGCACAAAAAAGGCAAAAGAACCCCTTACACTTCAGAGGCTCTTTTGCCTTGATTGTCCTTTTGAGTTACAAGCGTTCTATGCGGTTACGGCTTCTTTAGCTTTACGGCTACGCTTTGCCTTTGGCTTCTCGGCTACTGGCTCGGTAGGTGTTACCGCTTTGGGCACTTCCCCACTTTCGCCCTTAACTGCATAAACCTCTTGCTCGGCTTGCTCGGTAGTGGTAGCTTCACCCTTTGCCTCTCTATCCCAAGTTTGACACCCCCTACCCT
>DEIJ01000104.1:7174-7823 GCA_002352365.1 Dehalococcoidia bacterium UBA2777 | reverse complement strand
TAAAGATTGCTTCAGCAGATGACAAGTATACCTCTGAGGGCGGGGTATCTGCCGCCAATTACCTTATCCTGGAGAGAGGTGCCCAGTTCATTGTTGGTCCGTTGAGCACCGCTGCCTTCCTGGCTGCCTACCCTACTTATGAGAAGAACAAGGCTTTGGTTCAGCATCTCGCCAGTGCCCCCGAGGCAACTGCCCCAGATAAGCCACTCTGTTTTAGGGCCTTCATTGGCGGGATGGCGGGAGAAGGCGCTGTCTATCATTGGCTGAAGGAGACAAATTACTGGCCGGGAGTGAAAACCCTGGCAATAATTAACCCTGATGATGCCACTGGCTGGGAGGCAACCAAATATGCTAAGGTGGCTGCCCAAGCTAACGGATTTGATATTGTCGGTGAAGAATATTATCCTCGAGGTCTCATGGACTTTGGCCCCCTTATCTCAAGGGTGATGAAGAAAAACACTGACATGATCAGCTTCGGTTGGTCGGTGCTGGGTGAAACGGCTCTCATGCTGAAGGAACTTTATGTCCAGGGTTATGAGGGGAAGATTATCGCTCTTATGGCCGCACCGGTTAAAGCTGCCGTGGCACTGGCTAGTAAGGAAGCAGCCGAGGGAGTATTGACCGGCGATTACGATCCCCAGTCACCCTT
>DEIJ01000104.1:0-7090 GCA_002352365.1 Dehalococcoidia bacterium UBA2777 | reverse complement strand
TCTGGAAGCTCTGGAATGGGAGTCATTATTTGGGCCAGCTCACTGGGGGGGTGAGGAAGTATTTGGCATTAAGCGTCAGCTTATTACTTCCATTTGCATATCTGAGGTGAGGGATGGCAAACCAGTAGTTCTTGCCTTCGTGGAGGCGAAGCTTTATGCCCCACCCAAATAATACCCAGGGCAAATTTCCTTTCACTTTGAGCCAAGGTATAATATAACCTTGGCTCAAAATTTGATCGCTGCTTCGGGCAAAGGAAGAAGTCACCTTGGCTGATGTACCCGGACTAGTATTCAGTGGCTTAAGCTCGGGCATGGTCTATGTACTGATAGCCCTGGGATTGACTTTAGTGTTCAGCATAATGGGGGTGATCAATTTTGCCCATGGTGAGTTTTACATGGCGGGGGCATATATTGTCTATTTCTTCACTGTAGAAAGGGGCATCAATTACTGGGCAGCTATCCCCTTGGCCATAGTTTTGGTTGGCCTGCTTGGTGCTGCGGTAGATCGAGGACTGCTGCGCCGAGTGGGCAGAGAGCTAATTCCCACTGCACTCATTACCCTAGGGCTAACCTTGATCCTTCAGGTAGCTGCGCTATATTTTTTTGGTGCTGAGTTCAAGGCCATCCCCTCCCCCATTCCCGGGGTGATTCGCAGCACCTATTTAGCCATTCCCAAAGAGGAGTTAGGGGTGATCGGCATCTCGGTGGCTTTGATCTTGGCGATATTGTTTCTTATTTACCGCACCAAATTGGGCCGAGCAATGCGGGCAGTAACTCAAGATCGGGAGGCTGCCGCCCTGCAAGGTATAGATGTGGAGAATGTCTCCACGATGGGGTTTGCCCTGGGTAGTGGCCTGGCGGCTATTGCTGGAGCTTTAATGGGGGCGGTATTTTTCCTCACCCCATTCATGGGGCAAGCTCCCCTGATAAAAGCTTTAGCCATCATCGTCCTGGGAGGAATGGGGAGCATCCCTGGTGCAGTGGCTGGCGGGCTTATCATGGGGCAGGTAGAGAGCTTCGCCACTTTTTATATCAATCCCCAGGCGGGGGAGCTGGCCTTTTTTGCTATCATAATCCTGATATTGTTACTTAGACCTAGGGGGTTACTTGGCACTGCCTAAGAGACTTCTGGGTTATCTGGCTTTAGCAGCATTCTTAGCCCTTATACCCTTCATTTTCCCTAGTGACTACCATCTTCACATTATCATTATCATCCTCATCAATACAATTTTGGCGCTCAGCATAAGGCTGGTCTTTCTTGGCGGGGAGATAACCTTAGGGCATGCTGCCTTTATGGGGGTAGGAGCATATACTTCGGCTTTGCTGGCTACCAGATGGGGATTAGATTTCTGGCTTTGCTTACCTCTAGCGGCGGCAGCAGCAGCTCTGATGGCAGTGCCCATGGGGATGCTTACCTTGAGGGTGAAGGGATTGTACTTTGCCATAGTGACATTGGCCTTCGCTGAAACCTTTAGGATAGTGGTCGCTATGTGGCGAAGCTTTACCGGTGGGGTTACTGGCATCCTTAATATTCCCGCCCCCACAATCCAGATTGGCGGGCTGGTAACTATTGAGTTTGGCTCCAAGGCTTCTTATTACTATTTGGCGCTAGCCTTGCTGGCGGTGACCATAGCGATTATGTATCGGTTAGATCATTCTCAATTTGGTCTGACTCTGGCTGCCATTCGGGAATCTGATGTCTTGTCCGAGAGTGTAGGCATCAATGTGGTAAGATATAAGATCATCGCTTTTGTCATTGGTTGCGCTTTTGCCGGTGTGGCAGGCAGTTTCGTAGTTCACTATCTATATTATGTCTCCCCCGCCGACTTCACTATGCACCGTACCCTGTCCATCTTGCTATACCCGGTATTTGGCGGCCTGGGAAGTGTGGCTGGATCAGTGCTGGGGGCCGCTATCCTAACCACCTTACCTGAGGCTTTTAGAGTTGCCGCCGAGTATGAACCGGCTGTCTTTGGCATTATCCTTATCATCACCATCTGGCGTCTCCCCCAAGGTCTTTGGGGCTTAGGTCAGTATATGCCTTGGAGCAAAGCTAAATAAATACCAAAAAGTCTGGCTACCTTTTGGGGGCCCGATATATTCGATCTTAGATCACTGGGGTGCCGACGGGAATGGTAGGATTTTCGCGGCGGTTCGGAAGTTGGCGGGAGGGGAAGTGCCACTACTCGAAACACAGGGCCTAACTAAATACTTTGGGGGACTGGCTGCAGTGCAAGAGCTAAATCTAGAAGTGAATCAAGGTGAGATAGTGGGCTTAATTGGGCCTAATGGTGCTGGAAAAACCACCGCGTTTAACATGATCGCTGGCTTCTCCCCCCCCACCAGGGGAAAGATTTTATTCGAAGGAGAAGACATAACGGGTCTGAAACCATATAGAATTATCGAAAGGGGGATAGCCAGAACCTTTCAATTAACCACCCTCTTTGGTAATCTCTCGGTTTTGCTTAATGTGCTTATTGCCTGCCAACACCAGGTGCCTATAGGTTTTTGGGAGGATCTATTTCATACTGGCTCGGCACGGGGGAAGGAACAACAAATGGTGGGGAAGGTTTTTGAAGTGCTACAATTTATAGGGTTGGCAAATTTAATGAATGAACTGGCCAAAAATCTCTCCCATGGCTATCAGAGGCTTCTGGCTATTGCCATAGCCTTGGCTACCTCCCCCAAGCTTCTCCTTTTGGATGAGCCATTCACTGGCATGAATCCCCAGGAGGTGGCCACACTTCTTGGCTGCTTGGAAAGCATTCGCCACCGGGGGACCACTATTCTGCTCATCGAGCACAATATGGCAGCAGTAATGGAATGCTGTGACCGATTGGCGGTGCTAAACTATGGGCAGAAAATTGCTGAAGGGCCACCAGGAGATATAGTAGAAAATGAAGAGGTTATCCGTGCCTATCTAGGGCCGAAAGAGCTAATCTAATGTTTTTCGCCATCCACAATCTGATAGCCCATTATCAGAAGGCTGAAGTGCTTAAAGGTATTTCCCTGGAACTTGTTGAGGGGCAAGTCATCGCCATTTTGGGCGCCAATGGTGCCGGGAAAACCACTACCTTAAAGGTTATCTCTGGCTTAAAACGACCTACCGCCGGGGAGGTCTGGTTTTGCGGCCAGAGGATAGAGGGCAAGTCACCCGGGGGAATTGTTAAGTTAGGGATAAGCCAGGTGCCTGAGGGGAGGAAGATCTTCCCTCAGATGAGCGTGATGGAGAATCTCCTCATGGGTGCCTATTTGCGGAGGGGAGAGGAGGTAAATCGGGATGTGGAGCATATTTATGAATACTTCCCCATATTGAAACAAAGGCAGGGGCAACTTGGCGGAAGTTTAAGTGGTGGCGAGCAGCAGATGCTGGCTATCGGCCGGGCGTTGATGTCTAAGCCCAAGCTTTTGCTTATGGATGAGCCAACGCTAGGCCTATCTCCCATAATAGTGCAGCAAATTGCCCAGATCATCCGTGATATCAATCAGGAAGGGGTCAGCATCATCTTAGTGGAGCAGAATGCCCACTTGGCGCTACGCCTTGCCCACTGGGGGTATGTATTGGAGCTGGGGAGTATTGTAGCACAGGGTAGTAGTCAAGAGCTGGGCGAAAGCGAATATGTGAAGAGGGCATACTTGGGAGGGTAGGCTTTTTGGGAGACTTATCGCCTTTAATGGAGCTTACTTGTGGTGAACTAGCCAACCAAATTCCAGTTTCTGTGGGAGGCAAGGTAGGCGCGGTTATGATAGTCGGCGCCGGGATCAGTGGCATTCAAGCCTCTTTGGACTTGGCCAACTCTGGGTTTAAGGTCTATCTGGTGGATGAAGCTCCCTCCATCGGGGGCAAGATGGCTCAACTGGATAAAACCTTTCCCACCAATGATTGCTCCATGTGTATTCTCTCGCCGAAATTAGTGGAATGCGAAAGGAATCCCAATATAGAAATCATAACCAATGCCGAGATTAGAGGGGTTGAAGGTGAGGCGGGGGACTTTCGGGTGAATTTGATTAAAAAACCCCGCTATGTTGATGAAGCAAAATGTACCGGCTGTGGAACTTGTGCCGAATATTGTCCAGTGAAAATTTCTGACCCCTTTAACGAAAATTTGTCCCTCACCAAGTGCATTCGTGTTCCTTTCCCCCAGGCAATACCAGCAGTCTCCATAGTAGACCCCCAGCAGTGCCTTTTCCTGCTTTATCGGCAATGCAAGATTTGTGCCCCAGTGTGTAAGAATAAGGCGATAAATTTATATCAAAAGGAACAGGAGCTGGAGATTGAGGTTGGCGCCATAATTCTGGCCCCTGGCTATGACAGCTTTGACCCCAAAATTAAGGGCATATACGGCTACGGGACAATGAAGAATGTAATCACCAGTCTCGAATTTGAGCGAATATTGAATGCTGCCGGCCCTTATCGAGGTGAGATACGGCGTCTCTCAGACGGCAAGCCTCCCCAGAGAATTGCCTGGATTCAGTGCGTGGGCTCCCGAGATGTGGCTATTGGCCATGGTTATTGCTCAGCGGTATGTTGCATGTATGCCATCAAACAGGTGATTATGGCCAAAGAGCATAACCCCGAGCTTGAGGCTACTATCTTCTACAATGATATTCGTGCCTTCGGCAAGGGGTTTGAGGCCTACTATGAGGGAGCCAAAAAGCTCCCCGGGGTTCGCTTTATATGGGGTATCGGCTCAATAGTAAAGGAATTGCCCCAAACCAAAAACGTATTAATAAGGTATAGTCAAAACGAAATTGCCACCTCGGAATTCGAGCTGGTGGTTCTCTCTGTGGGGTTAACCCCATCTCAACATACCACAGAGTTGGCCCAAAGACTTTCCATTGACCTCAATTCCTATGGGTTTTGTAACACTCGTTTTTTCTCCCCTTGTCACACCTCACAGCGGGGAATTTATGCCTGTGGAGCCTTTCACGGGCCTATGGATATACCCGAGTCGGTGATGACCGCTGGTGCTGCTTGTGCCCTCTCCTCCCAACTTCTTTCTGCTGAGCGGGGGACATTGCTTAAGGAGAAAGAATATCCTCCCGAAAGAGACGTCGATCAGGATCGCCCCAAAATCGGTGTCTTTGTGTGTCATTGTGGTACCAATATCGCCAGGTCGGTAAATGTGCCCAGCGTAACTAGCTACGCTGCCGAACTCGATGATGTCGTCCATGTCGAGGAGAACTTGTTTAGCTGTTCTGCAGATTCAACCAGACATATCGCTGAGGTTATAACGGAGCAGGGACTGAATCGAGTTGTTGTTGCCGCCTGCACCCCGAGAACCCATGAACCTTTATTCCAGGAAACTCTCAGGGAAGCAGGCTTAAACCCCTATCTCTTCGAGATGGCCAATATCAGAGAACATTGCTCCTGGGTGCATATGAGGAACAAAGATAATGCCACCCAGAAGACGAAGGAATTGGTGAGGATGGCAGTAGCTAAAGCCAGACTGCTTAAGCCGATAAAGCAAATATCTTTACCCCTTAACCATAGGGGCTTAGTCGTTGGTGGAGGTATCTCCGGTATGGTAGCCGCCTTAAGCCTAGCGGAACAAGGGTTTGAAGTTTTTTTGGTGGAAAATGGTCCCCAACTTGGGGGGATAGCTGGGAGAATCTATTATACTTTGGAAGGGGGAGATGTCCAGGATTACCTGGGAAATCTTGTCCACCAGGTTTATGAGCACCACCTAATCCATATATACACCAATGCCGATATCCTGGAAGTTTCCGGCTATGTGGGTAACTTCGCCACCCAAATCAGAATTAGGGAAGAAATCAGAGAAATCAGGCATGGCATAGCCATTATTGCCACGGGAGGAGAGGAATACAAGCCTACAGAATACCTCTATGGGCAAGATCCCAGGGTATTAACTTTGCTGGAATTGGAACAAGAGATTGCCCATGGTAGCCAAGAAGTCAGAAGTTGCCGAAGTTTGGTAATAATCGGCTGTGTCGGCTCAAGAAATGGCGAGAGACCCTATTGCAGCCGAGTATGTTGTGGTCAGGCGATAAAATGCGCCTTAAAGCTTAGGCAGATAAACCCGGAGGCGCAAATTTTTTTCCTTCATCGCGATATAAGAACCTATGGGCTTAAGGAAGATTACTACCGAGAGGCATCAAATCAATGGGTGAAATTTATTCGCTACGATCCACAGGATCAGCCTGAAGTGGAAATTCTCAGGGAACAGGGGGACAGTATTTTAAGAGTTACTGTAGCCGATGTTCTTTTGGGCCAACGTTTAACCATAGATGCTGATATATTAGCCTTGGGGGTAGCAGTTATTCCCTCGGCTGGTAATAAGAAGTTGTCTCAATTGTTTAAGGTGCCGTTAAATCAAGATGGCTTCTTTTTGGAAGCGCACATGAAGCTTCGGCCGGTAGATTTTGCTACTGAGGGCATCTTCATGTGTGGGCTTGCCCACAGCCCTAAATTCATCGAGGAAAGCATTGCCCAGGCTCAAGCTGCCGCCTCCAGAGCGGTGGCTATACTATCGCAGAGGGAGCTTAAACTTGCTGGGATAACGGCTTATATAGATTGGGATAAATGCATCGGATGCGGACTTTGCCAGTCGCTTTGCCCCTTTAAAGCTATTGAGTTGAAGGCTGTTGAGCAGGAGGTCAAGGCGGAAATTATTACCGCCTCCTGTAAAGGTTGTGGGCTGTGCTGTACCCACTGCCCGCGGCGGGCTATCACCATAAGCGGCTTCACTGATGAGCAGATTATCTCCCAAATCTGCGCCTTGGAGCCGGTTCATTAAGAGGCAGGGTGAACTCAACAACCGCAGAGCTTAAGCCGACACTGCCAAAGGACATAGCTTACCTCTATTATGGTTAAATGCAAAATCCTTATACTTCTCCCTCCCCAGGTGGGAGCGAGTTAGCGGGGGGGGAAATCATTAAAATAAATAGAGGAAATTCTGTCCTTCTCGCCTGAGGCCTCTCAATATCAGTAGGATCGGCTAAGACAAAGGAGGATTCCTCCAGATACAAGCAATCGAGGGCCTTTTTCGGATCACTATGGTTTAGGAACTGTGGATAGCTTTGTAGTTAGCTTCAGCATTCCCTTTCTAACGGATGTTCCACCCCATTT
>DEIJ01000126.1:7379-7955 GCA_002352365.1 Dehalococcoidia bacterium UBA2777 | reverse complement strand
GGCAGAGAAGGTCGCTCTCACGCATCAATCGCAGCACCCTCTTGTGGTTTACCAGCCACCCTTCGCGCTTGAGTTGCCTGGTAACCCGGCGTTAACCGTAGTGGGGAAACTCAAGGCAGATAGCTTCGATACGGTCTACGAGGTCAGCCTCCGTTTTCATCCGGTCAGGGCTCTTGGCTTTGCGCCTGTAGTAGAAAGTGCTCCTGGCAATGCTCATAAGCTTACACCCTCGCTGGATACTGCTGAGGAGGTGTTTCCACCGAGCAACGATTTCCCTTTTGCGTTGGCTCGATTGACGCTGTTCTGTAACCCCTTTTTTAGAAACTCATTCTCCAGCGTCAGCTTGCCCACCAGACTCTCCAGCTTCTCAACCCTATCCTTCAGGGCGGCTTCTTGAGTAGGCTCGTTGTTAAACCTACCGCGGCTGTATTGCCTCTTCCAGTGGTAGAGTACGCTCGATGAGATGTTGTATCTGTGACAGAGCTGGGCAGGCCTGCTCTCTTCACTGAGTAATTCCTCGACTACCTGCCTTTTGAATTCTAAGCTGAAACCTCTCTGATTCCTCATGGCAAAGTC
>DEIJ01000126.1:0-7299 GCA_002352365.1 Dehalococcoidia bacterium UBA2777 | reverse complement strand
GTCCAGTCTCAGGGGTTCACTCCAACTCGAAGCCAGCCACATGACTTTCTAACCAGGCGACCTGGTCCATGTGACGGACGGCACAGGCAAACATGTGCCGGCTATGGGACAGCACCATGGCAAAAACCCAGAGTCGGTATCTCTTCCCAGCTAAAGGGTCCTCCCATAAGCCCAGATAGCCAAAATCTATCTGTGCCTCCTCCCCGGTGGTGGGTCATCCCGCCGCACTGTAATCTGAGCCCGCTCCACAGCCTCGGGAAGGTGCTTTAACACATAGCGGCGGAAGCTACTGTAGGAAGCCTTGAGCCCCAGCTCCTCCCGTAGCCTTAGCCAGGTGGTCATGAGGTTGGTATAGGCTACAGTCTCCTTGATCTGGTCATGCCTGGAGCGAAGTTCAGCGAAGATGACAGACCCCAATGCCGGATTGAATATCTTGGGGGCGGCTTCCTCGAGGAATGCTCAACGGGAGCTTTGAGCTTTTCAGGGTGTATTTTTCTTGGAACGTGTTAGCTGAAATAAGACCGATTATTATCTGAACATACCCAAGGGGGTCGACACCAACCGCTATCGCATTCGATTGCTTCATCGACGGAATCGAATCCCATCCTATGGAGTTGGCTTACAACCCATTCTTCCCTCCGGTATCTGGTCTTGTTTTAGCTCAGCATATCGGAAGCAGTTGCTTCTGTTAAGGCAGGTCCCTTTTCGATTATCACTCCAGCTAGGCCCCCTGGGCCCCTTTTACTTTACCATTCATAAGGGGGAATGTTTTCCCCTATTCTTGCATTATTCATTGATGCCAAGATAGCCTATCTGATAAAGCCTCACCTGAAACCTTGACAATCGGGTACTAAAATGCTATTACAAGCTTAAACAATGAACAGAACATTCAGGCAGGCGATCTACTACCCCACCCCAGAGCAGCATGAAAGGCTCAAGGATCTCGCTTATAAGAAGAAGGTCTCTATGTCCTATCTCATAAGGTGTGCCTTGGATGAGGTCTACTTTGATGGGGGTGAGCAAAAACAATGAAAGGGAGGGGAAATGCCGAGAGGATTGAAGAAGATTGGATTGGGGCTTGTAGCAGTGGGGCTCTCTATAGTGCTTTTGCTTACAAGTGCTATTCCGATCTGCGAGGCTGGGGCAAATGAGAAGGTGGTGAAGATAAGTGTGCCATGCCATTTGACTGGACCCATGGCTACTCTAGGCGTCCCCTTTTACAGTGGTCTTTTCGACCATGTGAAACACTTCAATGAGCAAGGCGGTATCGATGGCATCCAAATAAAATGTTTGTGGGAGGATGCCAGATGGAATATACCGAGGATGATTCAACTTTCCAAGAAATTCCTTAGCGAAGGGGCGGTAGTTGAGATAAATATCGGGACTATGCCAATGGTAGCAGCGCCGAGCCGGTATATAAATCATATGCCAGTGGTGAATGCTGATATGATCCCGCCAGGGATTAACCCTAAGCCCCCATGGTTCTTTACCTCAGTGCCCTCATGGGATGATGGCTTGGCGATGTCAATAAAGTGGGCGCAGATCTATTGGGCAGAGAAGCACCCGCAGGAGAAACGCCCTGTGAGAATAGGGGTCATGAGTCCTGAGAGCCCGCCCGTCATAGACGCAATTGAACATTTACCGCAGGTAGCTTCCTGGATGGGGTTTGAGTTCGTTGGCGCAGAACGCGTACCTTTGACTGGGGTTATCGATACTACGGTAGAGTGGCTAAGGCTGGCTGGCAAGAAGCCAGATTTTGTTATAGTTGGCGGCTATGGAGGCACGATAACGGTTGAAATAAAAGACTACGCTAGGTTGGAGATGCGAGAAAAGGGGATCGAGTTCATTGGAACACTCTACAGCATTGATGAGAATATTGTTGAGATGGCTGGTGTGCATGACATTGAAGAATGCTTTACTACGCGAGGTTATCCACCCGCTTGCGAAACGGATATCCCTGGGATAGCACGTATTGTTGAACTGGCGAGGGAATATCGTGGTTGGGCAGCCGAGGATGTTTCAAGTTACTATGTAGGCGCATATATCTTGTTCCGCATAACAACTGAAGGTATAAGGCTAGCTATAGGGAAGGTTGGATATGAGAATTTGACCCCTCGAGCTGTCAGAGATGGTTTAGCAAGTGTGAAGGATTTAGACATCGAGGGCATTATCCCTCCGGTGAGCATGAGCGATGACAAGCCGTATTTCCTCAAATATGTAAGAACGTATCAGGTACAGCAAGGTAAGCAGGTACCTATTGGTGATTGGTATGAAGTGCCCATCATCAGTGAGCGGTTTGAGGAGGGGCACTCGTAGCATCGCTTACCGTATTATTGGTGCAATGCAGAACAGCCGATTTGCTATGCCACGCCAGAACAGCATAAGAAGCTGAGAAAGCTCTCTTTTGAGAAGGGGGTTTCTATATCCCAGCTCACAAGATACGCCTTGGATAGGGTCTACTTTGATGGGGAGCAAAAACAATGAAAGGAGGAGAGATGCAGAAAGGATTGAAGAAGGTCAGCTTGGCTCTTGTAGCAGTGGGGCTCTCTATTACGCTTTTACTTACAGTTGCTTTTCCTGTCTGTCAGGCTGGGCCAGAGGAGAGGGTGGTGAAGATAGGGCTCCATGCTGTTTTTACCGGGGCAGCTGCTACTTCTACTGCGCCTGGCTGTGAAGCAATGCTTGATTATGTAAGGTATATAAACGATCGAGGTGGCTTTAATGGAGTCAAGTTGGATGTGGATTGGTATGAGTGCGCAGGGTTACGAACTCGTGAAATGGTTGCTTATAAGAGGATTGTGGAGGCAGGGGCAGTTCTCGATTGGAGTGTTCTCCAAGGGGCGATAGAACTGATTGCACCGTCATTCCCAAAGGATGGAATACCAATGACGTTTCTAGGGGGCTATAGCGAAGATATGCTTGTTGACAAGAGCGGCGCCAAATGGATATTCAGTGCCACTCCTGGTAAACGTGATGAAGCAGGGGTAGCACTTAAGTGGTTTAAAGAAAACTGGGTCCAGGAACGCCAGGCCAAGGTTGGCGCTTTATTCTGGGATGAGAGGTCAGGCTGGGAAGCATTGGAGGGGGTGAAAATTGCCTGCAAGTACCTGGAGATGGAATTCATAGGCCATGAAGTTGTGCCTATGTTAGGGACTATTGATACATCTACTGAGTGGCTCAGGTTAGCAGGGAAAAACCCAGATTGTGTCTATTTTGGGGGCTGTGGAGCGACACTGACAACAGTGGTAAAGGATTGTGCCAGGTTAGAGATCATGGAAAAGGGGATAACAGTGATATCTCCCTATCCTTGTATAGATGAGTCTGTGGCTATAGCTGGGAAAGAAGCTGACGGAATATATTCTGCAAAGTATGCTGTCACGCCAGCCCAGACAGAAATACCGGGGGTAAAGCTCTGCTTCGAAACAGCCAGGAAGTATCGCGGCTGGGGATTAGAGAAGTGGGAGAGGCTAGGGGGAATCTATATTACAGGATGGCTGCAGGCTCAGGTTGGAGTCGAAGGTGTAAGGCTGGCTCTGGAGAAGGTCGGATATGAGAATTTGAGCGGCTATGCTGTCAGGGATGCTCTGGCAAGCATAAAATACTTAGACACCGGCGGGCTGGTACCTCCAATAACTATGAGCGATGCCTGGCCTGTTTACACCCACCATCATCGAATGTATCAGGCCCGAGGGGGTAAATTCTACCCTATTGATGAAAAATGGATCGAATACCCCCGCTTCCCAGGTTGTGTGGAGTTCGAATAATGTTCAAGAGGACGGAGCCGTCGTGCTAAGTTGAAAGGCTTTAGCGATTGACTATATAACTGAGAACAAGCCATGGGTGACTGATTATTATTCCATGTGCCAGTTTCAGGGAGGTGCACTGGTCCGCGTTAGTGATTGGTTTAAAGGGGGTACATCAGCTTAAGATGGAATAACAGGCTGTCTAAAAAGGGTCGCCAAGGAGGGCATGGTGGGGAATTTACCCAGGGGAATAGGTGATTTTTGAGCCTTGAGTGAGGGAATTGCGGCGATATATCCCATCTTGTGTCCCCAAAGAGGGAAAGAAGGTCCTTCGGTCGGACTTTTTAGACAGGCTGATAAAGGTGGTATATAGGTGGGTCAGTTAGTTTGGCCGGGTGCGAGGTTTCGGCAGTATAGCTGAAGGGGACAGATCTACCCGGGTGGTAAATCGATGTCCCAGCCCATAAGATATGCCTTAGATAAGGTCTACTTTGACAGGGCTGAGGAGCAAAAACAACAATGAAAGGAGGAGAGATGAAGAAGCTCTTGAAAGAGGGTAAAAGGCTAGGGTTGGTAGCGATGGCAGGAGCTCTAGTAGCCGCCCTACTACTAGGCTCAGTAGTTCCAGCGAAAGCCGCGGAGGAGAAGGTGATAAGGATTGGGATAGGTGGCATTATTACTGGGTTCGGTGGTACCACTGGTTCTCCCATAACTTTTGGAGAAATGGATTATCTGAAGTATATAAACGATCATGGTGGCATCGATGGGGTCAGAATAGAGTTAATTTGGAGGGATACTCAAGGTTTGATTCCTAAGGCGATACTCGCTCACAAATTTTTTCAGCAAGCGGGAGTATTGGTAGAATCGCCGATGGGTTCAGGTCCCATGGAGACACTAGCGCCAAGGCTTCAAAGAGAAGGAATTGTAGGATATCACGGTGCTGCCATCACCCCGGGAGCATTCACCAATCCAGAGCGATGGTTGTTTGGCACATCCCCCAATTACACTAGCCATTTTGTCGGCGTAATAAGATGGATCAAGCAAAAATGGCCTATGGAGCGCCCACTTAGGCTGGGCCTTATGGGTTATGATTGGCCTATAACCTGGGCTACAATAGAGGACATCCGAGATTACTACCCCCCTGAATTAGGGATTGAGTTTGTTGGCTACGAGATCTTGCCCCTTCTTGGCGCTATTGACACCTCGACTGAGTGGCTGAGGTTGGCCGGTAAAGAACCGGATTGGGTTTGTGTTACCGCCGCTGGGACAACACTTACCACACTAATTAAGGATCAAGCTAGGTTGGAGATTCAAAAGAAGGGCGTAAGGATATGTGATCTTCCCTCAGCTGTGGATGAGCAGTTCTTAAAGATGATGCTGCCAAAACAGGTGGAAGGAGTTTACACCCAGGAGATAATACCACTCCCTCAAATGGAATTCCCATTGATGGAAGAACCAAGTTCGGGAATGAAAGCTTTCCTCCAGGCAGCCAAAAAATATCGGGGGTGGGAACTAAGCGATATTGGTTGTATGTATCTAGACGGGTGGATAGCATCGGCTGTTATGGTTGAGGGCATAAGGTTAGCCATGGAGAAGGTGGGGTTTGCGAATCTGACTGGAAGTGCTGTAAGAGAGGGCATTGTTAGTATTAGGAATTTTGACCTAGGTCTTGGATGCCCCCCACTGGCTGTCAGCAATGACAGGCCCTGGTGGTTAACTCATTCGCGGCTTGTGCAAATTCGAAATGGCGCACATCAGCCTGTTTCTGAGTGGATAGAATTAGAATGGGTTGCGCCTTGGACTGAAGTCAAAGAATAGTAGTTAATGAAATGAACAGTGGCTGACAAATTGCCGCGAGTTTCCTTATTGTCCGAGATACCGTCGGCTCTGGTGATTAGGCAATGAAGGGGTGATGGGTTATGAGACGGGTGTAGGTAAAGGAGAACAGGAAAAATTGGTAGAGGAGGTATTTAGAAATGGCGGAAGATGAAAAGCGTCGGGAAGTTACTATGGAGGTGAGAGGAATGTGGAAGAAGATTGCCATGGGTCTTGTAGCAGCGGGGCTCTCTATGGTGCTCTTACTTGCAGGTGCTATTCCAGTCTGTGAGGCTGGGCCTGATGAGAGGGTTGTGAAGATAGGACTATGTACTTGCTGGACTGGCGCGTTGGCCTCCCACGCTGTTCCCTGGGGCAATGGCTTGCTTGACTATCTGAGGTATGTGAATGAGCAAGGTGGCATCAATGGGATCAAAGTTGAGATGCCCTGGTATGATACCAGGACTGTAGCTCCACAGGCTGTACCTGCGTTTCGCAGACCCATTGAAGAGGGAGCCATAATATTGCAAGACGTTACCGAATGTGGTTTTGAAGCAGCGATACCGGTCGCTCGGAGAGCGGACCTTGCAGTGATTACCCTAACTGCGTTGACCCCAGGGATGATAACGAAGCCTCAGCGCATCGTTACTACATTTAGCGACTGGCCGACTGCGTTTATGACGGTAGTAAAGTGGATTAAGGGGAACCTGTGGACTGAGGCACGTAACATGAGAGTTGGAACTATTTTTTATGATACGCTTGCAGGCTACGGTACGCTTGAGGCTACAAAATACTTTGAGAAAATCGGGGTTGAATTTGTTGGCTATGAGGTTGTGCCTTTCATAGGATGCATCGATACCTCCACTGAGCTTTTAAGGCTTGCCAGCAAAGCCGATTGGATTTATGTTACAGCTTATGGAGCCTCGATGACTACAATCGGTAAGGACGCTGCAAGGTTAGGGCTTCAAGAGAAAGGGATCTGTTTTGCCGCCTCCCCGCTCAGTCTTGACGAAGCATCCTTGCGTATCCTTGGACATGCTGTGGATGGATGGTACGCTAATGCTCTACACCCAATGCCTTGGGAAAGTGAAAAGTTTCCCGGTCTAAAAGTCTTGACCGAGAAGGCGAAAGAGTATCGTGGTATGGAGTTGGAGGATACTGGAGGTTTCTATACGACAGGTTGGGTACACCAGGCTGCCGCCGTAGAAGCTATCAGGTTAGCTATAGAAAAGGTGGGATATGAGAATTTAACCCGGCGGGCGGTCAGGGAAGCTCTGTTCAGTATAAGGAATTTTGAGACTGGTGGTTGGGCGCCTCCAATAACTATTAGTGAGGATACCCCTTGGCTTATGTACACGGTTCAGGTACGTCAGGTAAGGGAAGCCAAGTTTTGCCCTATTGGGTGGGCAGATCCACTTCCAGGCTTTTATAAGACACCTGAGGAGTTTGAGAGGGCGCTGGAGAAGTAATGCTCGCATATTGAGCTACAGTGTGTGGGCCCTTGGCGCCAAGAGCCCCTCATGCTTTCTCAATCCTACTCTCTGGCCGAGGTCCTGCTTTCATGTCGGGGTCGGGGCAGTGTTAAAGGGCTAAAGGCCGCAAAAGTCACAAATCTGCAACCGGGCCCCAGATATAGCTGATAGGTGCTAGCTCCTGTCCTTTAGATGTGCACCCCTAGGCGAGATTATGTCTTCTCTACCTTATCTTATGGATAAACTTGTAACGGATGTTCCACCCCATT
>DEIJ01000162.1:634-3414 GCA_002352365.1 Dehalococcoidia bacterium UBA2777 | reverse complement strand
GCTGTCCCACTCTACTATATCGGCAGCATCAGCAAAGGGGAACAGCCGCTCATCAATCTGAAGATAGCGGTTTTCTGACCAATCGGTCTCTATTGCCTCGGCCACAATATCCTCTACTCCACGCGGGTCACGAACCACTTCACTAATATCAACCTCTGAACGACCAAGCTTAACAATTCTCTTCTTCTCCATAGAATCCCTCCTTACTAACCTACTCAACACACTCAACACATTATACTTAGCCACATAACTCCTTGCAATTCAATTTCCCTCCCCTGGCGGGAGGAGATTAAGGGGAGGGAAAAATAACACCCGACAAAATCAAAAATTTGGCATGGTGCGCCTCACCCTCTCCCAACCTCTCCCTATGGGAGGAGGCACTTCATACGAGATTATGCGGAAGACTATAAGTGGCTCAAGCGTTGCCCCTTGGGCCAAAATGCAGCTATCATGCCCTGGCACACATTTGAGCTAGGCCAGCCTAGCTGGCCCCTTAAATCTGCTCTCACGTGTGAAATACCGCCCCAATCTCGGTGAATTTCCCCTTAGAACTCCAAAAAATAGGCCCACTCTAGCCAATCACTAAGTGGCACCATCTTCCCTTTCTGAACTTGGTAAACCCGTACCTTAGCATAATACGGCTTATCCTCACTCATAGTTATTGGCGGTATTAATCCTGTGTTGAAGTCCTTCATGCTAGCAAGAGCATCTCTCACTGAGCGCCCGGTCAAGTTCTCAAATCCAACCCTTTCTACAGCTAGTCTTATAGCTTCAGCCGCGACTTGCGAATTAATCCATATAAAAGTGGCAAAGTCAGAATCGAAGCCAGGTATCATACTGAAAACCCATCGAATAGGCTCAGTGAACATTGCTGGGCTGAAAGCGCAAGTCACTAACATTGGTACTTCGTCTCTCTGAATCGACGATAGTGTTGCCTCAATACAGGTGGAAATACAATCCATCTCCAGTATACACCCCGCCTCCTTAAGCCTCTTATGGCCAATAATTGCTCGAGACGATGTTGCTCGATGATCAATCCACTTCGTCTCAACTAAGATGCCATTAACACCTCCTCGCTCGTTGATATACTCAGGTATCAAGTAGCAGATATGAGGAGGCGATTCACCGTGCGACAGGTGGTAGTGGTAGCCGATAGAGGGGTGACATCTTTGCCTTTGCTTGAGGCTTTGGCTGAAGAAGGGATGGGCTACATTGTTGGCATTCCCTTGACCCAAGTTTGAGACCATTAAGGTGGTCTCAAACTTGGGTGAAAGACCTGGAACAGGTCAAAGGGGTCAGGGTGGAAGTGGGGAGCATGCCTTCTTGCTCAGGACGGAGCTAGTGGGCAGAGCATATGAGGCCTTTCAGGCAGTGGGCCTTAGGCCTCCACCAGGCTTCAACCTCTCACAAGTTGACCCCCCCAAGAGAGAACCGTTGTAGTGGTACGCGTCTTTCTCCAGCTTTGCGTCAGCTATGGGAGGTGTCAAATTCGGGTCTGACTATGTTTTCAATCCTCTCGTTATTGGGAGTAAAATGAGCGCAGTCGGCTTTCAAATACTTTCCGCTTATAGCCATCAGTTGGCCCTCAAGACCATCTTGGATCTCATCAATGAGTATCCTGTAAAACCTGCTCCCACTACAGGCATCTTCACAAACTACCAATCCACCACTGGTTTCAATGAGGTGGTGAAGCTTGAACTCGGCAGTGGGTGTTCCAGTATACATTATCCTCGGGGTTGAGGGGTCAACTACCCCCTCACCTCTGGCCGCTCTGGTCTCCAGCTCGTCACACAAGTTTGACACCCTCTCATGAAATCCGATTTTTTACATTAAGTCAATAAAACCGACTATCACATAATCTTGAAAAAATCCTAATTTTCCTCCCGCCTTATGTTTTGGCCTCTAAGATCTACTTAAAGGACTTTTCAGGCATTCCCCCTACCATTTGTAGCAAAGCCTGTAGCTAAGTTTCGAGCTGCCCTGTTGTTTTGCCCCTTTGGCTTATTTCAATCTTTTGCAGATTTGAGGCTGTTCAATTTTGATTTTAGCCTCGATTTCAGGGACTTTGGGGCTTGCCGCTCACGCTCTTGCAGTACAGACCTTTCGGTCTGCCTCGGCAAGTCTAAAGGCCAACATTACATTTTTTAGTTTGCTATTACTTACTTCCTGACCATCTCCAGAAAGGCCTCGATTCTGGTCGTTATTTGCCCGATATCCCCCTCACCATAGTCGGTCTCTAGCTCTAGCATGGGGATATTTCTTTGCTCCAAGGCCTTTTTCACTTTTACTGCCTCCATAATGTAGGGCTGGCAGAACGCTAGAGAAAAGTGGACCACACCGTCAACGTGGTACTCCCAGCACAGATTAAGGATATCTTCAATACGCTCGTGGTTAGGGGTAAAGCAAGCGCAGTGTGTCTTAAGTTGGCGCTCGGCGATAGCAGCAATTTGAGCCTCTAAGCCTTGTCCTTTAACAATCGTATCTCCGGTAAGGAGCCGAGAGCCAACGCAAGACTCCTCGCATACTACCACAGCACCCCTGTTCTCTATAATAGGATGCACTTTCCAGTAGGGAAGGACCATAGGACATCCCGCAATGAGTATGCGAGGGGTGCCGGAGGGTACTACCCCTACCTTTTCCTTCACTCTAATTTCCAGCTCATTACATAGGGCATTGATATTGGTAGTAAGGCGAGAAGGGTCGTCATCGTAGTAAAGCTGAGGGGCTAGCAAGGCATCTACTCCACTGATTGGTACGGGATCTGCTTTGCGTAAATCGTA
>DEIJ01000162.1:0-577 GCA_002352365.1 Dehalococcoidia bacterium UBA2777 | reverse complement strand
AGTTTTTCCTCAGTGACCTTATTGCCCGTCACCTCCTCGATCTTGTCCTTGAAGGCGAAAAGCTCGCTTATCCACAACTCCTTGTCCTTCTCATCTCTTCGCTGGGGTAGCTCCATGACATGCACCGGCGCGTAATCTGCCAGGAGCTCCCAGGTCTTTTTCTTGCCATCGCAGGTGGTCTCCCCGACAATCAAGTCAGATGATTGGAAGAAAGGACTCGACCTCTCCAGCTTGAAGCCAAAGGCGGATTTGATCAAGGGGCAGGTATTCCGGGGTAGTATCTGATCAGCAGTGCTAATGGAAATCTCCTCTCCGGCGCAAAGCCCTGCAGCGACGCCATCAGCAGCAATAACTATCTCCTCTGGTATGTAAGCACAGAAATAGCCAAAAACCTTTCCCCCTTTTGCCCTATGGTCTACAAGCTCCTTTATCCGCTGTCCGTGTGCCTCCGAGGCAAACCAGTCGAAATAGCTCATCGCCTTAGGGCGATTCTTCTGGGAGAGAAAAATAGATTGATACATATCGGGAAGGGGAGCTAGCGCGGCATTGTGCCGCTCAAGGTCCATGCCAAGATCAG
>DEIJ01000144.1:5246-11598 GCA_002352365.1 Dehalococcoidia bacterium UBA2777 | reverse complement strand
GGCCCTAGATAAGCTCGGAGGGTTGGAAATCAGCATGATTGCCCCTAGCCATGGGGCCATCTGGCGCTCTCACCCTGAAACCATAACTTGCGCCTATGGCACCTGGGGTAAGGCGGAGTGCAAGAACAAGGTACTGATCGTCTACGACACCATGTGGGGGAGCACCGAGAAGATGACCAAGTCTGATAGGAGCGACATAATCAAAGAAGTTCTCGATGCCAGGGCTATCTTGGTCGGTTCCCCCACCCTGAATAACGGGATGTTTTCCACCGTTGCTGACCTTATCTGTTATCTCAAAGGACTTAAGCCGAAGGGAAAGCTCGGAGCTGCTTTTGGTTCTCATGGCTGGGCAGGTAAGCCAAATTATGGCATGGACGACCTCTATTACGAAGTTGCCGGGTTACTTATCCTGTTTATCCTCCTGGGCAGGATGCTAGAAGCGGCGGCTAAAGGTAGGACTTCTCAATCTATACGCAAACTGCTTGGGCTTCAAGCCAAAGCGGCTACGGTAATCAGAGATGGCGAAGAACAAGAGATGCCTGTGGAGCTGGTACAAGTCGGTGATATCATTATCGTCAAACCTGGAGAAAAGATTCCGGTAGACGGTGTAATCACAGAGGGTCGTTCTGCTGTTGATGAGTCCATGCTTACCGGGGAAAGTATACCCGTGGAAAAAGCGGTGGGTGACGAGGTGATTGGGACAACCGTAAACAAGGTCGGCAGCTTCAAGTTCAAAGCTACTAAAGTGGGTGAGGACACTGCCCTGGCGCAAATTGTTAGGCTGGTGGAAGAAGCCCAGGGGAGCAAGGCACCCATCCAAAGAATAGCCGACCGAATATCAGCCTATTTTGTCCCCACCGTATTAGCTATAGGGCTTATCGCTTTTCTCGTCTGGTATCTTCAAGGTTTAGGACTGGCCTTTGCCCTGACGGTATTTATTGCCGTAATCATCATCGCTTGCCCCTGTGCTCTGGGTTTAGCCACGCCAACGGCCATTATGGTTGGTACTGGTCTTGGGGCTGAGCGCGGCATTCTGATAAGAAGTGCCGAAACCCTGGAGCAAGTTCATCAGACAAACACCATTGTTTTTGATAAGACTGGAACCCTCACCGAAGGCAAGCCTCGAGTTAGGGATGTCCTGTCCTTTGCTGGGGATACCGTCTCCGTCTTAAAGTTGGCTGCCATAGCCGAAAAAAGGTCGGAACACCACCTGGGTGAAGCCATAATCAATGAAGCTAAAAACAAAGCCATCCCTATCCCCGATGCCGATAGCTTTGAAACTATTCCCGGGAAAGGGATAATAGCTAAGCACAACGGCTCTACTATTCTACTGGGCAATAGAAAGCTTTTTGTCGATAAGGGATGGGAAGAACCCCAAAAATTGGAACCGGAAATAGCTAATTTCGAGGAGCAAGGGAAAACAGTAGCCATCCTGGCTGTAGATGGACAAGCCAAGGGCATCATTGCCATATCCGATACCATTAAAGAATATGCCCCGGAAGCAGTCCATAGCCTGCAACAAGGGGGTAAGGAAGTAATAATGATTACCGGGGATAATTGGAAAAGTACTCAAGCCATTGCCACCCAGCTTGGCATAAAAAGAGTATTAGCCGAAGTTCTACCTCAGGACAAAGCCCAAGAGATAAAGAAGTTACAAGCAGAGGGCAAGAAAGTAGTCATGGTAGGGGATGGCATCAACGATGCCCCGGCTTTGGTGCAAGCTGATGTGGGCATTGCTATAGGCTCGGGAACAGATGTAGCTATAGAATCAGGAGACATCGTCTTAGTAAAGGAAGACTTAAGAGATGTGGTCACAGCCATGGAACTGAGCAGTTACACCATGAGAAAAATAAAGCAAAATCTTTTCTGGGCTTTCTTCTACAATTCCCTGGGAATCCCTATAGCTGCCGGAATTCTCTACCCCTTTACTGGATTTTTACTAAATCCCGTAATCGCCGGGGCAGCGATGGCTCTTAGTTCGGTAAGTGTGGTATCTAATTCTCTGAGTATGAGAAGATACCGTCTTCAAGTGATACTTCAGAAAGGAGCAAAGGTAGGGTGGGTGGAGTGAAACGGAACCCACCACCCCAAAATACGGGTGAAAAGGAAAAGACATGCCCAATTACCGTAGAGCTTGGCTAAAAGGAGGAACTTTCTTCTTCACTGTTGTTACCTATAGAAGATATCCCATCTTTGAGGAGGAAGCTGCCATTGATCTGTTGAAGAGATATTTCTAAGTGGTGATGGTGCAGTATCCTTTTAAGATCGACGCTATGGTGATTTTACCAGACCGCCTTCATTGCATCTGGACACTACCCAATTGCGATTTCGACTTCTCAACAAGGTGGAAGCGACTGAAAGCAAGCTTCACACGGAGTTATTCTGGAGGTAGAGCGGAGGATATTTCAGAATCAATGCGTAAGAAGAAGGAAAGAGTCATCTGGCAGAGGAGGTTTTGGGAACACAGGATTCGGAACCAAGAGGACTTCAATCGGCATTGTGATTACATTCACTACAATCCTGCTAAGCATGGATTGGTGAATTTGCCCATAGAATGGAATTACAGCAGTTTCAGGGACTTTATTGAAAGAGGGTTTTATCCCCAAAGCTGGGAGCATATGGTAGAAGAAGAACTGTTGAGGATGGATTTGGAATGAGATAATGGTGGGTTTCGCTACGCTACACCCACCCTACTACTACTCATATCCTGGAAGACTCTCACCATAGATTGTGGCTTGGGAAGGCTGCCAACCTTTTGGTTGGCAGCCTTCTTTTTTGTCCCCAGGGAGACAAAAGTCACATACAAAAGTTGTCCCCTAACCTAAAATGTATTCTAGAGTTAGAGCTGGGAAGTGGGACCTGCTCTAATAAAAGTAAAGGAGGGATAACGATGGCGATTGAAAGGTGGCGACCAATTTGGGCTCTGGGCCCGCGGAGGCCTTTTAGGGAGCTGGAGGAGATGGAACGGCTCTTCGATCATATCCTGGGCCGGACATTCTTCCCCGTAGCATCCAGGCAGCTCGATGAGGAGGGGAGGCGCTGGACCCCGCCGATAGAGCTACTTGAAAAGGAAGACAAGTTCATTGCAAAGGCTGACCTTCCAGGCATGAAGAAGGAGGAGATTGACGTCTCAGTGGTGGAAGGTATCCTGATGATCAAAGGGCAGCGGAAGGCTGAGCACGAGGTCAAGGAGGAAGAGTACTACTGCAGTGAGCGGCGCTATGGCAGTTTCTTCCGCTTGATCACTCTACCTGCTGCTGTGGATAGCGAGCACATCAATGCTACCTACGAGAACGGGGTACTGGAAGTCACCCTTCCCAAAGCTGCGGAGGTGAAACCGAAAAAGGTTGAGATTTCCGTGAAGTAATAACTTCTGCCATCCCGCTTCCCACCCTCTCTCATTCAGGAATGAAGCAGGGAAAATAGGCACTGGGGAGATTACGGTCTATTCCACTCCCTGGTGCCCTTAGTGTTAGAGGGACTGAGAAATTCCTTGGGACAAGAGGAATCTGGGACTGCATTATGGTGACTTCTTTGAACTTTGGCTGACATGGCCACAGATGGACGAGAATATAGGGACTACCGCCTGGTGGACACATGATGGTAGAATATATTGAGGCGCACCTGAAGAGAAAGGAGAGAGTTGCCCCATGATTACCACAGGACCAAGGTTAATCGAGTATAGCAATATCCGCTGGAATTCAGACTGGTGTAAGCGGTGTCTCATCTGTGTGGAGGCCTGTCCCAGACAGGCGCTGACTCTAAGGGATGATGCTATTGTCGAGATAGATGGCCGCTGTGACCAAGCAGGCCTCTGCCAGAGGCTTTGTCCCGACCTGGCCATCGAGGTCATTGAGTCCGGGGAGGGGCGACGATGAAGAGATTGGTTCAGGGCAATGAAGCTATCTTCCTCGGTGCCATTAAGGCGGGGGCGAACTTCTTCGCTGGCTATCCCATCAGTCCCTCATCGGAGATCCTGGTTCTGGCTGCTGAATATGCCGCCCGGGATCCAGGCTTTAAGTTCATCCAGAGTGAGGATGAACTAGCTGCAGCTAATGCCATTATCGGTGCCTCTCTAGCTGGTGCCAAGTCATTTACAGCGACCTCAGGGCCAGGCTTCACCCTGATGCAGGAGGCTATCGGCTATGGTCACCAGGTCGAGATACCGACAGTGATTGTCGATGTTCAAAGAGTTGGGCCGGCCACGGGGATGCCGACCATGCCAGCTCAGCAGGATATCGTGCAGACAAACTATGGCTCAAGCGGTGACTACTATCCCCTGGTTTTCTATCCCAACTCCGTCGAGGAGTGCTATCGCTATGCTGCTGCTGCTTTTAGTGCTGCAGAAGAATCCTTGTCGCCTGTTATTGTGCTGAGCGACGCCTTCGTGGGCCACTTGAACGAGGTGGTGGACATCGATGCCATTGAGGTAGAAGTTGTTCCCCGCAGCAGGCCACCCTTGGGGACAGGGAGGAGGTTTTTTACCGGCTTGGCTCATGATGAGGAAGGCAAGCCACGAACTGCTGATGCGATGGTGTACAGAGAATGGCTCTCCAAAGTCAAGGCTCGGCACAAAAAGGTGGCTGCCCGCTATAGTGACCTTGAGTTCAAAGAGAACACTTCGACCGATACGCTGCTGATTTCCTATGGTATTGTGTCGAGGGTGATTGCTCCGCTTGCTTCAGAGTTTGCTCTGTTTCGGCCAATACGCATCTTCCCAATGATGGGTGTTGAGCTTCGGGAATGCGCTCAGGGCTACGAAAAGATAGTTGTCATAGAAGCCAATGATGGCCAGTATGCCTGTTTGGTTGAGCGCGAACTCAAGAGAGAGGTGATCCAGATACCACTCCTCGGTGGAAGGATCAACCTCGACCTGGCGAGGAAAGGCTTGAGTGAAAAGCTGGAAAGGGGGCTGCCCTGATGTTTAAGGACCTTCTCAAACTGGAGCGATTTCCCACCACTTGGTGTCCGGGCTGTGGGATAGGGCAGATAATGATTCAATTGGCGATGGTTATGGACGAACTCGGACTCAATTATACCAACTGCACGATTATCTCTGGGGTAGGCTGCACGGGTCGGCTAGCCGGTTACATGAATGTGGATGGTGTATATACCCTACATGGCCGCACCCTGCCTGTTGCTGAAGCGGTGAAGCTGGTGACGCCGAGCCTTAAGGTAATCGTTGTCTCCGGAGATGGTGATCTGGCCAGCATCGGTGGCAACCATCTGTTTCATGCCGCCAGACGCAACCCAGACCTGACTGTGCTCTGCAACAATAATCAGGTCTATGGCCTAACTGGAGGTCAGGCAGGACCGACAACGCCCCGTGACACCCCAACAGTGAGCTCCCCTGCCGGGGCCCATTATGATCCGGTAGATCTACAAAACCTGATTAAGGCCGGTGCCAAGTATTTCTATGCCAAAACGACTGTATACCATCAGCTCCACCTCCGCAACTGTGTAAGGGAAGCTGTTGCCTGGCCCGGGTTTGCCTTTGTGGATATCATCAGCCAGTGCATCGAGAACAACGGGCGCAGGTTGGGGTTTAACTCCGCATATGAAATGCTGCTGCACTTCCGCAAAACATATAAAAGGGCCCCTGAGGGGGCGGAGACCCTGGAACCTTATGAAATTGGCATAGTCCGCCAGGGATAGGAAGGAGTCGCTGATGGGGAAGGTCATCATTTCAGGGGAAGGTGGCCAAGGGGTGAGGGTAGTATCCCATAGCCTGGCAACACTGCTGGCCAACCTCGGTTACGAGGTGAGCCTGCTATATGATTATGACTCAGCGGTGAGAGGTGCCATGAGCGTGGCGCACCTGGTCTTTGACAAAGAGCCTATTGCCAACCCGGTGGTTGGGGAGGCTGATATTCTGCTCAAACTCTCAGACAAAGCAGATGGACTTCGAGCGGAAAAGACGGTGTGCGAGATTGGCCTGTGCACCGATGAGGAAATCCCATTTGGCAGACTGGGAATAGAGCAATTCGGCAAAGAGATCTTTGGGAACATGATTGCCCTGGGGCGGTTGATGACCCTGGTAGGGCTCGAGGTCTCCAATGAAGAGTTGGCCAAGGTTCTTCCTCTTAAATACAGAGAGGAGAATATAAGCGCTGTCCAATTCGGCTCTCATCTGAAGGAAGAAGATCTGGGACGGGGTCTCCAGTCGAGAAAGAAACGTGAGTTTGATTTTGTCAGTGAGCAGCCAGGGGCAATAGGCCCAGAAGCTGAGAGCTAGGCTTGACCGGGCAGCATCGGCCACGCTTTTTCGGTGTAGTGCTGCCCTTGCAACACGCTGCTCGGATAGGGAACAAACCTCCATGGGCGGGTGCCCACCAGCGAATCATGAAAATAG
>DEIJ01000144.1:1730-5228 GCA_002352365.1 Dehalococcoidia bacterium UBA2777 | reverse complement strand
CAGGGTCGCAATGACACATGGGGAATCTATTTTCGAAGTAAGCAAAATGAAGGGGAGGAAGCGCATGGGTTATGACTACGGATCGGATAGGGTGAGTTCCCTGCCTACAGGTTTGCGTATGTGGCCATCAAAGCGCTATGCCGAAATGCACCTCCGTTCACTTCAGAACCCCGAGGGGTTCTGGGCCGAAGAAGCACGGAAACTTGACTGGTATAAGACTTGGGACCATATTTTGGATTGGAAGCCACCCTATGCGCGGTGGTTTGTCGGTGGCAGGCTCAACGCCTGCCACCAGTGTGTTGACCGCCATGTAAAGACATGGCGGAGGAGCAAGGTGGCAATCTACTGGGAAGGGGAAGCGGGGGAGACAAGGGTGCTAAGCTATTCCACCCTTTTCCGGGAGGTCAACCGTTTCGCCTCGGTATTAAAGCAACTCGGGGTGAGAAAGGGGGATCGCATTGCGCTCTATCTTCCCATGGTTCCCGAACTTCCCATCTTCATGCTCGCCTGTGCTCGAATTGGGGCTATACATACGGTGATCTTCTCCGGATTTAGCGCCCAGGCAATAGCTGACCGGGTTAACGATACCCAGGCGAGGATCATCATCACTGCTGATGGGGGGTATCGCCGCGGCAACATCGTGGCGCTCAAAGAGATAACCGATGAGGCAGCCAAGCTCTGCCCGTCAGTGGAAAAGGTCATTGTGATTAAGAGGACCGGGGAGCCAGTGCCCATGGCAGCGGGAAGGGACTGGTGGCTTTCCTCCCTGCTCGATAAGTCGGAGATGCTGGTCAAGCCTGAGGCGGTAGAATCCACCCACCCGCTATATGTCCTCTACACTTCAGGGACTACAGGGAAGCCAAAGGGAGTAGTGCATGGCACGGGTGGCTATCTTGTCTTCAACCACTCGGTATATGAGTGGGCATTCAATATAAGAGAGGAGTCGGTCTACTGGTGCACTGCAGATGTGGGTTGGGTAACTGGCCACAGTTCCATAGTCTATGCACCCCTTTCTCATGGCGCAGCCATTGTCCTCTACGAGGGGGCTCCTGATTATCCCACAGTGGACCGGTGGTGGGATATCATCGAGAAATATGGCGTCACCATTTTCTACACCTCCCCCACAGCAGTGCGCATGTTTATGCGCTATGGTGAGGAATGGCCGCTAAAGCATGACCTCTCCAGCCTTGAGCTTCTGGGCAGCGTTGGTGAGCCCATAAATCCCGAGGCGTGGCAATGGTATTACAAGCATATTGGCGGGGAGAGGTGCCCTATTGTTGATACCTGGTGGCAGACGGAGACAGGAGGCATTATGCTCTCCCCTGCCCCCGGGATTGAGCCCATACTGCTAAAACCAGGCTCGGTAACCTTTCCTCTCCCCGGAGTCGATGCCACCGTGGTTGATGCTGAAGGAAATGAAAACCCTCCTGGGCAAAGAGGATTCCTTATAATAAGAAAGCCCTGGCCTGGGATGCTTCTCGACATCTACGGTGCCCCGGAGCTTTATAGGGAGTCTTACTGGTCACGCTTTCCCGGCTCCTACTATACCGGTGACTTTGCCATGCGCGATGAGGATGGCTATTTCTGGCTGCTGGGTAGGACCGATGAGGTGCTCAAAGTAGCAGGACATCGCATTGGGACAGTGGAGCTCGAAGATGCTGTTGTATCCCATCCCGCTGTGGCTGAGGCGGCCGTGGCGAGCAAACCCGATGCGGTGAAAGGGGAAAGCATTGTCTTCTTCGTGACCCTCAAGGCAGGCGTTTCACCTTCCTCTAGTTTGAAAAAGGAGATCGTTGAGCTTCCTCGTCGTGTTATCGGTGCCATCGCTACCCCCGATGAGGTCTATTTTGTGCAGTCACTGCCTAAAACGAGGAGCGGTAAGATCATGCGACGCGTCCTCAAAGCAGTAGCCTCGGGGCAGAGCGTGGGCGATCTCACCACTCTGGAAGATGAGGCATCGGTGGAGGATGTGAAAAAGGCGTACCAAAGCCTGAGGAAGGTTTCTGACACCTCCAAAGGCAATTAAGGGACTTGGCGAGCGCATAGAGCGTTCTCAGTACGTGCTCAACAAGCCAACCGAAGATCACCATTTCTGTATCATGCTTCGTGTAAAGGCCTCCATTTTCCTAAACTAAAGAGCCGGGGGAATAAGGCCTTGCGAGTCTCCTCGATAGCAAACAGTGCACCACCGGCCAGGATAGCGATACCCCACCTCTCGATACTCAAAGCAACCGTACTGAAAGCCACCTGAAGGAAGGGCACATAGATAACTGCTAGCTGCAACATAATCGCCCCCGAGATAGAAACGACCAGCCAGCGGTTGCGGAAAACACCTAGCCTGAAGATGGTATGCTCGTCAGAACGAGCATTAAAGGCCTTGAACCATTCAAAGGCAACCACGGAACAAAAGGCAATGGTGCGAGCTTCCTCCAGGCTCATCCTAGTCTGTGCCCAATTGAAGATCAGAAATATGCCCGTACTCATCAGTATAGCTAGAAAGCCGACGCGGAGAAGCAGTCCAGGGAAGAGGAGACCCACTTTGGGGTGGCGGGGGGGTTGTTTGAGCTCATCGCCAAATTTTGGCTCAAGCCCCAGGGGGACAGCCGCTGCTGTGTCTGTGACCAGGTTAATCCAGATAATCTGCACCGCCAGCAGTGGTGCTTTGCCAACGAACATGATGGACAGGATTAGTGCCAATAGCTCTCCGAGGTTTGTGCTCAGTAAGAAAAAAATCACATTGCGTAACCGGTCAAAAATTGATCTGCCTTCCTCTACGGCCGCCACCACCGAAGCAAAATTGTCATCAGCGAGTATCATATCAGAGGCTTCCTTGGCCACATCGGTACCGGTGATACCCATAGCAATACCAATACTGGCTGCTTTGAGTGCTGGTGCGTCGTTAACCCCATCACCAGTCATGGCGACAACATGATCGCGGCTCTTGAGGGCATTAACTATTCTCAGCTTGTGTAAAGGGTCAATCCGGGCAAAAACTGAGATATCCTCAACTTGCCTTGACAATTCTTCATCGCTCATCTGTTGAAGCTCAGCGCCAGTTATGGCTTTGCCCGGTGGTAGGTTTAGCTGATGGGCAATAGACTCAGCAGTCGCCTTGTGGTCACCGGTAATCATCACTACCTTAATGCCAGCCCGCTTGCACAACCTCACTGCCTCTTTGGCCTCTTCACGAGGCGGGTCGGCCATTCCCACCAGACCGACAAAAACTAAATTACCTCTGATATCCTCATCCCTCAACTCCTCGAATTCGGGCGGAAGGTCAACATAGGCAGTAGCGATTACTCTCATTGCTTCTCCAGCCATCAAAGTATTTGCCTGCATGATAATTTGGGCATCGGCTTCCCCCATCGGAGCAACTTCGTTTCCCTTCAGGAGATACTTGCTCAGGGATAAGAGCCTTTCTGCTGCCCCCTTTACATAGACTACCCTTCCCCCGTCTCGCGGGTGAAGGGTAGACATATACTGCTTTTCACTCTGGAA
>DEIJ01000144.1:0-1627 GCA_002352365.1 Dehalococcoidia bacterium UBA2777 | reverse complement strand
ATCCTCCCTTGCCAGCAAGGCATCGTTACAAAGAGCTCCTATCCTCAAGAGCAAAGTTAGCGGCGGTTCGCTTTCCGGATTCAGTATCTGCCCGTCCCGATGAAATTCCCCCCGTGGCTCGTAGCCTTCACCGGTCACCTCAACCCACTGACCATCAATGTAGAGGCGTCGCACCGTCATCTGGTTTAAGGTTAGGGTTCCTGTCTTATCAGAGCAAATGACAGTAGCTGCCCCCAGGGTTTCTACCGCTACCAACCTGCGAATGACAGCATTACGCCGTGCCATTATCTGCATGCCCGCAGCTAGAACAACGGTGACGACTGCTGGTAACCCTTCAGGTATGGCGGAAACTGCCGCGGCGACTGCCAATAAGAATATATCCAGCCACTCCAGCCCCTTTAGTAGACCGACACCCACCAGGAGGCTACACACTCCTAGGAAGAGGACGATGATATACTGGCTTAACTTAGCGATGCTTTTCTGGAGAGGTGTTTTTTCCGGTTTCACTTCTTGAATGGCAGTGGCAATTTCGCCCATCTCGGTTGACATACCCGTTCTCACCGCCACAGCCGTCGCTCTTCCGTAGGTAACAGTTGTACCCATATATACCACGTTCTTTCTCTCTGCTACAGGTAGTTCCCCGGTGAGGGCTTCAGTATGCTTATCCNNCAGGCATTGATTCGCCGGTGAGGGGTGCTTCATTCAGCCTCAAATTAGATAAATCTACAAGTCTGGCATCGGCCGGTACTCTATCCCCGGTTTCGAGGATCAATATGTCCCCGGGTACTATCTCTCTGCCTGGTAGCAGTTTCACATTGCCATCCCGCCTTACCCTCGCCCTGGGCGCAGCCATCTGGCTTAGAGCCTCCATAGCTCTCTGCGCTTGCGTTTCTTGCACGAAGCCAATGACAGCATTGAGTAGGAGCACCCCCAGTATTACCCCAGCATCTATGAAGTGCTCCACAATAACCGAGATTATGGCAGCGACGAGAAGCACATATATCAGGGGACTGAGGAACTGTTGAAGGAAAACCAGTATTGGTGGGGTTTTCTTCTTGCCCTTTAGCTCGTTAAAGCCGTATTGGAGCAACCGTGCCTTGGCCTCGGTCTCAGTAAGTCCAGAGCGCCGGGAATTAAGTGCCAGCAATGCCTCATCCGGGCTGAGATTATGCCATGGTTCTTTCATGTTCCTTACTATAGCACAATTTTCTGCTTGCTATCTATACTTGGAACCAGGCAAATCTCGCTGTTGACTGCCAGCGAGCGGGTATGCTAATATAGAGGCCAGAGCGGCCCGGGGGTTAATGAGCTCTATACGGGCAAAAGGAGGGTGACATGCCAGAAAGTGTGTACAAGATGATTGAGCTAGTGGGGACCAGCACGGAGTCATGGGAGAAGGCGGCCGGAGCCGCTGTGGAGATGGCCTCGAAGACATTGCGGGATCTCCGCATTGCCGAGGTCGTCGAGCAAGATGTGCAGATTGAGAACGGGAAGGTTGCCACCTACCGTACGAAGGTGAGGGTCTCCTTCAAGTACGAGGGTAAGGAGTAGTAAGCCCAGTCCCGTATGGGTGACCTTCTTCCTGGAGGCTGCACAATTGCGGTTTCATGGGTGGTAGGGCAACCTA
>DEIJ01000043.1:4490-7504 GCA_002352365.1 Dehalococcoidia bacterium UBA2777 | reverse complement strand
GTCGAAAATGGGGTGGAACATCCGGTCCAATCCTAACCTCTGCCGAAGCTTACACCAGCACTCCTTCAATCTCAGCCATGATCTGCTCGGCGGTGAAATGCTTGCTGGTGATGGCACCGCTGGGGCAAGCCGCAGCGCAAGTGCCACAGCCTTTGCACAAGGCTTCGTTAGTACAACAAACCGCCTTCTCCTCATCAAAGGAAATCGCTCCGTAAGGGCAGAGGTTGACACAAATTTTGCAACCGGAACACTTTGCTTCATCAATGGCCGCGGTGGTTGCTTCAAGTTCAATCTTACCTCGTGCAATTCGCGCCAATACCACTGCCGCTGCGGCTGAGGCCTGAGCCACGGTGTCAGGGATGTCCTTCGGCCCCTGGCAGCAGCCCACGATAAACACGCCATCTGTCATGGTGGCCACGGGGGCAAGTTTAGGGTGCTTCTCCAGGAAGAAGCCGTCTTTGCTGTTGCTGATAGAAAAGAGCTTAGCGACCTCTCCTGCGTCCCTTCTCGCCTGTAAGGCTGTGCTTAATATGACCATGTCAACAGGGATATGGCGCAGACAATCGGCCAAGGTATCCTCACACTGAATTATCAGATTGCCATTTTCATGGATCAGTTCAGCTGGGCGGCCGCGCACGAAGATAACCCCCTCATCCTGCACGCGGTTATAAAACTCTTCATAGCCCTTACCAGAGCTCTTGAGGTCAGTGTAAAACTCGTAAACCTTTGCCCTTGTTCCCTCTCTTACCATATGGGCAAACTTCATCGAGTACATGCAACAGACTCTGGAGCAATACTCATGATAATTCTGATCGCGGCTACCAACGCAGTGTATGATGCCGATGCTCTTTGGTTCCGAGCCGTCTTTGAGCATGATCTTGCCACCGGTAGGACCGGCAGTATTAACCATCCGCTCGAACTCAAGGCCAGTGATAACATTATCAAGACGCCCGTAGCCATACTGGGAGATGGGAGAAGGATCAAAAGCATCGTAGCCGGTAGCCACAATGATGCTGCCTACCTCTACTTCAATAAACTGGTCAATCTGCTCAAAGTTGATGGCCCTGGCCTCGCAGAACTTCTCACAGGCTCGGCAGGTACCTTTGAGGAAATAGGCACAATGTTCCTTGTCTATCACAGGGATGTTTGGGACTGCTTGTGGGGACGGGGTATAAATAGCCTTTCTCTTGCCTAGGCCGCAATCAAACTCACTATCTACCTTCCAGGGGCATTTCTCCTGGCAAACGCCACAGCCAGTGCATTTATCCTCATCAACATATCTAGCCTTCTTCCTGATCTTGACCTTGAAATTACCTACATATCCTGAGGTCTCCACCACTTCACTATAGGTCAAGAGCTCGATGTTTTCATCTGACCCGACCTGGGCCATCTTTGGCGTGAGAATTCAAGCAGAGCAGTCTAGGGTGGGGAAGGTCTTGGCAAGCTGAGCCATGTGTCCACCGATTGAAGGCTCCCTTTCCACCAGGTAAACCTTGTGGCCGGAGTCGGCGATGTCAAGTGCTGCCTGGATTCCAGCGATACCGCCACCTACAACCAGGGTATTCGGGTTGACCGGAACCTCTCTGGTCTCTAAGGGCTGGTGATAGAGGACACGCCTCACTGCGGCACTGACCAATGCCTTGGCCTTCTCAGTAGCCTGCTCGTGGTCTTCAGTTACCCAGCTACAGTGCTCCCGAATATTGGCCATCTCGAATAAATACTCATTGAGTCCTGCCTCGCGGCAAGCGTGCCTGAATGTAGGTTCATGCATGCGCGGCGAACAGGAGGATACCACTACACCATCTAGGCTGAAAGCTTTTATATCCTTCTTGATCAGTTCTTGTCCCGGCTCAGAACACATAAACTTGTAGTCCCGAGCCACTGCTACCCCTCCCAGGTTCCGGGCAAATTCAGCTACCTGCTCACAATCAACCACCCCCTGGATATTGCTTCCGCAGTGGCAAACATAGACACCGATTCTCTTGTTCATCCTTTCTCCCCCCTTATAGCCATTGAGCTAGCGCTTTCTTGGCTGGAACTACTCCTCTGTCCAAACCCAATGCCCTAGGCTCGATTCCGAAGGCTATGCCCATCAACTGGGTAAAGAATAAAACTGGAAGGTTATACCTGGTTTTGAACTTCATATTGACCAGGCCTTGATAGGCATCTAGGTTGGTATGGCACAAGGGACAGGCAGCGATGATACATTCTGCCCCGTTGCTAGCAGCGCTCTCTAGCAATTGATGAATTAAGTCTAAGGCTAAGTCCGTCTCAGATATAACCAAAGACCCCCCACAGCAGCGGCTCTTCAGGGGAAAAGCGGTGGGCTCAGCCCCCAGGCTGGCTATCAGGCGATCTAGCGATTGGGGATCTTCGGGCTTATCGAAACCAAGGTCAGGCCTGACCAATTGGCAGCCATAGTATGGAGCCACCTTCAATCCACCAAGGCTGTTCCTCACCTTGGACTTGATAGCGTCAAGCCCAATGTCGTTGAAGATAACCTCCCATAGGTGCCGTATCCTGACTGTCCCGCCATATTTCAAGCCGCCAGCAGCCAATGCCTCATCTACTCTGGACTTCAGCTCAGGATATGAGCGGAGGCTTGAATTGGTCTTGTTTAGGGTGACATAGCAGGAGCTGCAAGGTGTCACCAGATCGAGCCCTGTCTTCTCGGCTAGAGCCAGATTACGAGCTGCCATGCAAGCCGCCTCCAGTTCATTGGTCGAGCCATATGGTGTTGACCCGCAGCAATTCCAATCCTCCAGCTCGATCAATTCCATTTGCAGGACAGCGCTTACCGGGTCTATCGAGATCCCGTAAGCCACCGCTGTGGCCTCCAAAGAGCAGCCTGGGAAGTAAGAGTAATATCTCATCTCACCTCTCCCAAAGATTGAGCTTTGTTGAGGATGTCCCTCAGTTGCTCAATTCCTTTTATCTTTTTGGGCCTGATGGGCAGACGCCCGCGCCCAAGTAGTGCCAGTCCCATAGGAACCATCTTAACTAGGGAAGCCATC
>DEIJ01000043.1:3619-4382 GCA_002352365.1 Dehalococcoidia bacterium UBA2777 | reverse complement strand
CCAAGCTCATGGATACGTCCATTTCTCCTAATAGTGCCAACGAAGGTCTGATACATGGCAGGAGTGGATGTTCTTACATTGCTCAAACGATGCTGGACGGCTAAACATTCAAGGGCGTGCATCAACTCAGTTGGCTTGACCCCTCTAGGACAGCGCACCGTGCAAAGATAGCAGGAGGCGCAGACCCACATAGAGTTAGAAGCCAGGACTTCATCCCTTCTCCCAGCCCGGATCAAGGCAATTATTTTTCGTGGTGAATAGACCATTCGGTTGATATTTGGACAGGAGGCTGTGCACATACCACACTGGACGCACTTTAGAACACCCTCGCCGCCGGGGATGGAGCAGACTTCGTCCAAAAAAGGATTGGGTTCAACGGTTTCGACCCCGAGCGTGTACAGGCGTTCGACCCATCCCCTTTCCCGTATTTTCTTAGCTACCACAGCCACCGTGACAGGGGCCTCCACCATGGCCATGAGATCATACTCCCCGGAGACTAGCTCAACGGACTTTATCTCAGGCATTGCCTGTAAATCTCTCAGCGCATCCCTGTAGCCATCCCTCTTCACCATTTTGATCATGAAATAAGCTTTGGTTATCATTATCTCACCCTTTCTTGAGCCTCTGGCTCTATTGTTAACTTTGGCCTGCGATGCTCCTGCCAGGTGCTATCCGGCACCTGAGGATGGTAAAGGAGGCAATCCAGGCATTCGCTTTTGAGATACCCCGTATTGACCAGCTTGATGGCTAGCCAGCAGGGCAG
>DEIJ01000043.1:0-3577 GCA_002352365.1 Dehalococcoidia bacterium UBA2777 | reverse complement strand
TGCAACTGTTGTGCCTGTTCTGGAAGGATGTTACCATGACTAAAATCACGTACTCTACCAAAATCGCTTCTCCCTGCCGATGATGACCTCTTGGCGATGGAATTATGCGTTAAGTAGCCACTCACGAGCGGAATCACCACCGGAACACCAATCCTGGCAACAGTAACCCACCCGTCATACATTAAAATCCCCTTTCCACCTGCTTATTCCTGTTGGGGGTCTTTATACGGACCTTAGCTGTTTGGAGGAGCTTGTCTCCAGTCCTTGAAAAGATCCCTCAGACTCCGCTTTGGCGGGCTGGGTGGTTCCACGGGCTCAACCTTAAGCACATGCAGGCGTTTGACCCATGGCTTAGCCAGTATTTTGTCAGCTACAAAGATAACCCTTTGAGGGGCATCCACCTCCACCATAAAGTCATACGCCCCGGAGAGTGCCTCAATGGACTTTACTTCAGGTATCGCTTCCAAATCTCTCCAAGCCTCTAAGTAGTAGCCGTCTTGCTGACCGGGTCTATTCCCCACGTTGATCATGAAGTAAGCCTTCGTTCCCATTTTCCTGCCCTCCTTTCTTTATGGACTCCCGGTGAGGTTGGTTCTCCAACCTCACCGTATCCTCACCTTCAATTTACCACAATGTCTGTCAGTTGCCATCTGCTGTAGTACCTATTTCCCACCTCCAGAGATACCTAAAATCGATGCCCTTTCAGTAGGCTTTTCTACTTGGCATATACCTCGAATTAGATACTTTGAATTAGATACTTTGCTCCAGCCGGCACTAGGCATATTTGCCTAGAAGGCATCGGCTGTTAGCCCGGCACCGCTTCAGCCGCTGTGGCGGGTATCTGCCTTGAGGTGTGTTGTTGTGGGGGCTATAATTAATGAAGGTGGGGTGTTCGGCCGTTGAGGAGGATATGGTGAACAAAATCAGGGTTTTGCTTGCTGAGGATCATGTGGTTGTGAGAGAGGGCACTCGTGAGCTGGTGCAGCGTGAACAGGATATGGAGGTGGTTGGTGAGGCTGGCGACGGAGAGGAGGCTATTGAGCTAACAGCCAAGCTGCAACCGGATGTAGTCATAATGGATATTGCCATGCCCAAACTCAACGGTATCGAAGCCACCAAGCAGATCAAGGCGCATCATCCGGCTACCATAGTGCTGATACTTACTGCCTATGATACTGACCAATACATTTTTGCCCTCCTGGAGGCGGGAGCTGCTGGCTACTTGTTGAAGAATGTGCGCGGCCGTAAGTTGATTGATGCCATTCGAGCAGTATATGCTGGCGAGTCAGTGCTTTCCCCCGCAATCGCCCGCAAGGTTTTAGAACGTTTTATGCCCTCGGTGAGCAAGCGCAACGAGGAGCGAGCAAACGAATCTCTCAGCGAGCGCGAGATGGAGGTTCTCAAGCTAGCAGCCAGAGGCATAAGCAACAAGGATATTGCCAGGGAGCTCTTTCTCAGTGTGCGCACGGTTCAGGCTCATCTGGGAAATATCTTCAATAAGCTAAGTGTCGGTTCACGCACCGAGGCTATACTACACGGGCTGAGGAGGGGTTGGTTTACCCTGGAAGACCTGCCTTAAAGGATTGAGTTCATCCCCTGCTGAAAGGTTTTTGCTAATGGCTTCACAACCATCAAGCCGGGTGNNNNGCTGGCATAGCCCTTCATTATGTTGAACAGGCAGGGATTGTTGGCACAGCGTCCCCCAGCTCCCATTTTGGTCTGGCTCGGCATGCAATGGATCGAATCCTGTTCCTGGTGCCAGTGAGCTATGCCGGCTTTATCTTCGGCGCAAAGTGGGGTCTGGTTAGCCTGGCGGCGGCCGCGGCAATTATGCTGCCCCGCGCCGTTCTCATCTCACCAAGTCCGCTCGATGCCTTGGTTGAGGTCGGCGGCGTCATCCTCATTGGGGGTATGGTGAACATGTGGTTCGAGAGGCAGCAGAGGGAGAAGGAGCGCCGCCAACGAGCCATTGTGGAACTCGAATCAGCCCAGAAAGAGCTTCAGTCGTATGTTCACACCGTAGAGAGTAGCGAGAAATGGCTGGCTGTCTTAAATGCCATCTCTAGCAGCGTCTGCCAGTCTCTGGAGTTGCAGGAGGTCCTCAACACCGCTGCCGAGAAGGTTATGGAGGTGATGAATGTAGATGTTGCTTTAATATACCTCTTGGATGAACGGTCTCAAGAGCTTGTGCTCAAGGTTTACCTCGGGGTGCTTGAGGAATTCGCCATCGGGGTAGAGCGGGTGAAGATAGGTGAAGGCTTCAATGGGCAGGTAGCCGAGTCAGGGGAGCCATTGCTGGTAGAAGATGCCTCCCATGACCCCAGACTCTTGAGGGAAGCGGTGAAGCAAGGGAAACTGCAAGCCCAACTCATTGTGCCGCTGAAATCGAAGGGTAAAGTATTGGGCACCCTTTGTGTGGCTACGCATCGCCCAAGGCAAGTTCTTACCGAGGAGCTGCAGTTGCTCACTGCTATCGGAAATGAGGTCGGCATTGCTATTGAAAATGCTTGTCTCTGTCAACAGGAGAAACAGCTTCGAGAAGACTTGCGGTTTTACCTGCAACAGGTTACTAAGGCTCAAGAGGAGGAACGCAAGCGCATCGCCCGGGAACTTCATGACGACACAACTCAGGCCTTGACGGTCCTATCACGCCAGTTGGACAACATTATTTGCGGCGGGCGACTTTCGAAACGGGATATTGCAAATCTGGAAGGACTGCGGCAACAAGCCAATAGTATCTTGGAAGGGGTGCGCCGCTTTAGCCAGGACCTGAGACCATCCATACTAGATGACCTAGGCCTGTTGCCCGCCCTGGAATGGCTAATTTCCGATATAACAAATCATTCTGGGATAGCTATAGGTATGGCCGTGGTTGGCTCCGAGCGCCGGTTTTCTGCTGAGGCTGAGTTACTACTATTCCGCATCGCTCAAGAGGCATTGAGAAACGTATGGAGGCATTCGGAGGCATCGCGGGCCTGGATTACGCTGGAGTTTGGCGATGGTAAAACCATTTTGACTATTAACGACAATGGCAAGGGTTTTGAACTGCCACAAAGGGTAAGCGATCTGGCCAGCGTTGGGAAGCTTGGTCTTGCTGGAATGGAGGAGCGTGTTAGGCTGATAGGGGGCACTCTACTGTTACAATCAAAGCCTGGTGAAGGAACAACTGTAACCGCCGAAGTGCCCTTATAGTTGTGAATTAGTAACTCTGTGGCTTTTTGTTCCATCCCTCTTCCACTTCTCCAACGGCCCCCCGGGTTGCTCAGGGCTATATAGGATATATGGCTGGAGGTGCCCGCGAGCCCGGGGTAGTCCATTATGGGACGCAGCCGCAAAAAGCTTGGGCTGCTCCCAGCTTTGGCGCTATGGGGTTACAGAGATCGGCCTGTGGTAATCTCTATCACCCCTTTACACCAGAGACAGTAGCAGCCCTCTGCCCGAATTGGCTCTATATGTTGTTAGGGCGCCGTCAACTCGACAGTGGGTTAAACATCCCAAACACCTCGCCAAGAAGACTTCGAAGTATATCCCTAAGCGTGGAAATTATCTCTAGTATTATCATCTAACTCACCTCCTT
>DEIJ01000098.1:12184-12465 GCA_002352365.1 Dehalococcoidia bacterium UBA2777 | reverse complement strand
TTAGCTTGAGGTGAAAGGGCAAATGTAACATCCACTCCTAATGTTCTCATCACCTGTCTCCATTGAGGGTCAGCTTCATCAGTTTGAAGAACATGCTTTCTCCAGAAGCTGTCTCTTCCCTGGATGAAGCGGAATACTCGCAGCGAGTCAACATAATAGCGCAGGGGAAGTCCATAGGTATGTATTAAAACTTCAGCAGCTTTGATGTGAGCCCAGGTTGTTTCTTGTTCAAAGAAATCTCAGAAGCCTCCGGCTAAAATCATCCAAGGAAGTAATCAAAA
>DEIJ01000098.1:0-12136 GCA_002352365.1 Dehalococcoidia bacterium UBA2777 | reverse complement strand
CCAATAGCAGTGGTAACCACCTCACGGTCATGTGCCTTCTTTCTTGGATGAGGCTGGTAACAACCCGAATTCTTGGCTCGATCAATGATGGTAGACAAGGACACCATGACTCCGCGCTTAATCAAACGATCTCTGATGGCTGAGTAGTTGTAGGTGGTGATAGGCAAACTAGGATCATCGATTAATTCCTTCTCTAACATCAATTCCTTCTCAATTTCCTTTTCCACTGAAGCAGGAAGCCTGGTTGGGGTAGTTCTCTGATAGGTAAGAGAAAACTTATCCGGATCATGGCGATATTGTCTTAAGAGGGCAAAGAATCTGGTTTTGCTGATCTCCAAAATTTCCTCGATTGCTGACCTATCTAATGTTCCATAGCAGTGTCCTTTTAGCAGAGCTTTCACTTGCTCGGTGGTGAACCGCTTATGTACCTGTTCCATGCATCCCCCCTGATGGAGGAATGTACCATTAACAGTTAACAGTTTCCAGTTCACTTTTCAAGTTTAAATGGTTCACTTTTGAATCGTAACTAACATTCCTCCTTGACAAAGTCGCTAACCTGGGTTAATATTTTAGCCAGGTCGTGAGGTCGTGCTAAGCGGGGAGATAGCGGTGCCCTGTACCTGCAATCCGCTACAGCAGGGCTGAATTCCTACTCAAGGTCTTCTGACTCGTGGGAGCTAGCTTTGCTAGATGGTGTTGAAGATTGGGCCCTGCGCGGCAGAGCACTATGAATCCCGTCAGGTCTGGGAGGAAGCAGCGGTAAGTAGTAACCTCTGGGTGCCGCAGGTTTTCCTAATCAGAGCCATGCTGCAAAGAAAAGCCAGGGGCGAGATCGACAGTGGGTGCACGACCTAAGTAAATTTTTAGAGGAGGAGTCATGCTGACATTATTGGTTGTGCTTAAACTGGTGGCTAAGTTTCTGTCTCTTTTTGGGATGATAGGGAGTAGGATGCAGGGCATAATGGGCTTACTCAGCCCTATCCTCGGCAGCTTGCGGTCTTAGTTTGGGATTTACTAAAGCACTCTGAACGATTCCTGAAGAGGAAAGCTTTTCCTGCTGCTAAGGCTTTGGCTGACGGGGGGTGGCGCATCCCGGTTACTATGCAGTTGGGATATGTCAAGCCGGTGTCTTGTTACCGTTGATTAAGTGCTAGTGCCTATGTTACCTCTCGGGCCATTCCTGGTTTTTGGCCGAGGCTTTTTTCGGATTCAGCCAGTATCTCACCCAAGCCATATCGCTGAGAGGTGGCGGTAAGTGCCCGCAAGGCATTGCCCTCCAACCATCTCTCGGTATTCCGTCGGTGCCTGGGGACTTCGCCAGTGTGCTTCTCCAAACACGGTGTGAACCTTGGCATCCTGAAATCCTGCTCTAACAGATAAAGCTGCTACTTCGCTGGGTTTGAACCGGGTAATTAGATGTTCATAATCTTCTAAAGTAATTTTCCCTTCTTCAACACCTTCCCTTCCACCTCGTAGAACTCTGCATCGTGTTTCAAGCCAATAGTTGTTATGCCTATTCTCCCTTCCCTTTTAAGAACACTTTTCATCTCTATAAGCGCCTTGCGTTTGTCGCCGAACCAATGGAAGGATGTATTTGAGAAGACAAATCGAATGACGGCTGGGGAAAAGGGAGGTTTTCTGGTTGGCAGTGTATGAATTCGATGTTCTCTAAGACAGCCTTCTGGACATTTCTTTTGGCTACTTTTAGCCGTTGGAGGGCTATATCTACCCCACTACTTTTCCCCGCCTGCCAACTTCTCTCGCTATTTCTAGAGTTGGTTTGCTTGTTCCACACCCCACATCTAAAACCTCCATCCCGAGACCGATTCCTAGCACCTCCATTAAGGCTAATCCCGTTTCATATTGGAACTCAGCTAATGCATCGTACTCTTCGGCGAATACATCAAAGGCTAAATCAATCCTTTCTGGCGTCATACTATCTGTTTTTTCCATTAAAAGCCCTCTCTATATGCTCAGGATATTATACCACCTCAAGCCTTCCTTGCCACAAATTTGAAAACGGGGTAAACTAGATAAGGGCCAAGTAGACCGGGTGATCGCTGTTCTTAGGGCAAGGGTTGTTCAGCCTTTAGAACAGAGGAAAGTCTGAGCTCCACCGGGCAGGATGCTGGGTAACGCCCAGGAGGAGTGATCCTACGGAAAGTGCCACAGAAACACACCGCCAGCGGCTGGCCAAGAGGCTAGTGCGGGCAAGGGTGAAATGGTGAGGTAAGAGCTCACCGCTCCGATGGTGACATCGCGAGCGGGTAAACCCCATCTGGAGCAAGGCCAAATAGGAGGATAATAGGATGCCCGGCCTGAGGCACCACAGTGGCTGAAGTGGCTATGGTGCCTTCATCCTCGGGTCGGCCGCTTGACCCCGATGGTAACATCGGGGCTAGATAGATGATCACCACCTTCTTTCACCTTGCAATCCAGGCAGGTGAAGGTAAGGTACAGAACTCGGCTTACAGGTCTACTCGGCCCTAGTTTCTTACCAAATGATGAAAGAGTACAAGCTAATGCCAATAATGGGAGCACTAACTGGTCTGGCTAGCACGATTGTGACGATATTGTCCATGCCAATACCATATGGTTTCTTGAGTGCAGTCTAGGCTACCGGGAAGCTGATTAGAGTTTGTCCGGTAGCCTGATTGTCCTGTTTCTGGACACACTTGGTGGCGGAGTATTGGAAACTACCTCTGGTGTCGGCCACATGATTAGCAGCGTTTTTAAGCAGCTTTAACAAAGGAAGGCAATGAAAATACAAAAATGCAAAGGAAGCCGGGATCTACTCCCTCAAGATATGGCTCAGTTCCGATATATTGAGGAGCTTTTTAGGTCTTGCTGCTTAAGATGGGGCTACCAGGAGATAAGAACCCCTAGTCTAGAGTACCTTCATCTTTTCACCTCCGCGGGAACACTTACCCCTGGCATGCTAAGTAAAGTATATTCTTTCCTTGATTGGGATGGTTGGAGTGGGGAAAGAGTGGTGCTACGGCCAGAGGGGACTATCCCCGCTGCCCGGCTTTATATTGAAAACCTGGCCAGGGATCGTCCAGCCAAACTCTTCTATATAGAAAATGTCTTCAGCTTTGAAGAGACAGGTAAGGAATCAAGGGAACGCTGGCAGTGTGGTGCTGAGCTCATCGGCAGCAGCAACCCCGCGGCAGATGTAGAGCTTATTATGCTCGCCTCAGAGATTTTGACCAGGCTGGGAATGGGAGCGGTGGAGTTACATCTATCCCATGCTGGCTTGATAAAAGCTTTGCTTCAGGGCCTGAGGTTGGAGCCAGCCCGTCAGAGCCAGATGCTTGACTCTATTTTAAACGGGGATACCACGGCACTCAAGAGGGCGATGGGCACTAGCCCCCAGTTTAGTGACCTCCTGCCTCCCCTTTTTGAGCCTACAGGAAGGACAGCAGGGTTTTTGAAAAACTTGAAAGCCTCTTGGGGCAAGGCTCTCCCTCTGCCTGAAAGAGACATCAATGATTTTATAACTATTGTTGAACTTCTGAGTGCCACCCGAAGTGCCTTCCAGATTGACCTCGCCTCGGGGAAAGGATTTGAGTATTATACAGGGGTTATCTTCCAGTTTTATCTCGGGGAACAGAAGTTAGCTGGAGGGGGAAGGTATAATGACCTCATTCCTCTGCTGGGAGGGGGAGATATTCCCGCCTCTGGTTTTGCCCTTCATATTGACCATCTGATGGATATTCTCTCCGCCGGAGATTGGAGGCACCCCGAATCTCCAAGTGTTCTGGTGAGAGGCGAACTCAATACAGCTGGATGGAGCTCAGCCTGCGAGGTAGCTAACCGACTTCGAGAAGCAGGGTATGTGGCTGAACTTGACCAAGGTTACCGAGCAGCGAGTGAACACAAATGGATTGTTAGCCTTGGGAAGCAAAACGCGCCCTTTCTGCTGACCGAGCAGGCTAGTGGCAAAAGTACCCCGGCAACTTCGCTGACTGAAATTCTGAATATGCTGAGGGAGGAGTGAAGTGTCGCTGAAGCTAGCTCTTCCCAAAGGGCATCTCCGTCGCTCCACAGAGTTCTTACTGCAAAAGGCAGGATTAGAGCTTAACGATTATGATGAACGCTCTCGCTCCTATCGGCCTAAGTGCATCGAGCTCCCCAATCTGCTGATAAAGGTAATTCATGAGAAGGATATACCTATTCAGGTGGCGGTGGGGAACTATGATCTCGGGATATGCGGTTTGGATTGGATTGAAGAGCTTTTGGTTAAATACCCAAGATCGGCCTTGGTCAAGGTACAAAATCTAGGATATGGCCACAAGAATTTAGCTGTAGCTAGCAGTAAGCTGGGGGGATTCTCATCTTTAGAGGAATTAGAGTCTAGCCACAAAACAATACGAATAGCCAGCGAGTACCCTAACCAAGCAGAATCCTTTGCATTGAAGTGCCGGCTGAAAAGATTCCATATATTCCCCCTTTGGGGAGCTGCTGAGATTTACCCTCCGGAGAGCGCTGAGCTTGCCCTGATTCCTCAACCCTCGCCGAGCTTAGTTCGTTTGGTGCCAATTTTGGAGTCAACCGCTTATCTGGTGGCTAACCGGGACAGTTGGGAATCAAAAGACTTGACCCCATTACTTACCCCTCTTTATGCTGTAGCAGATTCCGAGCTTGACGAGGATGCCCCAGTAGTTGGAGCACCAGATAACAGCTCAGCTTTGGGCCTCCAATATCTTGAGGATACTTCAGTTCGCCTCGCCTTGCCCGATGGACATCAGCAGCAACCCACTCTGGAGTTCCTAAGCAAAGCTGGTTTTAAGCTTGGGGATTACTCTTCAGGGTGTCGTCGGCCAGCTATTGGGGTTGATGGAGTGATTGCCAAAGTGATTCGGCCTCAAGATATGCCACTCCAGGTTGCCAACGGGAATTTTGATTTGGCAATCACTGGCCAGGATTGGCTTTATGACCATCTTCATCACTTCCCCACTAGTCCAGTAAGAGAGATTTTAGAGCTAGGGTTTGGCAAGGTGAGAGTTGTCGCTGTTGTTAGCCAAGCATGGGGAGTAGATAACCCCCGAGATTTAAGGGAGAGATTTGCGGGAGAAGTTATCAGGGTAGTCTCGGAGTATATCAACATTGCTGATAAATATGCTCGGGATAACCATCTCAGCCCTTATCGACTGATCCCCAGCTGGGGGGCAAGTGAAGCCTTTTTACCCGAAGATGCTGATGTGCTCATTGAAAACACCGAGACGGGGCAAACCTTAGCCCAACACAATCTCAAAATCATCGACACCATTTTTGAATCTTCAGCCAGCCTTATTGGGAGGGCAAATAGTTGCCCTCAAAAGGAAAGAAGAATAGCTTCTATGGTGGAGGCATTGCACCAGGTTAAAAAATGCTAATCCTTGGTATTGACCCGGGTACAGTGACTATGGGTTACGGGCTGATAGAGGCCACAAGTGATGAACTGAGGTTGATTGACTATGGAGTGTTGACCTCTAAAGTTTATCCCTTAGCTCAGAGGCTGTATGCTTTATATTCAGGGATCAATGAGATACTCGGCCGTTGGGGGCCGGATGAAGTGGCTATTGAGGAGCCATTTATGGCCAGAAATGCCCGCTTGGCATTGGCAGTGGGGAGAGCACAAGCCATAGCCATGCTGGCTGCTGCCCAAAGTGGTATCCCAGCTTATACCTATACGCCAGCTCAAGTGAAACAAGCAGCAACTGGCTATGGTGGTAGCGGGAAGGAGCAAGTGCAGGTAATGGTCACCATTCAGCTAGGACTAAAGTTACTCCCTCAACCTGATGATGCTGCTGATGCGTTGGCAGTAGCTGTATGTCACTTTGGGCAGAAGCACCTGGCCGAGATAGTGGCCAAGGAGAAATAAAGTGATCGCCGCTATTGAAGGAACCTTGGAATTTAGCGGTAGTGATATGGCGATAATCAAGGTGGATGGAGTGAGCCTCCAGGTTAGTATGCCTGCCTCTACTTTGAATCGCCTCGGCACTGTGGGAGAGAAGGTGAGGATTTTTACTTGTCTGCAGTTGAGGAGGGAGGAGATTGCCCTTTATGGATTTGCCTCCCAAGAGGAGCTTGGGTGGTTCAAGATGCTTACCAAAGTTAATGGAGTCGGTGCCAAGGCAACAATGGCGATGCTCTCTGCCTTGAATTCGGAGCAACTGGCCGGAGCTATTGCCGGTGGTAATATCGATCTACTCAGCCAAGTGCCTGGAGTAGGCAAAAAGACAGCGCAACGCCTGGTGATGGAACTTAAGGGAAAAGTGGGAAAAACCATTATCCTGGCTTCTCCGGCTTATTTGGTCGCAGATACTGCTGAGGTGGCTGCAGTGCTCTCCACTTTGGGCTATTCTACCCCAGAGATAGCTCAAGCTACAGCTGCTCTTCCCTGTTCCTCTGACCTTGCCCTGGAGGATAAGGTTAAGCTTGCCCTACGCCACTTGGCCAAGCAATAAAACCATCTTTTTAGCGGTATCTATCTCGATAGCTTCGATCATAAAGGAAGCGATTGACTAGAATCGTAGTTACTGCCTCTGAGGTTGGCCTCGCTTTTAGGTCTCGGCTTAAATCTGCTGTCAGCCTTCTTATTACCAGCAACAGAAAAACAGCGGCAAAAGTTAAGCTGATGACCTGAGACTGCCCCCAGAGCCAGGTGATGATGGGGAGCAAAGCGAAACTGACGAGCATCCCCAGAGGAACGATGCGACTTGGGGTCTCTTTGCTCTGGCGTTGAGTTTTGCCACGGCGGGTAATGGGGCCATGCCATATAAGTCCAGCGAAGTAAGGGATAAGGGCAATAAGGGCCTCTTTAGGGACAAGGGTTATCCCCATGCCCATGCTTACTGAGCCACCCCTTCCGCCATGAAAGCGGAGAAAAACAGGCCAGCATTGCCCTATGAGGGCCAAAATGCCAGCAAGGCAAACAACCTCGAGGTCAAAGTTCAACACGTAGTATCCCACGGCCACAGGGAGTACGCCCTTAGTGAAATCACCAAATCCACCGGTTATTAGTGCTCCTGCCCCGGCTGTTTGGTATAGAGCACTGCTGCTTACACCGCCGCTGCCATATTCTCGTAGGTTGATTCCCTTACGCCACGCGGTTAGCCAAACAAAGGGGAGAGAACCATAGAGATAGGCACCCAAAACTAAACCCAATTCAGCCCACATATTAGCCTTCTTTGCCCATCATCTCCACCCCACGATCCAGAGTTTTCAAATGCTGATCTTCATCCCTTCATATCCCAGGGATATTTCACTACCTAGCTCCTCGGCTAATTGAGCTACTTCTTCTTTGATCACCACCTCAAGCGGTGGGCTGATGTGGATCAAGACGACTTTGGGAAGGTAACCTTTAAGTTGGCGAAACTCGATAAGCTCCTGCTTGAGAAGTTGAGGGGTAAGATGCCCCACCTCGGCAGTTTTCTTGCTGAATCTATTTGACCCGGTAGCCTCAGTTATAAGTAGCTGGGGCGAGATGTGTCCCCAACAATGGGACAATCCTGGGCCGGTGTCTCCAGTATAGAATATTGCCTTCCCATCGCCAGAGGTGACCTCGAACCCAACAGTAGGGACAGAGTGTTTTACCGGAATGGCTACCACGCGGTATCCTTCAATGGTCTGGGGGTGATACAGCTCCACAGGGCAAAATTTGACTGCGGCCAGCTCTTTAGATGGCCAACGGGTGAAATCGGGGAAGATTTTATCGTTGAGGATATGGGCCGAAAGAGCGTCAAGGACCTCGGCGGTTGAGTAGACCATTTTGGTTTTATTATCCAGGCCGCTACCTATCACCAGCCCATTATAGTAGCCAATTAAGGCCACATCCTTGATATGGTCAAAGTGGTAGTGGGTAAGCAAAATAGCGCTGACCTTGGCTTGGGCAGATAAAGATAGGCTAGAGGTGAGCCCGCCAGCATCTAAGGCTAGGACTTGGTCAATTAACAGAGAGGTAAGTCTCCCCTCTGTTGATTCGCAATTATGTGCTCCCAAAACCTGAACTTCCATATTACCATCTAATCCTCAGCGTAAAAGGCAACCCCTATCGCCCCCGGGCCGAGGTGAACTGCTACTGCGGGGGTAACCTCCCGGACATAAATCTCAGCACAATCTAACTCTCCTTGGATACGCTGCTTCAGTTTTCCCGCTTCATCAGAGATTTCACTATAAACCACGATAGCATGTATTTTTTTCTGTTTGGTTTTTTCTTTCATTGCTTTCATCATTCGCTCGATTCCTTGTGACCTACTCCTAGCCACACCTAGCAGGTGTGCTTCACCGAGCCGATTGGTGGCCAGGGGTTTTACCTTAAGGAGTGAGGTTGCCCAAGCTGCCACCTTGGGGGCTCTCCCCCCCTTTTGCAAATATCGAAGGGTATCGGGTAACATTATGATTTCAACCTTGGGGATAATTTTTTGCACCTCTTCGCCGACCTCAGCCAGGCTTTCCCCCACCACAGCAGCACGGGCTGCCACTAAAGTAACCAATGCTTGAGCTGCTGAGCCGGTGCAGCAATCCATCAGCTTTGCCTTCAAGTGAGGAAGCTCCCTTTTTGCTCCCTCTATTGCTGCTTGCATTGAGGTGAAGACCCCACTATATTTTTCAGAGACGGCAAGACAGAGGATATCCTTCGTCTTGCCGGCAAGCTGACGGAATATTTCCAAGAAAGCCCCAGGTGAAGGAGCGGAAGTAGTAAGAGTCTTGCCCCTCTTTTGCAGAGCATAAACCTCTTCAGGGGATATGTCTGCCTCCGAGCAGACCTTGCCGGCACAGCTGAGTTCAAGTGGCACCACTCGAATTTTATATTCCTCCTCTATCTCATGAGGAAGGCAACTGCTGCTATCAGTAATAATAGCCACTTTTGCCATCGCAGCCTCCTTGGAGCTATGCCCATCTGTGTACCTTGTAATACTATGCCCAGTAAATATAGCACCAAGCAAATCCCTTGTCAATCTCCTATTTATGGTTTGGGGCAAATTTTTACAACCACCGAATAGGTGTATAATGAGGGGGAGATGGTAGAGGAAGGAAAACTTGAGCTTGAGGATAAAAGATACCTCTGGCACCCCTTCACCCAGATGAAAGAGTATCTTGGGGAAAAACCGTTGATTATTGAGGAAGGGGAGGGGGTTTATCTAAAAGATACTGAGGGCAATAAATATTTAGACGGAGTATCGTCTTTATGGGTTAATATTCATGGGCATCGTCGCTGGGAAATTGATCAGGCCATCATGGATCAGCTCCACAAGATATCTCATTCTACTCTCCTTGGTTTATCTAATGTGCCCGCCATCGATTTGGCTCAGAGATTGGTAGAAATAACCCCCCAGGGGTTGGAGAAAGTTTTCTATTCAGATACCGGGGCAACTGCGGTAGAGATAGCCATAAAGATAGCCTTCCAATATTGGCAGCAAATATCACCCCAATTTGGTCACAAAACTAAGTTTATCTCGTTGAAAAATGGCTATCACGGGGATACCTTGGGAGCAGTGAGTGTTGGGGGCATCGATGTTTACCATCAAATCTATAACCCCCTCCTTTTCTCCGCTATCAAAGTAGAGTCCCCTTATTGCTATCGCTGCAGCTTCGACCAGTCCTGGCCGGGGTGCAATGACCTTTGTTTGCAGCAGCTAGAGGAGGTCATGAGGGAAAATCACCCCGAAATCGCTGCTTTGATCATTGAACCCATGGTGCAGGCAGCCGGCGGAATGATCGTCTCCCCGCCAGGGTATCTCAGCAGAGTTCGAGAGCTTTGCACCAAATACAATATTCTCATGATCGCTGATGAAGTGGCAGTAGGTTGGGGAAGAACAGGGAAGATGTTCGCCTGCGAATATGAACAAGTCAGTCCAGACATTATGACTTTGGGTAAAGGGATAACCGGAGGTTATTTACCTTTAGCTGCCACCTTAACTACCCACGAGATCTTCGATGCCTTCCTTGGGGGGTATGATGAGCAAAGAACCTTCTATCATGGCCATACTTATACTGGAAACCCCCTGGCTTGCGCTGCTGCCTTAGCCAACATCGAACTTTTCGAGCGGGATAGAACCCTGGAGAAGCTTCAACCCAAGATAGCTACATTATCAGCAAAGTTGGCGGCTTTCAGGCATCTCCCCCATGTAGGCGAGGTACGCCAGCTAGGTTTTATGGTGGGAATCGAGCTGGTGAAGGATAAAGGGACTAAACAGTTCTATCCTGCCAAGGAAAGGATAGGCCATAAGGTAATCTTGGCAGCACGAAGAAAGGGTGCGATTATGCGCCCTCTTGAGGATGTCATCGTAATCATGCCTCCTTTAAGTATAACTAGCCAAGATTTGGAAAGGCTGATCAGCATTGTCTATGAGTCTATAGTCGAAGTAACGGAGAGTTGATATGCCAAACCTCACTTCATCGCCTGGCTTATTCATCACCGGGACTGATACCGGAGTAGGCAAGACTATCATTGCCGCCGGGCTGGCAGCAGTCCTAAAAGGTAAGGGGATAAATGTGGGGGTGATGAAGCCGGTAGAGACTGGCTGTGCTTTGTCCAGCTCGGAGCTTGTTCCCCAAGATGCCCTTTTCTTGAAGAGCATGGCCCAGGTGAGTGATGAACTTGAGGTAGTAAATCCTTATCGCTTTGAAAGCCCATTAGCACCCTGGGTAGCTGCAGAGCGGGAAGGAAAAGAGATAAATCTGGAAAGGCTGAGGGAATCTTTTGAACAATTGAAGCGAAGACACGAATTTCTCATTGTGGAAGGCGTAGGGGGATTGCTTGTCCCTTTAACCGCCCATCATCTCATATCGGATGTGGCCCAACTTTTCCAGCTTCCCCTTATAGTTGTAGCCAGAGCAAGTTTAGGCACCATTAATCACACCTTGCTAACTATACGGCAGGCTCAGATTTTGAGGTTGGCAGTTTTGGGGGTGATAATCAATAACCCAACAGGGGAAATAGGATTGGCAGAAGAAACCAATCCTCAAGTTTTGCCAAGCTTCATTACTGTGCCTCTATTAGGGATAGTACCCTACTGCCCCGAACTTAAGGGGAATAATGCCCCCCATATATTAAGAAGGTTGCTAGAAGAGAACATCGACTTAAAATAGTCTACCTTGAAGCCCACCCCGCTGGCAATTGGGGCAAAAATAACTGCCCCGGCCACGAATGGAGATACGCTCGATAAGGATGCCACAACTATAGCAGGGCTCACCACCCCGGTGAGCCACCTGGAATTCGAAGTGAGCACTGCCTAGCTGACCATTGGGACGCCGGTAGGTATCGGTGCTTGCTCCTTTACCAGCGATTGCTCTCTCCAGCACCTCCTGAATTGCCTGATGGAGACGACCTACCTCTTGAGACGAAAGGCTATCTGCCTTAGTCAACGGATGAAGGCAGGCAGCAAATAGAGCTTCATCGGCATACATATTGCCTATGCCGGCGATTAGATTCTGATCGCAGAGCAACGCCTTTATAGGTACCCGGTGCCGACCCAGTGATCTGCTTAAGACCTGGGGTGAAAAGTTGGCATCTAAAGGCTCTGGGCCCAGCCTACCGATGATCTTATTCTCATCTTCTACCAGCCACATTGCCCCCAGTTTACGCCGATCGCAAAAATGAAGTTCCTTCCTGTCATCCAGCCGGAATATAGCCGTAGTGTAAGGTTCAACTTGGGCAAAGCTGGGTCTGATCAGGAGCAAACCACTCATCTTAAGATGCAAAATTAATCTTTCACCTGAAGAGAGATGGAACAGGAGGTATTTCCCACGGCGATGTATGTCTTCTACCCTTTGCCCATAGAGCCGAGGGCCAAACTCGGAAGCTTCGGGCTGGCGCAACACTTCAGGCCGAAGCAGACTGACCCCAACGAAGTGGCAGCCCTTCACTTGAGGCAGTAGCTCATTCTTTATTGTCTCTACTTCTGGTAGCTCAGGCATTTCATTCCCATTTGAACACCTTTAAGAAACGAAGATAGATACCTGGTCGCCCCTCCACAGCTATAATGTTTCTTGGCAACATTCACCGCAAGTATAGGGTGCATACAATCACAGGTCAAGATATGTCATTTCTCACAGGCATTGGCCCCCTTGGATGCGCCGGAATCTTAAACACGTCATCATAGGCTCAGCTCCATCGGCCGGGTCAAAGGTCTTCGCCCCTTTCAAT
>DEIJ01000127.1 GCA_002352365.1 Dehalococcoidia bacterium UBA2777 | reverse complement strand
AACCAGACAGTGGTAGAATTACCCGTGGCTGAGGTTATAGGTAAAGAGAGCAGAACAGTGCAGCCAAAATCCTCCTGAACACTTGGACAAGGAAAATGGCCCAAGCTACAGTAGCATTTCAAGGTGAAATTGGGGCCTATAGTGAGGAAGCTGCCGCTCGGCTCTTTGGCCCCAAACTTAGGGTTAAGCCCTGCCGCGATTTAGCTGATGTATTCAAAGCAGTATAGGCAGGGAAAGTGGAGTATGGGATTGCCCCGATAGAAAATTCTCTGGAAGGGAGCATAAACCAAACCTATGATCTACTGCTCTACTCCCAACTTAAAGTATGCCATGAGGTGATAGTTAAAATCACTCATTGCTTAATAGCCAATTGTGGGGTGAGGCTTGATTCAATCAAAGCTGTCTACTCTCACCCTCAAGCTTTAGCTCAATGCAGAGATTTCTTGGATAGACTCAATGGGGAGAATATCCCCACTTATGATACCGCGGGAAGTGTGAAGATGATAAAAGGGAAGAATTTGACTGATAGTGCTGCAATTGCCAGTGAAAGAGCCGCTCAAATTTATCACATGGAAATTCTGGCTCGAGGGATAGAAAATAATCCTCAAAACTTCACCAGATTCTTGGTGTTATCCAAACAAGACTCTCCCCCTACTGGAAGTGATAAAACCTCGCTGATATTTTCCACCAAACATGTGCCAGGGACATTGCTTAAGGCACTAGAGGGACTTGCCGCTCAGGGTATAAATCTGACCAAAATTGAGTCAAGGCCAATAGTGGGAAAGCCATGGGAATATAATTTTTATCTTGATTTTGAAGGGCACCGAACTGAGGGGAGAGTTCAACAGGCTCTGGAAAATCTAACCCAAAATTCAATTTTTGTGAACTTACTTGGTTCGTATCCCAAGGCGAGGGGGGGGTGAAGATGAAGGTGGCCATAATAGGTGGTGGGGGGAAGATGGGTCAATGGTTTGCCCGCTTTCTGTTAAAAGAGGGGATAAAGGTAGTCATATCCGATAAGAACAAAGAGAAACTGCTGAAACTGGCCGACATGCGGGGAGTTGACATAGCCCACTCTAATATAGAAGCGGTGAAGGATGCTGAGGTTGTCTTGATCGGTGTGCCTATAGAGAATTTCGCCGAAGTGGTGAGAGAAATTGCCCCATCTATTGAGCCAAAGCAAGTGGTTATGGACATCACCTCGATTAAGCAATTCCCCGTGGAAACAATGCATAAATATATCAAAGCAGGCAAGATTTTAGGCACTCATCCCATGTTTGGCCCTAATACACCAGAGATTAAATACCAAAATTTTGTTCTTACTCCAGCTGAGGACGCAGAGGAGGTTCTTGCTGCCGAACTCGCTCAGTGGCTCAAAGATAGAGGATTTAATGTCACCATTACCTCGGCAACAAGGCATGATGAACTAATGGCTACTGCTTTAGGCTTATCCCACTTCATCGGCATTGTAGCTGGGGATAGTCTATTGAGTTTGGCTGATGTGGAGGAGCTTAAAGAAGTTGGCGGGACAAGTTTCCAATTGTTAGTGGGGCTGATAAACAATGTAATCTCGGAGGAGGCGGAATTTTACGCCACGCTGCAAACAAGCTTGCCAAGCATAGAGAGGGTAGAGGAGATATTCTGTGAGAAATCAAAAATGTGGGCGGATATTATAAGAAACAAAGATAAAAAGGAATTTATCCACCGAATGGAAAGCATAAAGGAGAGGATCGAAAGGAGATAGGGGGACAGAACAATGAGATTTGGCCAAGTTGAGCATGCCGCCGATCAGGCTACCCATTTCTGACAGCCCACCGCCGAGAAGCGAGAATATCCCAGCTAGCCTGGCACCCAGTGTGGTGATCATCTTGCCAACAGGATGCACCCCACTGCGGGAGCTAAAGTCGCTGGGATGCGTGCCAAATAGCCCGGCTCCTTTCTCCTACCCCCAGCTCAGGTGAGGTCTCCTTCCGATGAGAACAGAGGTGGTAATTCCACTACATTTCTTCTTAATAACCCGGCAGGCAAGACATATCCATAACACAAAGGTGCCCCCACCAAATAAAGCCATCCCCGCCGCTGGCCTGGGAATACCAAGACACTCCACGATACTTTTTAGGGATAGATAAGCATTTATTAACGCACTGGCTAGAGCCAGTGAGATGATTACTATCCATTCATACAAGGTGAAATAGGGCTTTCTGTTCACCACTCACCACTGGCACTGGCCACATATTGGATGCTTCTTCATGTTCTTAACAAAGTCGGTGTATGCTTTTGAGCGCATAACCCCTCCTACCCCCTGCTCAAGCGCGTTGCCCAGATAAAATTCGGGGAGGAAACAGCAAGGGGTAACCTTGCCTTCTGCAGTGACAAAAATACTACGCTTGACGATTCGACAGGGCAAGGAATGCTTTGGGGGTAGATATAGCTCTAATTTCAGTCCCCTTGCCAACCGGCTCACCTCCGTAAACAGCCCCTCTTCCTCATCGGCTGAAAGGTACTCTATGGCCGGGTCTACCTTGTACACATTAAACAACCGGTGGAGAATTACTGCATCTACTGGCAACTGCGGGGCGAGTCTGACCAAATCCAGAATTTGGCTAAGGTTTTCTTTATACATAGTGATATCAAGATAGGTCTTTGGCCTTTTGAAGCCGCGCCTTCTTTTCTCGGCTATTAGTTCTTCAATCTGGGGTGAGCTTCGTGAAAAGAGTTCCTTGTCATATACCCCAAAGGCAATTTCCCTTAGACCACTGCCAAGGATGCTGTCTATATTCTCCCGGACTAACGTTCCGTTGGTAGTAAGGTTAGTCCAAACCCCCTTGGACTCAGCATAGCTCACCATTTCAAACAACTCTCGGTTTAGCAGGGGTTCACCCCAGCCGTGCAAGCCAACATAGCGGAAATTAGCTGAATCGAGTAGCCTCTTAAAGTTATCAAAAGAAAGGAAGCTGATAGGTCTTTCGAGGTTGCGCCTCATACATATTTTGCAATTCAAGTTACAAGCGCCGGTAGGCTCAATCTGCAAGGTTAAATATCGAAATAGCCTGAACATCGTTAGAAACTCTGCGGTTCATTGAAACGGGCTAAGGGTCTACACAGCCTGGGGTTGCAAAGCCCCCTTTCAAAGCTTGGCCGCTTCCTGGGAGCTTTGTAACCTAGCTGCTAGCAGATAAGAGAAACCGGCTAGGCTTTTCTGAAGCTCAAGCGTTTCCTTATCGGCTGCCTGAGGTTCCAGATCATGACGCCGCACAGAGGCACCAAAGCGGTAATCTGCCCCGCCAGTATGCCATGATTGCCGCCAACCAGGCAGCCACTAGTCGCCCCTCCGGTAACTACACTCACCGGAACGCACATATCCGCTCACCTCCTTTCACCAAAAACTTATCTCTTTTTATGCCTCTTAGAAGCTACTCTAAATCCCCGTCCTCAACAGCTCCCTTAACTGACTCGGCTCAGTAATTCTCGTATCTCTTTGGCTGTTTCACTCGCTCCAACCTCTGGCAACTCAGCCCTTTTCAAAGCCTCCTCAAGGTACGATTTTGCTTTCTCAGCATCCCCCATCTCCATGTATACGATGCCCAGGTTCTTAGTTGCTTCCACGTAGAAATCTCTACCATACACAAGGATGGGCGGGTTATATTCCCTGGCTTTCAAGAAGTCGTCTATCGCCTGGTCATATTCTCCAAGCCCCTGGTAACATAGCCCTCTCTCCCAGTAGCTTACGTACAAACTTGGTATCCCCCCCATAGCAGCCCAAGCTCCACCGGCGGCTATCTGCTGGTTGACAAGGGCTATCCCCTTCTCAAAGGTCTGCTTGGCTTTTTCGGTTTCCCCCATCTTCAGATAGCAGAAACCCATGTACTGGTATACTTCCCCGCTTGGCATGGCAGCGCCCTTCTCCACATAGCTGAATAATGTTTCAAAGTCTGGGATTGCCTTGTCATACTCCCCCAATTCGGAATAGCATTGTGCTCTATAACTGTAAAGAAGGCTCATCTCAGGATCTGCTACCCCAGCTTCCACTAAACGGGATCCCTTGTTGCAAAACTCTAACGCTCCTTCGTAGTCTCTAGCTGTTATAGAGAACAGGGCCAGGTGGAGAAGGGCATCTAAGCTTTCTGGGTCAAACTCCAATACCTTCTCATAGTCTGAAATTGCGTCAGGGTGTGTTCTTTGAAACTGAGCGTAGTTTCTGCCCCTGCTATGATACACTCCGTTCAGACCTTCCTCCCCAACCTTCTTCAATATCAAGTCCTCACCTTCGAGCGCCCTGTTGTAGTATTTGGTCGCCTTATCCCATTCACCAAGCCGGTAGTAGGCGTTCCCTAAGCCAGCATAGGCTAGTACGTAATCTGGGTCTAACTCTAACACCTTGCTAAAGTCGGCAACCGCTAGGTTATGGCTACCAACCATCCCTTCAGAGAAGGGTTTAAAATAGTAGTGGTAAAACTGATTGTAGCCGAGACCGCGGTTGTAATATGCATCCGCATATTCGGGGTTTAGCTCTATTGCCTTACTAAGATCAGCTATGCCCTTTTGAACCATCTCGGGATTTCCCCAGCCTAGAGGTCCAAGATTAAGGTACGCCAATCCCCTGTTAAAGTAGGCTACCGCATAGTCTGGTTTTATCTCTAAGGCCTTATCGTAGTCCGAAATCGCCTTGTCGTATTCCTTAAGTTCAGCATAAGCCAATCCCCGGTTGCTGTAGGCGAATGCATAATTTGGGTCTGATTCTATTGTTTTGTTGTAATACTCAATCGCTTTGCTGTAATCCCCCTTTTCATACTGCTCAATTCCCAACCTATTATAATCCTCTGTCTGTTGTTCGCAACCAACAGACCCCACAACCAAACCTATCAACATCACTATAACTACGCCTACTATGGCTCTCTTCATCGCTACCTCCTATTTACTTCGAATGTGTCATTGCGACCCTGAGCGAAGCCAAGGGGAAGCAATCTCACTCTCATTATTCCGAGATTGCTTCGGGGCCTTGCCCCTCGCAACGACAACCTATTTTCATG
>DEIJ01000163.1 GCA_002352365.1 Dehalococcoidia bacterium UBA2777 | reverse complement strand
CGCTCTGAAATATCGCTTTCATCTCTGCCCTTTACACTATCTTTTCCTCATTTTCTAATAGTCATTTTGCACCCTTTATCGGTAAATCCCGCTTGTAACCTCAGCCCCAACTTCTCAGCTACTGGCTTGAAGTAGCCGTTTATGCATCCGCCACAGTGCTGTCGCCTGGTTATTGGGGCCCCTTTCTGGGCAAAGTCTAAGGCGGTCTCCAGGTTGCTGCACCTCTCAAGATCGAGGGTGACGCTTCCATCTTCGCTGGGCAGAACCTCAACCTCACTGCCAAAGACATTTTTACAGGTGACTGCTTGAGCCATGGCAAATCCCATGGGATTATCCCAACCCATCGCTTTAAACTGCTCTGCGGACTGCCTTGCCACCCCTTCGTTGTACTCCTCCAGTGCTTCTGGTCCCAGCTTTTGCGTGATGAAGCCAATTGCCCCGTACATTTGTCCTACCCACATCTGGGTAAACATCCTTTGCCTTTCCTCTTCAGGTAGGATCGGTATCTCCATCTTTTTCAACTCCTGATATAGTTACATCGCCTAATTTGTTGAACTTCTCGGCAGCCGGATCCGCATCTCCAGGCACGCTTTTTAAGGCTTGGGGATGAAAAGCTTTCCTGCGTGGTAGAGCATGGCTACCCTTTTTTCGAACTGGCGGAGGGGGTGGGATTCGAACCCACGGCCCCCATAAAGAGGGCAGCGGTTTTCAAGACCGTCTCCATAAACCACTCGGACACCCCTCCAGACTGATTTCCGAAGCTAAATCCGCCTCGCAAGTGGCACACAAAACCGGGGCACTATCAAAAAAGCTAATAGAAAGCCAGTCAGCCTTTTCATTGGCAAGTTCATTATAGCTAGTGGGGAATGATTCATCAAAGCGTTTGGCTGCCGCTTCCTGAATGGCAGGATTCTTTTCAAGATATTTGTCAACGATAGATTGGGGAACGCTGTTGCTTGGGCAAGAGAGTTCACACATCGAGAGCAGAAGTAATAACCCGAAATGTAGAAGGTTGAAACATTGCCATACTTGTGGCAAGTGTAACTTCAACCACTCCCAGAAGGATACATAATCCAAATTCTGCGCAATTAACTCACATAAACCAGATTCCGTAGGCCCCTACAATAACACAAGAAAAGAGAATAGAAGCTATGAAATTTGCCCTAACGCAATAAGAGCCAGCGAATTTTTAGCAATTTTCCGGACAAGCCCTAGACAAGCTTTAAATCTAGCCAAAGTTAGTGATGATCCGCTGGGCCTTAAACAGAGGGCGACCAAGGGTTCCAAGTGGAACCAGCTCTACTTCGCTTCTTACACCCAAATCTCGGCTGAGTCTCTCCTCAAGCTGTTTCTTCAAAGCTGCCATATCCTTGACCTCAGGTTTATACTCTGCCTTTACCTTTAACCTGTCTAGGTCCCCCGGCTTATCCACTATCACTTGATAGTCGGCTCCTAAATCTGGGGTACTGGCTACCACATCCTCAACATCAATAGGGAAAATCCTTTTCCCAGTGATCTTAACGCTATGAACAAGCCTCCCTTTAGGCATGGACATTGTGGCATGAGTTATGCCGCAGGGGCAAGGCTCATAGGGAAGAAGGCTTGCTCCCACATCGCCTGTCCGGTATCTAATTATAGGTGTAGCCTCAGGCCAAAGCAAAGTAACTACTACTTCCCCTTGTTGACCGAGGTCGAGAACTTCTCCTGTTTCAGGATCAACAATCTCAACAATTAATAAATCCATATATGTATGCATTCTACTTTCCTCACACTCGGTAGCAACTACACAAGCATCTACTGAGCCATACATGTGTCGAAACTTTACACCATATTCCTCCCCAATCTCCTCCTCATATGACTTAGCTAAAGGTTCTCCACCACCTACGATTAGATGAAGTGGACCCTCTTTGATGTTATAACCAAGTCCCCTTGCTCGCTCAAGGTACTTTATTGCCAGGCTAGGGAGATGCTCTATCACTGTAATGCCAACCATCTGCCCAACATGTATCTGATTATCTAAAATCCCTCTTCCGGCATTAAGTGATATCACCGTCGCTCCTAGTTCCTGATAACCTCTTTGACAGCAAGGAAAGCCAGTTAGAATCTGAGCCACGTCATTTGGCCTTACCCCTAAATTCCACCTGATCCTGGGTTCTAGCTCCATAATGGCATCCCAATCACGCTTGCTCCATAGGAGAGCCATAGGGATGCCGGTAGTCCCTGAGGTCGATTCCACATATCTCACTTCTTCAAATGGAACAGCTAATCGGTCTACTATTGGTGCTATACGGAAATCCTCCGCAGAATGGACTAAGGGTAACTTCTTGAGATCATCAAGAGTCTTAATATCCTCCGGTTTCACTCCTGCCTTATCAAAGCTTCGCCTATAAAAGGCTGTCTTCTCATAGGCCTGAGTCACCACCTCTCGGAGTCGCCTCTCCTGCAATTGCTTCAATTTCTCCAGCGGCATTGTTTCTATCTCTTCATTCCAATATCTTCTCTCTTTTGCCATGGTTCCACCTCCTTTGTTTATACCAGCAGCTTACCTGCTTCTGATTTCATGCAAAAATTTACCTGGTAACCTTTAGGTCTTCCCATAGGTCCTAATGACCCGTTGGGCTTTGACTGTGGTGCGACCAATGGTGCCAACGGGGATTAGCTCCACTTCGCTCTCTATCCCCAAATCTCGGTTGAATGTCTCTTCAACCTGATTCCTTAAGGCTCTAACATCCTTAACCCCAGGTTTATACTCCATCTTGATATTCAGCCGCTCTTGCTCTCCCGGTTTATCCACGATTATTTGATAATCCGCCGCCAATTGTTCAGTACTGGCTATTTCTTCCTCAACATCGATAGGCAGGATCTTTTTGCCTTTGACCTTAATAATCTGGGGAACCCTTTCCTTAAGCATGGACATTTTAGGTAAGGTTCGGCCACAAGGACATGGCTCGTAAGGAAGAATCTTAGCTACATCTCCCAGCCTATATCGAATCGGAGGCATAGCTTCGTTCAGCAAGGGGGTGACAATTAATTCCCCCTCTTCCCCGGGTGGCAGAGGCTCTTGGGTCTCCGGGTCGATAACCTCGAGGAAGAACAAGTCGGAAAAGATGTGCATCCCCCTTCTTTGTTCGCACTCAGCAGCACCTGCACCTGGTTCTACCGAGCCCCAAAGGGTCATGAACGGTAATCCATATTCTGAATCCACCTTTCTCTTATACGATTCAGCCCAACCTTCCCCAACCCCGCTGACCATTCGAAGCTTAGTTTGCCTGACATCAATGCCCAGCTCTTTCATCCTCTTCTTCGTTCCAATATCTTCTTTGTTCCACCATATTAGCACCTCCGCAATCGACGGATTCCCTGCCCAGCATAAAACAAAATGCACTTTTTAGCAACCCCTTCGAATTGAATCACATTGAATCACATAGTAACGTTATGATATATGGTATACAGTTTATACGGAGATAGAGGGGGTGGGGGAGGTAGTAATATAACTTGCTCAATAGATGTGGGTAACACTCCTGGTAGAATAGAGAAGGTAAATAGTGCCCTATCTAGGGGACTACCCACATGGACAAGTATATCGTAGAGAGAGGAGCCAGGATAAGATTGGTTTAAGAGGTATGAGGAGATAGGCAATATCACTCGGGTCTCGAGAGAGTTTGGTATATCCCGTAAGACCTTCTACAAGTGGTGGCCTTATTACGCTAAAGAAGGCCTTCCTGGTCTTAAGGATCGCTCTGAACGCCCTAAGAGCCATCCTAAGACCGTGCCGAAGGAAAATTTTGCCCAGCTCATGGTGAAATTACGTCAAAAAAGCCACTGTGGGCCTCGTAGACTAGCTTTTTACCTCGAGCGAGACTATAGGATTAACTTGAGCGTCTACGGCGTCTATAGGGTGCTGGTGAGAGCTGGATTGGTAAAGCCGAGGAGACACCGGCCTGGTAAGAAGCCGCTACCAGATGAACTATCCGGGGCAAAGAGCCCACCTGGATGCCAAATATATGGCCAAAATCGGCTTGACGGATCGCCCTGAGCCCTAGAAAGAATACCATAATACACTGCCATAGATGACTGCACCAAGTTGCGCTTTGTATGGGTGTATCAGGAGCTGTGTTTGGAGAATTCGTGGACTTTGCCCGAAGGATGCTTGAGTTCTTCGCATTCCGCACAGAGGAGGTGCAGACGGATCATGGAACAGAATTCACCTATATCTTTATGCCCTCACTTTGTGAAGCCCCATCCCTTTGAGGAATTCCTCGAGGAGAGGGGGACAAGACACAACCTCATTCCCATTGCTACCACTCTATAGGTAAGAGCCCTCAGTGGTGAGCGGATGGTGGTCACCGCCCAACGGTCAGATAATCTCCGAGCAGCCCCTGGAGCCGACCTTGAAGCGGACGGTAATTACCGATTCCCATTATGCCTCACTGCGGGGGCGACCCAGGCTGAAGCCAGTACGGGTGATACCCCGCATAGAGCCACCCACACTCGAGGTGGAACACCGTCCCCTTTCCGAGTATGAAGCCTTGCTGGAGGTGAGACTATGACAACCGAAACCTCACTCCCGGCTACAGAGCTGACTTACCTTGAGGTACAAGACAATCTGGAGCGGCTCAAATTGACTCAGGCCGTCTCTGCCCTAGACCGGCTGGCTGAGGAAGCAGCCCAGGGACAATGGAGCTATATCGAGTTCCTGGGGAAGCTCCTGGAGGAAGAGATGGCTGCCCGAAAGGAGCGTCGCCTGATTTTCAAGCAGCGGCTGGCTCATTTCCCCTGGGTTAAGACAAAGGATTCCCCTCCCCTAACCCCTCCCTCCA
>DEIJ01000047.1 GCA_002352365.1 Dehalococcoidia bacterium UBA2777 | reverse complement strand
TTCCCATAGAGGTGTTATTGGCGGCAGGGTATAGGCCTGTTGATCTGAATAATGTTTTTATTAGCGACCCAGATCCTGAACGGCTAGTGAATATTGCCGAGCGAGACGGCTTCCCTCAGAATTGCTGCACCTGGATCAAGGGTATTTACGGTGTCGTGGTTGACTGTGGCATTGACACCATCCTTTGCGTCACCACCGGGGATTGCTCCAATACCATAATGCTTATGGAGGTGCTTAAACTCAAAGGCCTTAAGGTTATCCCCTTTGCCTATCCGGAGAGGCCCAACGTATCTCGTATGCGTTACTGTCTGGAAGCCTTGGCTGACTCTCTAGGCACCACTTTGGCGGCAGCGGAGAGGGTGAGAGAAGAACTTGCTCCCTGTCGCCGCTTAGCCTCGGAACTTGATGGGCTCACTTGGCAAGATGGGGTAGTTAGTGGCGAAGAGAATCACCTCTGGCTGGTCAGGAGCTCTGACTTTGCTCAAGATCACCAACAGTATGAGCGCATGTTAAGCCATTTTTTGGCTCAGTGTCAAAAGCGAGTGCCCTATAGTGAGGGTATGATTCGTCTTGCTTATGTTGGAGTACCCCCTATATTTGGCCAAGACTTTTACCGCTATTTAGAGTATAATGGAGCCAGAGTGGTGTTTAATGAAGTTCAGCGCCAGTTCGCTATGCTCCAGAGGGCAGAATCACTGGCCGAGCAATATACTTATTATACCTATCCCTATTCTATATTTGGTCGGCTCGATGATATAATCCCCGAACTGAGCCGTCGCCGTGTGGACGGAGTGATTCATTATGTTCAAGCTTTCTGTCATCGAGGGATAGGTGACATTATCTTTCGTCACGCAATTAAGCTGCCAATCATAGCCGTGGAGGGAAATGCTGACTATACGCTGACACAGCACCTGCAAACCAGGATTGAAGCTTTCCTCGATATGCTCAGGCGAAACCAGCGAGGATCGGAGGGTAAATCTAGTCCTCTAGAGTATTCAGCTAAGGTAGATGACAAAGTGATGAAAGGTAATCTATATGGGTAATGTTCGTAAGTGGCGAAAATCGAAGATGGCTAAACATAAGCATAAGAAATTATTGAAGAGAACCCGGTGGCAGCGGCTACATAAATAATTCCCCACGGAAAGTTTGTTTTGCTCCTTATCATCAGCCGAATCAGAGATTCGGCTGATGATCGGTTTCCTTTGAATATGATAGTACGGTATCTACCCGGATGAGGTTTGCTGCCTATATCGTGGACAAAAGATTGTAGATTTGCAAAGGAAGGGTGAAATGCCTATTTACGAGTACTTTTGCCCCAAATGTGAGTTTAGGTTTGAGTTACTACGCCCATTGAGCTGTGCTGAGCAAGGTGCTGCTTGCCCTCACTGCCAAGGCGAGGCTCAGCGGGTGTTGTCTAAATTTGCCTCCTTGTCTAAGGGCGAAGAGGCGACTTTCTCCACCAGCTCGTGTAGCGGCTGCACCGCGACTAGCTGTGATAGTTGCCATTAAATCAACCACCAGAAAGTTTTGCCACTTTTGGGGACCAAACAGGGGAGATAACTTTTGTCCACAGAAAAGAATCTGAATAGCTTTGCCGCATTAGTCGATACCATTGCTAAGCTGCGTGGTCCTGGGGGTTGCCCCTGGGATCAGAAGCAGACCCACCTTTCACTTAAGCCAAGTCTGGTAGAGGAGTGCTATGAGGTTATAGAAGCAGTAGACCAGGGTGATAATCAGAAGTTGTGTGAGGAGTTAGGTGACCTTCTAATGCAAATAGTGCTCCACGCTCAGCTTGCTGGTGAGTCGGGTGTTTTTGATATCGGGGATGTGCTCCAGGGTATTAATACCAAGCTCATCCGTCGCCACCCTCACGTCTTTGGAGAAGCGAAGAGAAAAGATGCGCAAGAAGTAGCTGCAAACTGGGAGGTGTTAAAGCAAGAGGAACGCAAAGGGGCATCCATTCTCTCTGGCCTACCCAAGGGGATGCCTGCTTTAGCCTACAGTCAAGTGATTCAGCATCGAGTGGCCCGAGTTGGCTTTGATTGGCAGGAAGTGGCGGGGATTATTGATAAATTAGCCGAAGAGGTGAATGAGCTTCAGCAAGCCCCCGACCATCAGGCAAGGGTACAGGAATTTGGTGATATATTGTTCACCTTAGCCAATATTGCCCGAAGAGAGGATGTGGATTTAGAGGAAGCACTTCGGCTGGCCAATGGGAGGTTTTATCACCGTTTTCGTTACCTGGAGGAGGTTTGCCGAAGGCGGGCACTCACCATTAACAGCCTCTCGTTTGAGGAACTGAATACCTTGTGGGAGGAAGCTAAGCAAGAGGAGAGAACTTAATCTGATGCTCCCATCTTTTCCTCTGGTCGGGGCGAGAGGATTTGAACCTCCGACCTCAGCGTCCCGAACACTGCGCGCTACCAGACTGCGCTACGCCCCGCAAGGGACATTATATTCCTTGTGTGAATAGCAAGCAAGTACATAACCAGCAATGCCTCAAGAAGGAGCTAGCTGTAATTGAAGTCTTTCGCACAACTTCGTATAGGATACCTCTCCCTTGAAGGGAGAGGTATAAAGAACTTTGCGGTTAACTAGAAGATGAAATATGCTGTACTAGTAGGAGACGGGATGTCAGATTATCCACTCAAGGAGCTGGATGGTCGTACTCCCCTGGAGGCAGCTAACACACCAAATATGGATGAGATCACCCAGCAGGGGCAGCTAGGCTTAGCCCAAATGATCCCACCAGGGTTTGCTCCTGGATCAGATGTGGCCGTTCTTTCTATCTTTGGCTATGATCCCAGACAGTATTATACGGGGCGTGGTCCACTAGAGGCAGCCAAACTGGGGATTGAGTTAGCTCCGCAGGATATAGCCTTTCGCTGCAATCTGATTACAGTGCACGAGGGACGTATCGCCGATTACAGTGGCGGGCATATCAGCACTACGGATGCGGCAGAACTGATCAGATTTGTAGCTCAACAGTTGGGAACCGAGTCTATCAAGTTCTTTCCCGGGGTAAGCTATCGCCATCTTTGCGTGATTAAGGATGAGAATCTAATTCGGATTAGTTGTACTGCACCGCATGATGCGCTCGGTGAGGCGGTCAACCAAAACCTGCCTCAAGGAGAGGGTGCAGAGCAATTGGTCGACCTGATGGAACGCTCCTACCAGCTACTCTCGAGCCACAAGATCAACAGGGCTCGCTTGGCTCGAGGGCAAAATCCTGCCAACATGCTCTGGTTTTGGGGACAAGGCACTGCCTCCCAGATGCCCTCATTTAGGGACCGATTCGGGGTTGGGGGCGGGGTTATCACAGCGGTGGATCTGGTCAAGGGGATCGCCACACTGATCGGCCTTAAACCCATTGAGGTGCCAGGGGCGACGGGGTATTACGATACCGACTATAAAGCTAAAGCAGATCATGCCCTAAGGTATCTGGAGGGGGAAGACTTTGTTTTTGTTCATGTGGAAGCTCCTGACGAGGCTAGCCACAATGCTGACCTGCACCAGAAAATCAAGGCTATCGAGAACTTCGATCACCTTGTTATCGGCCCTATTAGGAAGTGGCTTGGTGAGCAGCCGCCCTTCCGGATATTGGTCCTGCCGGACCACTCTACCCCTCTCGAGAGGCGTACCCATACCAGCGACCCGGTGCCTTTTGCCTGGTGTGGCAAGGGGCTTGCGGCTGATGAGGCTAGGGGCTTTGGTGAACGAAATGCTTCCAGAAGCGCCCTACGGGTAAGCGACGGCTGTCAACTGATGGAGCGATTTATCAAGGGCTAAGGGATAAGCGGTGCTACTTTGACCTTAGCTAGTCTCCCAGGGATGGTCGTTGGCTTTTGATTGTATGGTAAAATAAAGCTAGGCCAATTAAGTTTGGTGGAGGCATCGGCGATGGCAAGAGGTGGGCAACTATGGCTTTGTTGGTGCAGAAATATGGTGGTAGCTCGGTGGCTAACGCTGAGAGGGTTAAAAATGTTGTCTCCCGGGTGGCGAAAGCCAAACAACAGGGCAATCAAATAGTGGTGGTAGTTTCTGCTATGGGTGATACTACCGATGAACTGATCCATCTTGCCCATCAAGTCGCAGACCACCCTGATGAAAGGGAGCTGGATGTTTTACTCTCTACGGGGGAGATTGTGTCTAGCACCTTAGTGGCTATAGCGATAAAATCTTTAGGTTATAAAGCGGTCAGCCTCAGTGGCGCACAGGCAGGGATTTACACCGACGCGAATTATAGTCGAGCTCGGATCCACACCATCGAACCCCAGCGCATTTTCAAGGAGCTGGAGAAGGATAACATTGTTATCGTCGCCGGCTTTCAAGGGATAACCGAGGAGATGGATACCACTACTTTAGGTCGAGGTGGCTCAGATACCACAGCAGTAGCCTTGGCAGCAAGATTAGGGGCAAACATATGTGAAATCTATACTGATGTTGAAGGTGTTTATACCGCCGATCCTCGTATTGTTCCCCAGGCAGGCAAGTTAAACCAAATCAACTCCCAAGAGATGCTGGAGTTAGCCAGCTATGGGGCGAAAGTGATACACCCTCGAGCTGTGGAGTTGGCTGAGCTATATAATATACCAATATTGGTAGCTTCCAGCTTCACCCAAGGTTCAGGAACTATTATTCAGGGAGGTATCCCTATGGAGGCGCGAAACAAGGTTCGTGGCATTGCTCATGATCTCAACGTAGCCAAGGTGACTGTTGTTGGTGTTCCCGATCGGCCTGGTATAGCCACCACTCTGTTTGAGTCCTTGGCCCAGGCAGGTATAAGTGTGGATACTATTGTTCAGAACGCCAGCATCAACGGAATTACTGATCTCACTTTCACTGTCACCCGCAATGACTTGGGCAAAGCAGTGCAACTGATCGAGCCAATCGCTAAGTCTATTGGAGCTAGATATTGCGCCACCGATGCCAAGTTGGGTAAGGTCAGCATCATAGGCACCGGGATGCAAAATACCCCGGGCTATGCGGCAAGGATGTTTAGGGCACTCTACGATGCGGGTATTAATATCGAGCTCATCACCACCTCAGAGATAAGAATCACTTGCCTTATCGGTGAAGGGAGAGTAGAGGATGCTGTCCGTACTTTGCATAAGGCCTTCGAGCTAGAGAGAATGGAGGGGTAGAGTAGGTTTCACCCGGCATTTCTCCGCAGTGATAATGGCCTCAATCTGAGAGATTGTCTGTGCCATTTTATTCTGGTGGTTTATTACCACATAATCAAATAGAGGCAAACTCTTCATTTCCTCTGCGGCAGTTTTTATGCGTAGCTCCCCACCACAGGCAGATTCAGTTTCGCGTCGTCTGAGGCGCTGTGCCAGCTCCTCCATGGAAGGGGGGGCAAGGAAGATAAGCACTGCTTCAGGGAAAAGGCGCTTAATAGTGGCCGCCCCTTGGACATCCACCTTTATCATGACGTCCTGCCCTTGGGCTAAAGCTTGCTCGACTTGTTGCTTGGGCACTCCATAGAAGTGATCATACACATGGGCCCACTCCAGTAATTCTCCCCTCTCTACCATGCGGTGGAAATCTGCCTCGGAAAGAAAATAATAATCCATCCCCTCCTTCTCCCCTGGCCGTTGGGGGCGGGTGGTTGCCGTCACCACATAGTAGACAGGATACGCCAGTTGTTTCATTCTATTTAATATGGTATCCTTCCCTACGCCAGAGGGGCCAGAAAGGACAAAAATCGAAGGCCTCTGCTTCTCGTTATCCACGCGTCTGCTTAGCCACCGACTTGTTGGCGATGGTTTTCCCAAGTTATTGTGGTGAGACCAATATGGTCGCTATCCATAAATTGCCATAGCCGAGGTGAACCAGTTCACGCGGTTTGCCTCAGCTTGTCTATATCCTGCCAAAAGTTAGGATAAGAAACATCGGCTGCCTCAGCGTGGTGGATTATTGTCTCTCCACACGCTACAAGTCCTGCCACAGCTAGGGTCATTGCCAAACGATGATCTCTATAGCTGGAACAGTGGCTGCCATGCAATTGATTTCCGCCATGAATGAGCATGCCATCGGGTAATTCCTCCATCTTTGCCCCCATTTTGGAGAACTCCTTCAGGGTGGTACTAATTCTATCCACCTCCTTTACCCGCAGCTCGGTTGCATCTTGGATCAGTGTGGTGCCACTAGCCCTACAAGCTGCCAAGGCAATTAGGGGAATCTCATCAATAAGCCGAGGAACTAGCTCACCACTAAGACAAATGCTCACTAGTTCGCTGGATTCAATTACAAGGTCAGCAACGGGCTCATTTCCTTCCCAGTGTTGATTTTCGACTTTCAGCCTTGCTCCCATCTGTAATAAAACATCGATGATGCCTGTCCTTGTGGGATTGATGCCTACATCCCGCACCTTAATGCGAGCGTCAGGGTGAATTGCTCCGGCTACCAGCCAATAAGCGGCAGAGCTAATATCCCCCGGGATGCAAACGTCGGTAGATCTTAAAGGGATATCCTGGGGAATAATGGTAATACTGCGATCACTTTTTTCGATTCTTGCCCCCATGGTTTGGAGCAATCGCTCAGTGTGATCCCGAGAAGGGGCAGCTTCGATAATCTCTGTTTTCCCCGAAGCAAAAAGAGCAGCAATCATCAGCGCTGACTTTAGCTGGGCACTAGGGACAGGCAGGGAATAGGTTATGCCGTGGAGTTCTCCCCCTCTGATAACAAGGGGGGCTAGGTAATCTCCCCCCCTACCCCAAACGCTTGCCCCCATTAAACGAAGGGGGTGGATCAGCCTCCCCATAGGGCGAGAGCGCAGCGAGCTATCACCGCTGATGATAGACAGGAAGGATTGTGTGGCAAGTAACCCTGCAAGTAGGCGCATAGTAGTGGCGCTGTTCCCTGCCTGGAGCACATCTTCAGCCTCATGCAACCCTTGCCCCCCTACCCCCTGAACTTCGAACGCAACAGGGAGGGAAGAGATTCGCTTTAGTTCCACCCCCAAGGCCTTTAGGCAGGAAACAGTGGAAAGGCAATCAGCTCCCGATGAGAAATTGCTTATCGTCGCCTTCCCACAAGCTATGCCATTGAGGATAGCAGCGCGGTGGGAGATAGATTTGTCACCAGGAGAGATAATCTCACCCCTCAAGGTAGGGCATGGACCGATCCTCTTTATCATCTCTTCAGCCACCATTCATATTCTACCTTGGGGGGGCGAAATCTTGGCAAGGTATGGCTTTTCATAGATACCCCATGCTCACATATTCTTTATAATCGGCCAGCTTTGATAGAACACGTGCTGCCTGGTGTGGTGCTTGGTAGACTGGAATCCCATTGTCTTCGAGGAATTTGGTGCTCTCCGACTCCTTTTGGTCATAAAATCCGATTACTACCCCGATTATGGGCTTGTTATATTTTTCCTTTAATTTGACAATATCCTCTGCTATTCCCTTTTCCAAGGGTATCACTGAGGCCATAGAAGTCCGCGAGAGGTCTGGTGAGATATTTGGGTCCATTCGGGGGATAACTCTCTCAAAAAGAGAACCAAATGCAGGGACGGTGCAAATCACAGCATCGATGTTCTCAAGGCGCAACAATACCTCAATGGATTTTAATAATATCGTTGCAAAGTCCCCAAATATACCAGCTGCGGTAAGATCTATCGGGTTTCTATGGCTCCAAAAGGGGGGCAAGAATCGATTTAGCTCCTCTATAGTCTCTTCAGGAAGCTCTGGTAGCTCTAATCCCCCCTTAGCACAGGCATCTGAGGCTAAAACTCCATACCCTCCCCAACCACTTACTATCCCCACTTTCCTTCCCTTTGGCAGTGATGATAAGGAAAAGGCCTTTATCAAATCGACCATATCTCTATCATCTATCGCTTGGGTAATTCCGGCTTGCCTAAATGCCACATCATAAACAACAGCCGAACCAGCCATAGCACCACTATGAGAGCGTGCTGCTTTAGCACCGGCCTCAGTAACTCCCCCCTTTAACACCACAAATGGCTTGTTTTTAGTAGCCTCTTTGGCTACTTTGAAGAATTTTCCTCCATCTTTAATTCCCTCTATGAAGGCCAAAATCACTTTAGTTTGTGGATCGTGAGCCAGATATTCTATAAAGTCTTCAGTGTGCAGATCAGCCTCATTTCCACTGCTTATGAACTTCGAGAAGCCAACGCTTTGCTCTGATGCGGCTACCATAGCTAAAGATCCTAAAGTGCCGCTTTGCGATACCACGGATACGCTCCCTCCCACAGGTATTAACATATTCATCAGGGCGTAGAAACTCATACTGGAGCTTGCGATTCCCATACAATTCGGGCCTATGATCCTCATCCCTCCACACCTTGCTGTTTCTGCTATCTCTTTTTCCACTTTTTCACCCTCTTCGTTAACCTCACCAAATCCAGATGAAGTTATAACCCCGAATTTTACCCCCACTTCGGTGCAGTCCTCGATAACCCGAGCTACTGAAGTAGCTGGAACACAAATGATTGCCAAATCAATATCGCTAGGCACCTCTTTCAAGTTGGGGTAGGCTTTTAGATTCAATATTTCATCCTCTTTGGGGTTAATGGGGTAAATTTCCCCATTAAATCTGCCAGCCATTATGCTTAAAAGGGTCATTGTACCTGTCTTGGCAGGAGATTTTGAGGCACCAATCACGGCCACGCTCCGTGGATTAAATAATGGCTCTAATTCTGAAATTATTCCTGCCATGTCCCCCCTTTATATTATCTTCAAATTTTACAGCTTGCCCTCCAAGTTGTCCACTCTCTGTTCCCCAAATTTTTGCAACAACACCGCAATCCCGATCAACGCTCTCAAATTCACCAGTTGGAAAAACCCTTTAACCTGTGGTAGACTAGTGCTGCTTACTTGAGGAGGCGACCTCATGGTAGAACAGATAGAAAACATGCTTGCCTCATATAAAGGTGAGAAAGGCGGCCTCATTCCAATGCTGCAAAAGGTCCAGCAAAGGTTAGGTTATCTTTCCCCAGAGGCGGTTTCTCAGATTGCTAAGCTATTAAACATCTCTGAGAGTGAGATATTTGGGGTAGCCTCCTTCTATGCCCAATTTCGTTTCACCCCCTCTGGAGAACATAGCGTTAAGGTTTGTCTCGGTACTGCCTGCCATGTGCGGGGTGGGGTGCGCATCCTGGAAACAGTAGAAAGAGAGCTCAATATTGTGCCTGGCGGTACTACCCAGGATTATAAGTTCAGTTTAGAGCGAGTGGCTTGCTTTGGCTGTTGCGCCCTAGCTCCAGTGATGGTCATTGATAAGGAGGTTTATGGCAGAATGGCACCGGCTAAAGCAAAGCAAATCTTAGCTGAGTATTAAACCACCCCACGAAAATCGCGAGATTTTCGTGGGGGGCCCGGTGATTTGAGATTCAAATTTATCGGGGGTTTATCTAGGAGGAGCAATGACTTTTGAGCAGATGCAACGCCGAGCAATATCTGAGTGGGAAGCACTCGAACAAAGCTCAGTGCCTCGTATATTGGTGGGTGCGGCCACCTGTGGTAGAGCTGCCGGTGCAGGGGCAGTAATCGAGGCTCTCCAGACAGGATTGAGGCAGCAGGGGCTGGAGGCTACTATCACCCAGGTTGGTTGTATCGGTCTTTGTTATGCTGAGCCTCTGGTGGACATAATCAAACCAAGCCGTCCTCGCATTTGTTATAGTAATGTTACCCCCCAAATTGTAACGCAACTTATTGAGGATTACCTTATTAAGGATGACCCTCGTCCCGACTTAGCCTTAGGCACCATTGGTGATGGTAGTGTTGAGGGTATTCCCAAATTTTTTGAATTACCTGTGCTTAAGCCTCAGGTAAGAATAATTCTGCGCCACTGCGGCTTTATCGATCCGACAAATATCAATCATTACCTCGCTAATGGTGGCTACAGTGGCTTAGTCAAAGCACTCCAAATGTCTCCCCAAGAAATTATCCAAGAGATTAAAAAGTCAGGGCTCAGGGGTCGAGGAGGTGCTGGCTTCCCCACCGGGCAAAAGTGGGAGTTCTGCCGTAATGCTTCAGGGGAGCCGAAATACATTGTGTGCAATGCTGATGAAGGCGACCCTGGCGCTTTCATGAACCGGTCTCTTCTTGAGGGTGATCCTCATTCGGTTTTGGAAGGGATGCTCATTGGTGCCTATACTATTGGAGCAAGTGAGGGATATATCTATTGCCGTGCTGAATACCCCCTTGCTTTAGAGCGACTGGATACTGCCATAAAGCAGATGGAGACAAATAACCTTCTCGGAGACAATATCTTAGGCTCACACTTTAGTTTTCACCTAAAGATAAAGGAAGGGGCGGGGGCTTTCGTATGTGGAGAGGAAACCGCATTAATGGCTTCGGTTGAGGGCAGGAGGGGTATGCCTCGATCTCGCCCCCCATTTCCCGCCAACTCCGGCCTATGGGGCAAGCCAACCAATATCAATAATGTAGAGACTTGGGGCAGTGTGGCAGCTATCCTGCAGAAGGGTGCCGAATGGTACTCTGGTTATGGCACCGAGAGAAGTAAAGGGACAAAGACCTTCTCCCTGGTAGGCAAGGTGGAGCGCACCGGACTTATTGAGGTACCTTTAGGCATTACCCTGCGGGAGATTATCTACAATATCGGTGGTGGTGTTGTTGAAGGCAAGCAATTTAAGGGAGTGCAGACAGGCGGGCCTTCAGGCGGCTGCCTCTCTTCAGATTTCCTTGATATCCCTATTGACTATGAGTCTCTTGCCAGAGCTGGCTCCATCATGGGCTCTGGGGGCATGATAGTCATGGACGAGAACACTTGTATAGTTGATACAGCTCATTATTTCCTCGATTTTGTCCAGAGAGAGTCTTGTGGCAAATGCGTGCCCTGTCGAGTAGGTACCAGACAGATGTTGGACATCTTGGAGCGGATAACTAAGGGCCAAGGGCAGCCGGGGGATATTGAGCAACTACAGAGGCTTGCCGAAACAGTAAGGGATGGTTCGCTCTGTGCCCTAGGGGGAACGGCACCCAATCCGGTTCTCACTACTATTCGCTATTTTTGTAATGAATATGAGGCTCATATCGATCAGAAACGCTGCCCGGCTTTAGTATGTAAAGAGTTAATCTCCTACTATATCCTGCCCGACAAATGCCAGGGGTGTATGATTTGTCTACGGAATTGCCCGGTGGAGGCAATCTCCGGGGGGAAAAGGATGACACATGTTATCGACCAAAGCAAGTGCACTAAGTGTGGGACTTGCCTTGATGTTTGTCCTCCTCGATTCAATGCTGTGGTGAAGGTTTCTGGAGAGCAGGTAGTGGTGCCCCAGAGACCAGCCGCGGTAAGCGCTTCGAGTTAAGATTATACCACAGGGAAGCAAATGGATACTATCACTCTTAATATTGATGGCCAAGAGGTTAAAGCAAGAAGGGGGATGACGGTACTGGAGGCAGCCAAGGAAGTGGGAATTTATATTCCTACCTTGTGCTACCACCCCAGCCTATCGCCTTTTGGAGCCTGTCGGCTTTGTGTAGTAGAGATTGAAAAGATGCGTGGTTTCCCCACCGCATGCACTACCCCGGCTGCTGAGGGGATGGTAGTTCATACCAACACACCCCAGCTCCAGAATTTAAGGCGCAATATCTTGGAGCTTCTCCTTAGCGAACATCCTCACCAATGTCTTATTTGCGACCGTAAAGAGCACTGTGGACCTTTTGATATTTGCCTGCGCCATGTAGCTGTAGCTGAGCGCTGCGTGATCTGCCCTAAGAATGGACGCTGTGAACTACAACAGGTAGCTGAGTGGATTGGGATTAAGGAACTCACCCTCCCCTATACTTATAAAGATCTTCCAGTGAAAAGAGATGGCCCATTCTTCGACGTGGATTATAACTTATGTATTCTGTGTGGGCGCTGCGTCAGGGTTTGCCAGGAGGTGCGAGGAGTGGGGGCAATAGCCTTTACCTATCGAGGAAGCCAAGCGATGATCGGTACTGCCTTCGACCGTCCACTTCTTGAGGCGGGCTGTCAATCTTGTGGGGCTTGTGTTGACGTTTGCCCTACTGGTGCCTTAATGGAGCGAGCCAACAAATGGGAGGGCTTGCCAGAACGCCAAGTAGTTACTACTTGCCCCTATTGTGGGGTTGGCTGCCAATTAAAGCTGGAAATAAAGAACGGGAACATAATAGGTGTTACTCCTGATCTTGATGGCCCAGCTAATCGGGGCCAAGCCTGCGCCAAAGGTCGCTTTGGCATTGTCGAATTTGTCCACCACCCGCAGCGGTTAACTTCCCCGTTGATAAGGCGCGATGGAGAGTTTACCGAGGCTAGTTGGGAGGAGGTTTTAGAATTGGTTGCCGGCGAGTTGGCAAAGTACCAAGGGAACCAGTTTGGCCTTATCTCATCAGCTAAGTGCACCAATGAAGAAAACTATGTGATGCAAAAATTTGGCCGGGCGGTTATGGGCACCAACAACATCGATCACTGCGCTCGATTGTGCCATGCTCCTACTGTGGCGGGGCTCGCCACAAGCTTTGGCAGTGGGGCCATGACTAATTCCATCAGAGAGATAGGAGATGCTGCCTGCATCTTGGCTATTGGCACCAATACTACTTCGGCACATCCTGTTATTGGGCTGGAGATAATAAGGGCAGTTCGCAATGGAGCCAAGCTTATTGTAGCTAATCCCCGCGAGGTTGAATTATGTCGCTTCGCTGATATCTTTTTACGCCACCGCCCCGGAACCAATGTGCCCTTGCTTATGGGGATGATGCGAGTTATTGTTGATGAAGGGCTTTTAGACTCATCTTTTATTGAACAGCGTTGCGAAAATTTTGCTGCCTTTAAAGATTCGCTATCAAACTTTGACTTGGATTTTGTGGAAAAGATTACCGGCACCCCTGGGGAACTGGTGGCTGAAGCCGCCAGAATGTATGCCACATATAAGCCGGCTACCCTCCTTTATGCTATGGGTATCACCCAGCACTCACATGGCACTGACAATGTGATGGCTACTGCCAATCTGGCGATGCTTACCGGCAATATTGGTAAGCCATCGAGCGGGGTAAATCCACTGCGGGGGCAGAACAATGTGCAGGGTGCCTGTGATATGGGTGCTTTGCCCAATGTTTATCCCGGCTACCAGTCTGTTGCCACCCCAGCAATTAGGGAGAAGTTTGAGGCCGCCTGGGGCTCGAGCCTAAGTTCCATCCCTGGGCTGACCCTTACCGAAATTTTTGATGCCGCCTATGAAGGTAAGATCAAGGCGCTCTATATCGTCGGTGAAAATCCCATATTGAGCGATCCCAACGCCAAGCATGTTGAGGAGGCACTAAAGCGGCTGGACTTCCTGGTGGTTCAAGACATCTTTCTCTCTGAGACTGCTCAGCTTGCCCATGTTGTCCTACCAGCAGTTACCTTTGCTGAGAAGGATGGCACCTTTACTAATACCGAGCGGCGGGTGCAGCGAGTGCGCCAGGCGATCGAGCCTATCGGCGATTCACAACCTGATTGGCAGATTGTTTGTCAAGTGGCTAAAAGGCTTGATGCCAATGGTTTTGATTTTGAACATCCGGCTGAGATAATGGAGGAGATTGCCCGCCTTACGCCCAGCTATGGCGGCATCTCCTATGAAAGGTTGGAAAATGGCGGCAAGATATGGCCTTGCCCTGATCGAGAGCATCCTGGGACCCCCATTCTCCACGTGGGCACCTTTGCACGCGGTAAGGGCAAGTTCATACCTTTAGAGTATAAACCATCGGCGGAACTGCCAGATGAGGAGTATCCTCTCATTCTTACTACTGAGCGCAGCCTATTCCAATTCCACACCGGCACAATGACCCGAAAAGTAAAAGGGCTTAACATCTTAAGGAGAGAAGAACTGGTGGAGATGAATCCCCAGGACGCCCAAAGGCTTGGCATTGCCGATGGGGATCAAGTTAGGGTGCTCTCGCGTCGGGGAGAAGTATTGGCGAAGGCCAGAGTAACCGAGGTTTCACCCTGTGGTGTGATCTTGATGACCTTTCACTTTGCTGAAAACCCCACCAATGTGCTTACCAACCCGGCACTAGATCCGGTGTCCAAGATCCCCGAACTCAAGGTGTGTGCAGTTAGGGTAGAGAAACTACCGGCCTAATAGTTGCCGAGCAACGATCAGCTTCATTATCTGTGCCGTACCATCAGCCATCTCATAGCCGATGGCATCTCTCAAGCGCTGCTCAATGGGATAATCTTCGCTGTAGGCCACATGACCGTGGATAAGCAAGGCATCGTGGATAGCATTGACTGCCAAGTAGGGGCACAGCCATTTACACATGGCTGCTTCTTTAGAGTGGGGAAGGCCTTGATCAGCCAACCACAGGGCTCGGTAGCAAAGTAATCTAGCTACCTCAATATAGGTGGCGTGTTCGGCGAGCTTGAACGAAATCCCCTCAAATTTGGCAATAGGTTGGCCGAAGGCAGTACGCTGCTTGGCATAATTGATAGCCTCCTCAAGGGAGCTCTGGGCTAAGCTTAAGGCTATTATTGATAAACCTACCCGTTGGAAGTCGAATCCTTGTGCTATTATATAATACCCCTTGCCCTCTTCCCCAACACGGTGGCCAACGGGGAGGCGTACATTGTCCAAGAAAATTGAGGCTCGAGTCAGTGGCCTCCAGCCCATGTCTATAAAACGGGATCTGGTTATACCTGGGAGATCGAGGGGGACAAGGAAAAAGGTTATTCCTCTAATCCCAGCCTGGGGATCAGTCTTGGCAGGCAGCATGCCCATATCAGCCATCATGCCCATGGTACTAGATGTTTTCTCTCCGTTCAGGATATAATAATCCCCCTCTCTTATTGCTGTGGTACGTATCGCACCAGCGTCAGAGCCGCAATGGGGCTCAGTTATGGGTAGGCAGCCGGTGCATTCCCCCTTGACCATGGCGGGAAGGTATTTCTGCCGCAACTCCTCTGAGCCATGACTGAGGAATTGTGCCAAACCTGCTGGCCAGAGCCCGATCATGCCAGCAGCCATATCTACCTTGGCCAGCTCTTCAACTGCAACGCCGAGGGTGACTCGATCTGCCCCTTGGCCACCATACTCAGGAGGAACACCTAGACTGAGGAGCCCTAACTCAGCCATCCTTTTCATTATCTCCCGAGAATATCCCTCCTGTTTCGCCCGCTCTTTCGCTCCTGGAGCTAGTTCTCGTTGGGCAAACCTCCTAATCTCTTGGCGAAACATCTCTTGCTCTTCGCTGAACCCGAATCCAGCCATGTTGCCTCCTTGGGGAAGCTGGGGACTGTTAGCTTTAGTAGGGACGGAATTCCCTGCCCATCAGTTCCCGAGCAATGATCATCTTCATTATCTGAGCTGTGCCGTCGGCCATCTCAAAGCCAATGGCATCTCTTAAGCGTTGCTCAATAGGATACTCCTCACTATAGCCCACATGCCCGTGAATGAGCAGGGAGTCATGGATGGCATTGACCGCAACTACCGGGGCAAGCCATTTAGACATCGCTGCCTCTTTGGTGTGAGGCGAACCTTGATCTGCCAGCCACAAAGCCCGGTAGCAAAGAAGTCTCGCTGCCTCAAGCCAGGTAGCATGTTCAGCAATCTTAAAAGAGACCCCTTCAAACCTGGCAATAGGTTGGCCAAAGGCGGTGCGTTGCTTAGCATAGCTGATAGCATCCTCAAGGGAGGCCTCTGCCACCCCTAAGACAGTTAACGCCAGGCATACCCGAAGAACATCGAACTGGCCCATAACCACATAGAAGCCCTCGCCCTCCCCCCCAATGCGATTCTCTGCTGGGAGACGTACATTATCCAAGAAAATTGATGCGGCGGTCACTGGCTTGTAGCCCATATCTGGGATAAGGGATCTGGTTATACCTGGGAGATCAAGGGGAACGAGGAAGAAGCTTACCCCTCTGGCCTTGGCCATAGGATCAGTCTTAACTGGCATCATGGCAAAATCAGCAATCATACCAAAGGTGATGGAGGTCTTTTCACCGCTGAGGAGGTAGCCATCTTCATCCCTTACTGCGGTCGTTTTTATAGCTGCGGCATCCGAGCCACAATGAGGTTCAGTTACCGCAAGGCAACTTATCCACTCACCCTTAGCCACTGGGGGGAACCACTTGCGGCGCATCTCTTCTGAACCGCGGGCCAGAAGGGCACGAGATAAAATTGCCGGTACTGATACGGCTAATCCAGCCCCATAATCCACCTTGGATAACTCCTCAATGGCAATACCAAGTGTTACCCAATCTGCCCCCTGCCCTCCATACTCACTGGGGGTAACTATTCCCAAAAATCCCATATCAGCGATTCTTTTTAATAGCTCTCGAGGATACCTATCCTGTTTGACCCGCTCCTTTCCCCCCGGGGCAAGCTCCCTTTGGGCAAAATCGCGCGCCGTGCGGCGAAACATCTCTTGCTCTTCGCTAAAACCAAATCCACTCACCATTCCTCCTTGTAGAAGCTGTGGACTGTTAACTTTAGTAAGGGCGGAACTCTTTGCCAATCAACTGGCGGGCGATGATTATCTTCATTACCTGAGCGGTGCCGTCGGTAAACTCATAGCCGATGGTATCTCTCAAACGCTGCTCTATGGGATACTCCTCACTATAAGCGACATGTCCATGAATGAGCAAGGCATCATGAATGGCGTCGTACGCTACCACTGGGCAGAGCCATTTGCACATCGCTGATTCTTTGGTGTGAGGCAAACCTTGATCTGCCAGCCACAGAGTTCGGTAGCAAAGCAGCCTAGCGGCTTCAATCCAGGTAGCATGCTCAGCAATCTTGAAAGAGACCCCTTCAAACCTGGCTATGGGTTGGCCAAAGGCGGTGCGTTGCTTAGCATAATTGATAGCATCCTCAAGGGAGGCCTGAGCTAAACCCAAAGGGATTAACGATAAGAACACTCGGAGAACATCAAACTGCCCCATCATCATATAAAAGCCCTTGCCCTCTTCACTGAGGCGATACTCTATGGGGAGACGAACATCGTCGAAAAAGAGGGAAGCTCCACTCATTGGCTGCCAACCCATGTCTGGAATACGGGATTTGCTTATACCCGGGAGATCAAGGGGGACAAGGAAGAAAGTTACCCCCCTCGCCCCAAGCGTGGGGTCGGTTTTAGCAGCGAACATAGCCACATCACCACTCATTCCCCCGGTGACGGCCGTCTTCTCCCCATTGATAATATAATAATCTCCATCCCTTATCGCTTTTGTCTTTATCGCCGCAGCATCGGAGCCGCAGTGAGGTTCAGTTATAACCAGACAGGCCGAACATTCCCCTTTAACTGCAGCAGCGAGGTACTTTTGCCGCAAATCTTCCGAGCATTGAGTCATGACTACTTTTAGCAGTGCGGAATTTGTCAGGGACAGTGCGGCGCACATATCTACCTTAGCCAATTCCTCAACCCCAATACCTAGCGTTACCCAGTCTGCCCCCTGTCCACCATACTTAGTAGGAGCACCTAAACCCATAAGCCCGGCATCACCCATCTTGTTCAACATCTCCCGAGGGTACTCCTCCATTTTAGCTCGCTCCTTTGCCCCTGGGGCAAGCTCCCTTTGGGCAAAATCGCGCGCTGTGCGACGAAACATCTCTTGCTCTTCGCTGAAACCAAATCCACTCATGTTATTTTTTCCTCCTTGTTGAAGCCCGCTAGCTTGTGGACTGTTAACTTCAGTAGGAGCGGAATTCCCTGCCCATCAGTTCCCGAGCAATGATCATCTTCATTATCTGAGCTGTGCCGTCGGCCATCTCAAAGCCAATGGCATCTCTTAAGCGTTGCTCAATAGGATACTCCTCACTATAGCCCACATGCCCGTGAATGAGCAGGGAGTCATGGATGGCATTGACCGCAACTACCGGGGCAAGCCATTTAGACATCGCTGCCTCTTTGGTGTGAGGCAAACCTTGATCTGCCAGCCACAAAGCCCGGTAGCAAAGAAGCCTAGCTGCCTCAAGCCAGGTAGCATGCTCAGCAATCTTAAAAGAGACCCCTTCAAACCTGGCAATAGGTTGGCCAAAGGCGGTGCGTTGCTTGGCATAATTGATAGCATCCTCAAGGGAGGTTTGCGCTCCACCGAGAACTGCTAGGGCCAAGAATACCCGGAGAACATCAAAAGTCCCCATCATCATATAAAAGCCCTTCCCCTCTTCACTGAGACGATGATCTGCCGGGAGGCGAACATCGTCCAAGAAAATTGAGGCACAAGTCACCCCTATCCAACCCATATCCCGAATCCGTGACCTAGATACCCCAGGGAGGTCAAAGGGAACAAGAAATGAGGTCACCCCTCTAGCTCTGGCTGCAGGATCGGTCTTAGCAAAAAGAAAACCAGCATCGGAAGACATGCTCCCGCTAATAGATGTTTTCTCCCCATTGATAGTGTAGTAGTCACCATCTCTTACTGCCCGCGTCCTTAGCTCGGCAGCATCCGAGCCACAATGTGGCTCGGATATAACCAGACAAACTAAAAACTCTCCCTTGGCCATGGCGGGGAGGTATTTTTGCTGGAGCTCCTCCGAACATCCACCCAGAGCCATGGCCCTGGTCACTAGCGCTGGCAATACAGGGGTTGCCCCCAGGTTCATGTCTGCTTTCGACATCTCTTCAACTGCAATACCAATTGCCACCCAGTCGGCACCCTGGCCTCCATATTTGGGAGGCACACCTAAACCGGCAAGTCCAGCATCGGCAATCCTCCTCGCCCACTCATGGGCAATCTCCGGGGTTCCCTCTTCCTTGGCTCGCTCTTTGGCACCTGGGGCAAGTTCCCTCTGAGCAAAATTCCTCACCTCACGGCGAAACATCTCTTGCTCTTCGCTGAAGCCAAATCCACCCACCTTACCCTCCTTACTAAAAATTAAACTATCAGCCGACAGCTTAAAGCTTTAAGTCAGCAAGTGCATTATCTCAAGGGAGAGAAGCATTGTCAACCGCACTTGATATTATCCTTCATATTGGATATTATCAGTTTTAAGCAGGTGAAATTTGTTGACAAGCTCCGCAAAGCTATACAGCGGAATAGAAGCCTGGTGTGCATTGGGCTTGACCCTGATCCTGGGTTGATGCCTGAGATAGGTGTCTTCGAGTTCAATAGATCCATTATCGAGGCCACGGCTGATATAGTTTGTGCTTACAAACCCAATCTCGCCTTCTATGAAGCACTAGGTAGTGAGGGACTTATCGCTCTCAACAAGAGTGTAGAATATATCCCCAGCGATATCCCGGTAATAGGGGATGCTAAGCGAGGCGACATCAGTCACACTGCTCGGCTTTATGCCAAAGCACTATTTGAGGTCTTTGGCTTTGATGCAGCCACCGTAAACCCTTATTTAGGGTTTGACGGGGTGGAGCCATTCATCCAGTATGAAGATAAAGGCATATTCATTCTGTGTCGGACATCAAACCCTGGCGCTATGGACTTCCAATCCCTCCCTTGTCTGAGGGGGGATTCCTCCGCGGGGCAAAGGTTGTTATTTGAGATAGTGGCCCAAAGAGCCAAAGAGTGGAACCAGCATGGCAATGTGGGGCTAGTAGTCGGCGCCACTTATCCCCAGGAACTGAAGCAAATTCGTGAGCTTTGCCCCGAGATGGTATTACTCATTCCCGGCATCGGAGCTCAAGGAGGTGACTTAGCTCAGGCAGTTCGCTATGGAATAAATAATGCCGGAGAAGCCATATTTTGTTCCTCGAGGCAGATCCTGTATGCCTCGAAGGGGAATGATTTTGCCTACCAAGCCCGCTGCGCTGCTGAGGAATTACGCAGTCGAATCAACTCCCTTTTAAGATAGTGCGGCTGAGAAAAGCACCTCCCCGTGGTAGCTATGAATGGAAGGTGGTGATTCAAATAGTGAAGGAGATTATCCAGTCAGGTAATTAAGGAGGTATCACCATGGTAGAGGAGATCGAGATCGGCAGGGTGAGTGATTTCTTTGCCCGACCAGTAGTAGCTGGGATCGAACTAGCCGGGGAGCTTAAAGTGGGGGATAAAATCCACTTTAGGGGGCACACCACTGACCTTGAGGTTGTAGTCGAGTCAATACAGATTCAGAATGTAGAGGTGAACCAGGCTAAGTCTGGGGATGCTGTAGGGGTGAAAATCCCCAGCCGGGTGAGACAGGGAGATATAGTGTACAAAGTTATTGACTAGGACAAATCCTTAAGTTGGTGCTTCGGCGGTATTCTATATTCTAATGGAAATAGGCATCATTGGACTGCCTAAAAGCGGGAAAACAACGGTTTTTAATGCTCTGACGCGGGGCAAGGCAGAAACCGCTGCTTATGCTACTACCTCAGAACCGAATGTCGGAGTAGCCAAGGTGAGAGACCCTCGCCTGGAGGGCCTGGAGGCAATGCTCAAGCCTAAGAGGACCATCCCTGCTGAGGTGAAATATATCGATATGGCTATTCCCAAAGGTTTGGGCAAAGGTGAGGGGTTGGGTGGCCGGCTGCTGACTTACCTCGGCAAAGTGGATGCTCTCATCCATGTAGTACGGGCCTTTGAGGATGATAGGATACCTCATATTGAGAGCAGCATAAATCCGGAGCGAGATATTGCCACAGCGAATTTAGAGCTCACCTTCTCCGATCTGGCCATCGTTGAGAGAAGGGTTAAGCGAATAGAGGATTCACTTAAGGGGGCAAAGCCTCAAGAGCGAGAGGCGCTCTATCACGAGCAGGCACTAATGATGAAGATCAAGTCGGCGCTGGAAAATGAGGTGCCGCTTCGACACCAGAGCTTAGCCGAGGAGGAAGCCAAAACCATTGAGAGCTATCAATTCCTTACTGCTAAGCCACCGATGGTGGTACTCAATATCGGAGAGGAGCAATTGCCCCACGCCTCTTCCCTTGAGGAGGAAGTGGGCTCCCATTATCCTCAAATCCCGGTTGCTGCCCTGTGTGGCAAGCTAGAAATGGAGCTGGCTCAGCTTGCTGAGGCCGAAGCCGGGGAGTTCCGCTTAGCTTTGGATCTAAAAGAGTCAGCACTCGACCGTCTTATCAACCTCTCTTATGAACTCTTAGGGTTGATCTCCTTTTTCACTATCGCTTCTGGTGAGGTGAAGGCGTGGACTATCGGCCAAAATACCTCTACTCCTAAAGCAGCAGGTAAAGTTCACTCTGATATGGAGAGAGGTTTTATCCGAGCGGAGGTTATCGGCTATAATGAGCTAATGAGCTGCAGCAACCTGGCTGAAGCGCGCAAGCGAGGCTTACTTCACCTGGAGGGGAAAAACTATATCGTCCAAGATGGGGATGTAATCACCTTCCTATTTAGTGTTTGACGACTTTTGTCCCTGGCCAGATCCTGCTACTCGGTGGCAGGTTGCTTTTGCTCTCTATTACCACATTATCACCGAGAACTGAGCCTTGGGGGATAAAGCTGCCGCTGCCAATAAAGCAGTTATCACCGGCAATACAATTTTCCAAGATAGCTTGCCGACCTACCTGGACATTACGCCACAGGACAGCTCCAGAAATTTGTGCCCCTTCCTCAATCCTAGAGCCAGGGCCCAAAGTTGCCGGTCCTTCTATCCGGACCCGTGGCCCAATATGGCACTCACTTCCTATCAAAACTTTGCCTTCGGTTTGAGCGCTAGGGTGGATTGAGTATTGGGTAGTCAACCCTTCGCCATATCTTTTAAGCAAGTCATGGTGCAACTTTAGATATTTCTCCGGGGTGCCTATATCTATCCAATAGGCCTCAGATGAGTAACCATAGATAGACTCCCCTTTGTCTAGAAGCTGGGGGAAGAGATGATGCTCGAACATGAAATGTGTGTCCTGGGGCACCCCGCTGAGAACTTCAGGGTTTAGCAGGTAAATGCCGGCGTTAATCAAGTTGGTAGTTACCTCTCCCCACGCTGGCTTTTCTATGAAGTGCCTTACCCTCCCTTGGGCATCAGTCTCCACTACTCCATAGATGGTGGGATTCTCCACCGGAGTCAAGGCGATGCTTACCTTCGCCCTTGTCTGCTTATAAAAGGCTAACATGGCGCCGAGATCGAGGTCGGTGAAAATGTCACCATTGAGGATGAAGAAGGGCTCATCAAGATACCTTTGAGCATTCTTAACTGCACCTGCAGTACCTAAAGGTGATTCCTCCACTATATAGGTCAGCTTTACTCCAAACTTGCTGCCATCCCCAAAATAGCTCCTAATGCTATCAGGGAGATGGCATAAAGTGAGGATGATATCCCTTATCTCATAGCTCCTAAGGTAACAGATCATATGCTCTAGGAAAGGTCTATTCAGAACTGGCACCATAGCCTTAACAGTATTACAGGTGAGGGGACGCAGCCGGGTTCCCTCCCCCCCTACTAAGATAACAGCTTTCATTTATATGTCCCCCTCGCTAAACCAACTCCAAAAAGTCTGGTGACCTTTTCCCATCCGCCCCTACATTAACAAAATTCGATATTGCCTGGCAAATTATAGATGCTGTCAAGTTTATACCTCCGATAGAAGGATCGCTAGAGCTCATATATCTTCTCAGGCAATTGTACCACAACATGAAAAGCTCGGGGGAGATGTTTAACCTTTTCTTCCTCTCCCTGGATTTGGTACTAAGATACTGGGTAACATTTCCCTCCACCTCCTTCCTCAGGAGAGCCTGCTGAAAAAGTTCACGGTATCATTTTTGCTTGTGGGTTAAGGTATTATTCTACCTTCAAGACAACAGAATGGTTGAAAAGAGAGGGATAATAATGATATATTCTCCTTAATGCTAAAATTCGATATCGCTGAGTATGCTACACTTATCGAGCAACGGCTAAGGGATTGTCTTGGTTTAGAGTTCACTGATAGCACCGCCCAAATCATGAAGATAGTCATTCCCCGTGAGCTTATGGGCAGAGTAGCTGTCCCTTATTGAGGTCGATCTTTTGTTTGGCATCCTGTTCGGCAGCTATGCTACTTAGAGGAGGTAAATTAGGATGGCTCAGACAGTTCTAATTGATGGCAATGAGGCAATAGCTCGTGGCGCTATTTGTGCTGGCTGCAGGGCCTTCTTTGGCTATCCCATTACCCCGCAAAGCGAGGTCGGGGAGTACATGTCTCGGGAGTTACCCAAGGTGGGAGGGGTTTTTGTTCAGTCAGAGAGTGAATCAGCCGCAATTTACATGTTATTCGGTGGTGTTCTAGCCGGAGAGAGAACCATGACCTCTACTTCAAGCCCGGGCTTCAGTCTAATGCAAGAAGGGATTTCCTGGATGGCAGAGGATGAGATGCCTGCGGTGATAGTGGAAGTTATGCGAGCTGGTCCGGGGATAGGCACCGGGGGGCAACAGGGTCAAACGGACTACCGCCAGATCACCAAAGGTGGTGGACATGGTGCCTATCGCTGCATTGTGCTCGCCCCCTACTCTGTCCAAGAGAGCTTTGACCTGATACAATTTGCCTTCCATTTAGCTGATAAATACCGGATAACGGTTATAGTGGCCTCTGACTTCATAGTAGCGCGCATGGCGGAGATGGTAGAACTTAGAACTCTCTCTTTTGAACCCTTGCCCGAGAAAGAATGGGCTCTAAAAGGCAAATCTCGAAAAGGGGGGAGGCATACTATTATTATGGGTGGCGCCTTCGGCCACGGGGGACCTCAGCGCTACTATCCACATATGATGGAAAAATATCAGCAGATAGTAGATTCTGAGGTGAGGTACGATACCTATAAAACTGAGGATGCCGAGTTCCTTCTGATAGCTTACGGCTCATCAGCCAGGATGGCTGAAGAAGTGGTTGACATGGCTCGAGATGAAGGGATCGAGGCTGGCTTGTTTCGGCCGATAACCTTGTGGCCTTTCCCTGAGGAAGCGGTGAGAGAAACTGCTTGTCGAATTGGGAAGGTTCTAGTGGTTGAGGATAGCCCTGGTGAGCTGGTCGAGGATGTGAAGTTTGCTGTCCAGGGGAAAGTCCCGGTTCATCTTTTAGGTATATGGGCCCGCCATGTTCCGCTAGGCCCCGGTTATTGGGGAGGGGGATCAGGTATTATCTATCCTGAGAGGATATTAGAGGAGGTGAAAAAGCTGATATGAACCGAGAAGCGGTTACCAAAGAGAAGATTTGCACGGCACCTAAGTCGAAAACAGGTATGCCGATCATGCATTGCCCTGGTTGCCATTATGGCATTATCATCCGGGTAATATGTGAGGTTATCGACGAAATGGGTATTGAGGGGGATGTCGTCGGCCTTACCAGCGTTAGTTGTTCTGGCCCATGGGCATACTCGTTTTATTTCGACAGCGCCCTCTGCCCCCACGGACGTAGCCCTGCTATGGGAACGGCCATTAAGCGTATTCACCCTGATGCCATTGTATTCACCGTGCAAGGGGATGGAGATCTTGGCGCTATTGGGCTAGGTTGTTTCATGAATGCCCTCCTTCGCGCCGAGAAGCTCACCACCATCCTTCTAAATAATGGTACCTATGGGATGACCGGGGGGCAAATGTCACCTACTACTTTACTCGGGATGAGAACCACTACCACCTCTGAAGGGCGAGACTACAGGGTGACAGGGTTTCCTCTCCACGCTGCTGAACTGGTCGCCTCGATGAAAGGGGTGGCTTATTCTGCTCGGTGCACAGTTCATACTCCGGCCAACTTTCAAAAGGCTAAGAGAGCAGTGAGGACAGCGTTTCAGAAGCAAATAGATGGAGTCGGATACAGCTTTGTAGAATTCCTTTCCGCTTGTCCCCCTATTTGGGGGGTGAGCCCGGTCGAGGCTTTGAAGTTTATCTCTGAGAAGATGATGGCCGAATATCCTTTAGGTGAGTTCAAAAATGTAGATTCTATTCTTTAGGCTCAAAATAGCCGGAGGTGATATCATGGAGGAAAGAGGGGTACCTCATTTTGAGGTGATAGTAGCTGGATTTGGGGGGCAAGGCGCCTTAATAGTTGGGCGGTTGCTCGCTGAAGCAGGAGCGTCAAAGTATGAGCATGTGAGTTATTTTCCCAACTATGGTCCAACAATACGGGGGGGCGAGAGCGAATGCACAGTTATTCTTTCCTCAGAAAAGATCAGTGCCCCCACAAAACTTGAGCCCTCAGCAGTGATACTTATGGGACCAGCAACGCTAGATGAGTTTGAAAAAAGGGTGAAACCCGGTGGCATGATGATTTTGGATAGTTCTTTAATGTTCCAAAAACCCACTAGGGAGGATTTGAAGGTATTTTATATTCCGGCTAATAAAGTGGCTACAGAACTTGGTAGTAGTCAGATTGCGAACTTTGTCCTTCTTGGGGCGTATCTTGAAGCAACAAAAGCGACCCCCATAGAGCTTGTCGAGAATGCCTTGGAGAAAAGGCTGGGAGGGGGAAAGAGAGAAGCTTTGCTCTCCCTCGACAAACAAGCTTTAAAGGAAGGTGCAAGGATAGCAGCCGAGGAAAGGAGGTGAACAGCATGGTGAAGGGTGAAATCAGTATCAACGAGGCACTTTGTAAGGGGTGCGGCCTTTGTGTATACCACTGTAGCCGGGGATGTATTACTCTATCGGCAGAGAAGCTGAGTCCTTCAGGGATGCCACTTGCTTCCTTCATAAATGCGGAAAAATGCACTGCTTGTTGTGTTTGTGCCTGGCTGTGCCCTGACTTTGCTATCGAGGTTTATAAATATACCGATGTCTCTTGACGGGCTTGGAAATCGGCCCGAAGAAAACGCCTCAACCATTAAAAGCTGACCTACAGATGCCTTCGGACATCTTTAACCACTATGTCCGCTACCATAGCCCTTTTTTCTAAAAGCGCTTATCAGTCTATCACCTTTTACTTGGGGTAGCTTCGACATACTATATAAACCACGCGCCCGATTATAGCACACATAAAGGCAAGCGGCGACATTGGCAGCCTATGTTGCGATAAATCCTCCTTGCTACAAATTCGGGGCGCAAATGGCTTGGCGAAGCTATTTTTTCAAACTCTTGATGAACTCGTCAACGGGGATAGCCGCCATGGTCATGGTTTGCAGGGTGCCGCGAGCCCCCAGTTCCATCGCTATCTTGGCCACCGCTTCATTATCCGCCGCTTCGAGGACATTCACAAAGTCATAGGGACCCATGAGGGCATATTGACTAAGCAGCTTAGCGCCCATGCTCTCGACCTCTTTATTGACCTCTTTTATTCTCTCCGGGTTCCCCTTTATGGTTTTCCTTCCCTCATCGGTGAGGGTGGTGAGCATAACATAAGTGGCCATCGCTTTACCTCCTTATAATGAGATTTATTTAAGCCATTTGCGCCCCTCTCGACTAATGACGCCCAATGGTAATGCTTCCTCAGGATATGTAATGCGTTGAAGGAGCCCACCGAGATACTCCCTCAATTTAGGCCCAATGTCAGGGTGCCCCAGTGCCAGCACTATCGTTGCTTCTAGCCAACCAAGGGGAGTGCCCGCGTCGTACCGCTCTCCTTCAAACTCATAGGCATATATGGCTTGCTTCTGGAGTACCTGCGCTAAAGCGTCCGTTAGCTGAATCTCCTGGTTCTTGCCTGGCAGCGTGCTCTCCAAGGCTTCAAAAATTTCAGGCATAAGGACATATCTCCCCATAATAGCCAGGTCTGAAGGAGCTTGCTCCGGCTGCGGCTTCTCCACCAAGTTAATAACCTGATAGACATGCTCGGCCACCTTTCTAGGCTCAATGATCCCGTACCTATTAATTTCCTCCTTACTCACTCGTTTGACGGCGATGATATTGCCCTGGTAGCGCTGGTAGATTTCAAGCATCTGTCTCAGCACAGCTTCCTGGCCCTCAAAGAGGTCGTCGGGGAGCAGCAGAACAAATGGCTCCTCACCCACCACCCTCTTGGCGGCAAGCACGGCATGCCCTAGTCCTAGCCGCTCCTTCGGGTGAACGTAGCAGATGTCGACCATGTTGGACAGGCGGCGGATCTCCTCTGCTAGCTTGTTCTCGCCCTTCCGCTCCAAGAAATGCTCTAGCTCAAAGGAACGGTCAAAGTGATCCTCGATAGCCCCTTTACCCTGTGCGGTTACTATAATCACCAGCTCAACGCCGCAGGCGACTGCTTCCTCTACGCTGTATTGAATAAGCGGTTTATCCACCAGGGGTAGCATCTCCTTGCGCTGAGACTTAGTGATAGGCAAGAACCTGATGCCCCAGCCCGCGGCAGTGATCACCGCCTTTCGAACCTTCATGTGATCCTCCCTTAGAACAAATTTCTTTTGGCTAACCCTTCAATCAGGCGTGGCGCCGGTTATAGATAGGCATCCATAGCTTTGATAAAGTTCTTGTATACTTGCTGCATTTCCCAAGCGATGCTCGTTGGCCCCAGATTCCACCACTCCTTGGGGGTGAAGTAGGCTGACACCTCTGCATCCGACCCAGAGCGACCAAACCACTGAATCAGGTGCAGGTTATCCGACTGGCTGAGCCATAAGGCGAGGTCAATCAGGCCCCGGTTTTTGGTGAGCAGGGCCTTATTGTAGGCGTACAGCATGAGTTGAAACAAGGCCTGCTGGACAGGGTTGCCCAGGAAGAACTCCATGCCCCCCTCACCGGCCCAGGTACAGGGATATGCCGGCAGCGGCAGGTGGAAACTTCGCTCTTTGTATTTGGCAATGGCCTCGCTGGGGGTGAGCAGGGTCACCTTCCGGTGAGATAGTTCTTCAGGCAGACGCCACATGAAATCGAAGATGCCTGTCTCCTTGGAGTGGTGCTCGCCAAAGGTCTCATAGTCCCAGGCGAGGAAAACGAAGTCCCCCCTTGTCTCTCTCAGCCAGTGGGCATAGGCATCCGCCATCAAAGGGTAGCCCCACCATGACCTGTTGGAGAACCTGTAGCCCACGTCATCGCTGAGCCGATAGTGCCGTGCCAGCAGCATCAGATCCTTGCCCTGGTGATAGAGATAGGTAGGCTCGCGCCACCCCAAAACCCACTCCCGCCCATCGAGAAAGGCACCGCTAAATCCCAGGCCATGCAGAGCATGGTAGATGCCGTCTGACATGAGCATCTCTGTGGTGTCGGTGACCAAGGGCCTTTTGCCAAAGACCTTCTCCAGATTATCTTGAGCCCACCTTATTCGCCTTTGAAACATAAACAGGTCGAAGAGAGGAAGAAAGCTGTGATAGGGCTCGACGCCGACGAGCTCAACATTGGGGTGTCTCACCAGCTTCTGGAAAAGGGCGAGTAGCCTTTTGTCCCAGGCTTCGGCCTGCCTCAGGAAGGACTCTGAAAAGCCGATAGCAAGCTTGAACCCCTGGTTTACAAGCTCCAAGAAAACCTCGGTGGCTGGGTAGTAACAGTACATTGCCACCTTACGGAAGTAGCGTTCATTCAGCTCTTCGTCGAACAGGCATCGTTCTATGTCTCGCACCTTCGCTCCCTGGGGAATGAGCTGGGCGGGGAGTTTTAGCCGTCGGGGCTGGTGCACCACAGCGTAGACTGCCAGATCCTCTGCCACCTACACACTCCCTACAGGGGTAGCCTCGGGCACTGCTTCCTCAAATTCAAGGGACCTTGGATCTAGCGCCGGGGTCTTCCTTGGTGTAGCTAAGAGCCCTTGACTCCTTGCCTGGTACTCTAGCTTCTGGATCAGGTTTTCGACGACTTCCTCCCAGGTGAACTGCCTGGCTGTCCGTCTCGCTGCCCTTCGAATCCGCTCCTCCTCCTCTGGGTGCTCCTCAAGATACATCATATAGACTTCGATCTCCTTAGGGTCGGATGTTTCCAGGACAATGGAGTTATGAAAGGAGATGGCGTAGTCTTCGCCGGTGCCCCCGGTGAAGACTATCCCCCCTGCCGCCATGGCTTCCAGGCCGACAAGGCCAAAGGGTTCATGGCTGCTATTGGCCAGTACCGCATCCGAAGCCCGGTAGATTACCCGCAAGAACTTCTGGGGGATATAAAACTTCAGGTTCAATATATCCGCCATGCTGTGCCCTTTAATGGCATCGAAGTAGTCCTCAAAGGTGTCCCCCTTGGCTCTAGCCTCTTTGGCCACAAGGCCCAGGTAGCGAGAGTTCGCCATCACCTCCTCGCCATGAGGCTCAATACCTCCTCTGGCCAGGAGCACCG
>DEIJ01000154.1 GCA_002352365.1 Dehalococcoidia bacterium UBA2777 | reverse complement strand
AGAGAGGCCCTCGTAAGCATAAGGGACTTTGACACAGGAATCGTGCCGCCAATAACTATAACTAATGACAGGCCATTTACTTCTCGTCTTGTGAAGCTGTATCAAATTCGGGAAGGCGTGATACAGCCCTGTACTGGTCCTATCGAGCCATTTTTCGATCACTTTGATCAACTCATTAAAGAGGGCATCATTGTGGAATAGTAATCTGCTGCAGCTACTTGGGGACCAGCGCAGAGCCGAATAATAATACCAAGCGTTATAACTTCTGTCGTAAAGAGGAGAGGGCGTATTATCCCTCGTTGAGGTAAAGCTACCTCCAGCAGTCCCTCAGCGGTCTTAACCTTCCCTGGTTCATAACCGTTGCGCCACCCTTTTTGTTGGCGGGATCCCCGCCGGTAATAAGCCCTAGCCAAGAAATCATCCACCTCCGGCTCCAAAGCCGCCTGAAGCGCATACCTGGCCCCCAACCTGACAAACTTATCCAGCGGGTGCCCTGCTGTCTCCCACCCTTGAAGCAGTTTCTCAATCTCTTGCCTTATCTTCCTCGAGGGTGGTATTCTGCTCATGGCGTGTAAGTCCCCCTTTCTGGGCTTCCAAGCCCGGATTATTTCTCTCGGAGGTATCTTACGCCATATTTATTTTTACAGGAAGCAGGGGACATCACCAATTTTGGGGGATGGGCGCTGGAGCGCTCGGGGCTAAACTGTGGAAAGCGGGTCGCTAAAGCAACAGAGGCAAGCCTACATCCGAAACAAGATGCAAGGTCAAAAATTGGCTCCCTAAACAAAGCCCGGAAAGATGGGCTGGGAAGTTACTCTACCACTAACGAGAATGGAGTTGATTCCCTCAGGAAAAGCTCAAAACATGACACACAAATGGATCACTCACCTTAGACCTTGCCTATCCCTATGAGGCAAAGTCAAGGCGGCAGTGGAGTAACCTTCAACTCCTAAACAGCGATGGAGAATAGAGAGGAATTGTTCTGATTTGTTATTACCTCTTCCTCAAGCACTACCCTAGCATCGACAGCTAGTGTCCCATCTCTATAAGCAAATATGGGATTGATGTCGAGTTCCTTTATCTCGGGGTTTTGTTCCACAAAATTGGACACCTTTAGTAGCATCTCCTCAAGGATAGGGACGTTGGCTGGCTCCTGCCCCCGATAGCCCTCAAGTATAGGATAGCCTTTTATTTCCTTAATCATCTCTCTAGCATCTCTTCTAGTCAAAGGGACAATCCTAAAGGAGACATCCTTAAGAATCTCTACAAATATCCCCCCCAGCCCAAACATGATCACTGGCCCGAATTGAGGATCTTTGGACATGCCAATAATCACCTCCACCCCTGGCCTGGCCATCTTCTGAACTGATATCCCATCGATTACCGCTTGGGGATACTTTTGCTTCACCGTGGTCAGGATGTCTTTGTGGGCTTTGCCTACTTGGGTAGCGTTTCTCAAATCTATCTTGACACCACCGGCGTCGCTCTTATGGATGACATCGGGTGAGGCTATCTTTAGTACGATGGGAAAGCCGAATTCACGGCTTAGGGCAATAGCCTCTTTCTTAGAAGTGGCCAGCTTCACCTCGGCAACACTTATTCCCGCCTCCCGGAGTAGCTCTTTTGATTCGCTCTCAGTGAGGAAGGTTCTCTGTTGTCTTCTCGCCTTTTCGAGAATTTCCTTCTTATCCACTAAATTCCTCCCGCCTTAAATATTCTGAAGGGAGTTAACCCCCCAATTCAACTTGCTTGTTGAATGATAATGTCATATGGTAGTAATTGTCAACAATACTAATAGCGCTTCGTTCCTCAAGATGAAAGCTCGCCCTGAAATCCACAGGTCAATTCGGGCGATTGACTTCCCTGCATAAAGGGGCTAAAATTTAACTAAAATGCTGTAGGTGGTATTAGTGCAGTCTAGTCTGATCGGTAAAATCGAAAAGGCTAAGCGTTATGCTCAAGAGAAAGACCGAGTCAGCTTTGCCGATTTCCAGGTAAATTTTCGGGGGGAGCACAACACTTATACTCTGACCTATAAACAGGGTGAGTGGCACTGCTCATGCGATTTCTTCTCCAGCTGGGGAGTGTGTAGTCATATTATGGCTACGCAAAGGATTTTGGTTGAGATGCTGCCCCAAGAAGTACCCTCTTCGAATCTCCCTGAATAGTGGCCTGGGTTTTCCTTGAAGCTTCGAGGTATTCTCCCATAGCATTGGTTTTGTATCGAAGTGTAAGAGAGAAGTAGATTTTTGAAAAATCTCTTATTTCTCGTGCTTTAGAACGATTATCTGGGTACCAGTCAGGAGTTCTCCCTTTTTGAATTCCACCTCAGTACTATCCAGCCGTCGTATATTCTGCTTTCCCTTTAGGAACTCCTCCACGTTGGCGATGGGATAAGTGCACTTAGAGGTCTTGTAATGCATCGGAATGATCACCTTAGGGGCAAGCTTTTGGCCAATCTGGCTGGCTAGCTTAACATCAATAGTATAAAAACCTCCCACCGGCAAAAGCAATATATCCACCCTTCCAATCTGGCCCAGCTGCTGGGCATCAAGCTCATGACCTAAGTCTCCCAAGTGACATACCCTTATCTCATCCATAGTGAAGCAGAAGATACTATTAGGGCCTCTCTGCTTCCCTTTAGCATCGTCATGGTAACTGGAAATTCCCACAAACTCTATACCTTTAATCTCTTTTGTGCCTGCCTCTTTCACCACTATCGGATTCCCTTTAACTTGAGCTACATCGTTATGGTCGCTATGCTGGTGACTTACCGTCACAATATCGGCCAGCTCGGATATTTTGGCATAGTTAATTCCCCCCCCGGTAGCGTAGGGATCGGTAATTATTTTTATTCCCTCATCTGAAGTTATTAAGAAGGATGAATGACCTAGCCACTTGATCTTCATCTTAAACCTCCTTGGATAACTTGAAGTAAATTTCTAGGGGCTTTGAATTCATAAATCGATAATATTCGAATTTCTCCACTTTGAAGCCGGATAGAATATGTAGCCAATCTTCCCTTTCCATTAACCTTTCATCTCCAAACTCTTTCACTGGATACCAAGCTGTTGGAACACTAAAGAAAACCATGGGGGCAACTCTCAATTGCTCCTTTAATAATCCTTGGATACTTTTGTCATCGAAATGCTCAAAAAATCCTTGTGAGAAGCATGAATCAAAGGAATCATCCTCGAATGGTAGGCTGATTGCATCTGCTATCTCGAATTTCACTTTCCCATTCAAAGATCGATTATTCAGGGCCGCATTCCATAATACTTTTCTATTATTATCAATCGACGTCACTTCATTGCATCTAAAGCTTAGGAAAATACTGAGGTTGGCTGTTCCTGTGCCTACTTCCAGTAAACTCTTCGATTCCTCTCTTATTATCCTGAGTAGGAATGGCTTGTGGTTTTCTGTATCTTTGATGTATGATTCGGAGGCTGGCCTGCTGTAGTATTTTTCCCATTTCATTGTTCTCTCAGATTGAGGATGAAGTCTACTAGGGTTCTCACCCCCACCCCTGTGGCTCCCTTAACTAGATAGCCTTTTTCCTTTTCAATCTGTGAGGTACCAGCTATGTCTAGATGAACCCAAGGGGTATCTTCAGCAAACTCAGCCAGGAACTGAGCAGCAGTGATAGCCCCTCCATATCTTCCCCCGACATTCTTAATATCAGCCACCTCACTCTTATTCTGCTCCTTATATTCTTCATACATTGGCATCTGCCACAAGCATTCGCCCGCCTCTTTACCAGCTTCGATCGCCTTATCCATTAACCCTTGGTCATTACCGAAAGCTCCACTACAGACGTCTCCCAAAGCTACCCGGCAGGCACCAGTTAGAGTAGCTACATCAAGTAGGGGTGAAAGCCCCATTTTGCGGGCATAGCATAAGGCATCGGCCAAAATTAGTCTCCCCTCAGCATCAGTGCTAATGATCTCTATCGTCTTACCGTTCATCGCTTTTATCACATCGCCTGGCTTCAAAGCAGTGCCGCTAGGTAAGTTTTCTGTGGCTGGCACCAGAGCGGTAACATTTATCTTTGGCCTCAGCTCGGCAATGGCCTTTAGAGTAGCGATTACCGTAGCCCCGCCAGCCATGTCACCCTTCATCTCGGCCATATTCTCCGAAGGCTTAATGGAGATGCCTCCCGAATCGAAAGTTACCCCCTTGCCAATTAAACCCAGTGCCGAAGCTGTGGAATTGTCTCCTTTGTATTGAAGGGTGATTAATTTAGCAGCCTGTTTACTTCCCTGAGCTACCCCGATAAGTGCCCCCATCCCCAACTCCTGTATCTGCTCTTGATCTAAAACAGCGAATTCCAATCCGTAAGAGGTAGCTATCCCCCTAGCTACCTCCACCATATCACTGGGGGTCATAAAGTTCGCTGGTTGATTAACCATGTCTCGGGCTAAATTTACTGCCTCAGCAATTACTTTCCCGGTAGCACAGCCTTGCTCAAGCTCAAAAATCTTCCCCTCATCTCTTTCTATGACCATAATTTCTTCTATTTCACCACTTTCTGGCTGTTTGGTGATATGCTTATGGAAAGTATAAAGTCCGAGAATAGCCCCCTCAGCTATTGCCTGGGCAGCTTTGCCTGCTTCGATACCCCCTACTCCCGCCCCATGAGCGATAGTAGCTACTCTTTTGATCCCGATGTTGCGCAAAAATCGGCAGGCAACCGCACTTACTCCACGGATCTTGTCAATGGTTAGCATCGGCTGCTTTCCTAATCCAGCGACTATTACCCTGTTTGCCGGAAGCTTGCCCAAGCTATGAAGTAAGGTTATCTCATTTAACTTACCCTTGATCTCACCCGTGGCGATAAGCTGAGAAATAGCCCCGCCGAGGGCTTTATCTACCACCCCAGTGGCACCACCAGGCTGCTTTACCTCTTCAAAAAGGTTCACAATAAGGGCATCAACCTCACAGTCAATAATATCGGCGAGAATGACTTTTATCTCCATCTCAGTTCTTCTCCTTTCCCACTCCTCTTCGGCTTAAAGGGCTATATATGGGCTAACGATTAACTTCGCGCACGATCTTATCTATAACCGGCGTAATGTCTCTAGAGGTATCCACAGCAAAATATTGGCGACATATCTTTTGAGCAATGCGCTTCATCCTCTGATGAATCCTCCAGTCTGCTGTTGATTGATCAGCCGGATGAGGGTTTTTTGCCCGATCCTCTAAACGCTGGCGGACAACCTGCGGGGGAGCTTCGATGCGAACTATAATCAGTTTTGCTCCTACCTTCTCAGCAATATGATAAAGGTGCTCCCGGTGACGTTCCTCCAGGTTTGTGGCATCAAAAGCCATGGGGATGCCCTTGGCCAATAATTCTTCAATAAGGTGGTGACAGGCATAGAATAAGCGTGAGCTTTCTTGAGCACTATAATCGGGTGAGGGGAAGAGGGATTTTCGCAAGGCATCGCTTTCCAGGTAAGCTAACGGCACTCTCTCCGCCAACTTATGGCAAAAATAGGATTTCCCTGCGCCCGGCAGTCCGCTAACCATTATAAGAGGGGGTCTTACCACCCCTTCAGGTAGTTGCCCTAGGTTCTCCCTTAGCCGGTCTACATCTTCAGCAAGCTGATTTTTATTCATTATCCCTGCTTGAGGAAGGATTGTCTTAGCCAGTCATAATCCCAATCCTTAGCTTCCTGTACCCTGTGCCCTACCTTGTGCTCAAGGAGTGCTGGACCCCCCAGTATGAGCAAGATTGCCATGGTCGAAACTCCCAAGTTAAGAAGATTAAGGCAACTCCTGCTCGAACAAGCTACTAAGGTTAAGGTAATAATCCCAGCAGCAACAAGTGACTCTCTCTTTAAAGAGCGATGCCCAGAACGGATGAAAAGGATAACCATTGCCGCCAGGGAAAGAAAATTTAGTGCTATCCACGGTTCAACCTCATAGAGACGTTGCCCGCTGTATTCGAGTAATGTGCCCTCCTGGCGCATTTCCAAGAACCAGCCCATCAAAGCGGGGAGAGGAAGCGCCATCAGCGAGCCCAGAAGCCAATCTCGTCTTATTGCTTGGAGAGTAATAGAGACAAGTAGCCATAAAGCGAAGGGAATGTAAGTAGATATTGCCAACCATACCCACCAAGGGAGTTCAAGACCACTTTTGAGGAACAGGCTTCGTCCCAAAGCAAAAGGGGGGAGAATTACTCCAGCTAGCAGGAATATTAAAATATAGCCTAACCAAGGGAAAAGCCAAATCGGTTTGTGGTGCCGCCACCCATAGCCAGCCACACCGCAGAGGAAACCAAGGATAACCAGAAGCCAGCTTATATTATACCATTGGCGGAAGGTGAAGAGGAAAGCAAAGAGGAGATGAGGCAAGGCAGCGACTATAGCCCCCCTCCAACTGCCACTGCTGTGCACTTCATTTATTCTCCCCGCTATCGTTTTAGTAGCCCCAAAATAGTCTACTGCTGCCTTAACCGCCTCCTCCTCAGATAGTCCTGACTCTTTTAGCTCTTGGGTTCGCTCTGCGAGATGGGTATATAGCTCGCAAATGACCTCCCTCTCAGTCGAGGAATCGAGCCTTAGCTCTGCCTTGATGTTATTTAGATAGTGTCTTAATTCATCGGTCATTATTTGGCCGCTTTACTGAATAGCCAGTGGCTGCATGATCAAGCTCACTGCAGTAGAAAAACCTTGCCACTCAACTATCTTCTCCTCCAGCGCATGCTGGCCCTTCTCAGTGATATAGTAATATCTCCTCTCTTGTCCATTAGGAAGCCGCTCCCACTTGCCTCTGACTAATCCCCCTTCCTGTAAACGGTGCAGAGCGGGATAAAGGGTGCCTTCTTTAAATTTGAAATAGCCGCTGCTTCTTTTCTCCAACTCTTTGATAATCTGATAGCCATACATTGGCTGCTGCTTGAGCAAAGAGAGAAGCAAAGTCTCCGTGCTTCCCTTTAGAAGCTCTCGTCGGTATCCCATAGTATTCTCACTCCTATGATAATACTCTGTGCTTGATATTAAAAAATTAGCATGCTAACTCCTCGATGTCAATTTATTTTTAAAGCTTCCATCTCCAGCAAATAGTGCTTCATCTCTATTCCACCTCTAAAGCCACCAGAGGATCCATTGGCAGCAATCACCCGGTGGCAAGGCACTACAATGGGCAGGGGATTCCTGGCCAATGCCTGTCCCACAGCCCGTCTTGCCTGGGGTACCCCTAGCTGCTCGGCTACCCAGCGGTAACTTCTTGTCTCCCCATAGGGGATGGAGCGCGTTACTCCCCATACTGCTTGTTGAAATGGAGTGGCATCGGCTAAGTCAAGTTTATCGCAAAATGTGACCACCTCGCCATTTAGATATTGCTTGAGCCGATAAGGGAGGTCGTCAAAAGAAGAAGCACTAAACACGGCCAAATAATTACCCAAGGAGATAAGCACTGCCTCGGTGGTAGTCTGGGGTAAGACGATACGACATAGCCCCAGGGAAGTGCCCAAAACACCCATCCAACCAAGCTTAGTCTTAATAAGAACATATTTTTGCTCCCTTACCGAATTTTGCGCCATTGCCTTAAATAAAAACAAACTAGCCTCGCAAAGTATATAACAAGCAGGAAACAAAAGTTAAATATCCCGAAGAAGAGGCACTCCAGCAGCATCAAGGCGGGAGAGGATTTTGTCCTTTGAACCGCAGATGGCAAAGGAATATAATTTTGGAGAAAGGCATCCGGTTTAGGCAAAAAGCCGGCGCTATAGGTTTGAGTCACCTCTTTAATATTTAATACAAAGGACTAGGGCCCTTCAAAACATATAATCCGAGGAGGCAGCATGGGGAAAGCGCTACTAGCTGAGGCAACTATAAATCGGGTGAGGCTATCCATAGTAAAAGGAGACATTACTGAGCAAGAGACTGATGGTATCGTCAATGCTGCTAACCCTAGCCTTATGGGTGGTGGTGGTGTAGATGGGGCAATCCATAGAGCTGGAGGCCCAGCTATCTTGGAGGAGTGTAAGAGAATAAGAGCGGGGAGAGGGCCTTTACCAACAGGTAAGGCGGTAATAACCACTGGGGGGAATCTTAAAGCAAGATATGCGATCCATACTGTTGGCCCCATTTGGCACGGTGGCAGTACAGGCGAGGCTGAGCTACTAGCTAACGCCTATCGGGAGAGCTTGAAATTGGCAGCAGAGAACCGGTTGCGCAGCCTTTCCTTCCCCTCGATAAGCACCGGTGCCTATGGTTATCCGGTCGATGCAGCAGCAAAGGTGGCCATCGAGACGGTTATCCCCTTTCTTAGTGAGACCACTACCTCCCTCGAGGAGGTGGTATTCGTGCTCTTTGATCCGAGGACCTCTAGTGCCTATTGTTCAGCCCTCAAGGAAATCTTAGCTGGGGTATAAGAGATTTTCTCATCTTGATGGCTTTTACCCTCTGTGTCAGTTATCATTGAAAAACCTTGTTTTTGGGGGGCAGGTTTATCCTTGCTACGGGGGGACTATCTTAATCCAGAACAATTCGAGCTGTTGTCTTCCAGCAATCATTATGCTAGACTTAAGATAAAAAATGGCTCTGATGAGGAGGGGTAAAATGAGTAACCTAATACCGAGGGCCATTGTTGAGGAGTTGGATAAGTATATTATTGGACAGGGCGAGGCGAAGCGGGCAATAGCAGTAGCTTTGTGTAATCGAGAGCGACGCAAAAAGCTCCCTGCTGAGCTGGCTAATGAAGTTATGCCTAAGAATATCCTGATGGTCGGCCCTACAGGGGTAGGGAAGACAGCCATAGCGTATCGCATTGCGGCAATGATAGATGCCCCTTTTCTCAAGGTGGAGGCGACCAGGTTCACTGAAGTGGGCTATGTAGGGCGTGATGTGGAGACGATCATCCCTGAGCTAGTGGAGGCCAGCATTAGCCAAGTTTACCATCAGAAATTAAGTGAGGTGGAAAGCAACGCGCAGAAGCTAGCCACCGAGAGGATCTTAAATTGCTTGTGCCAACAGCTAGGGCAAAGGGGGAGGCGATTAGCAGCAAAGAGCCAACAAAGTCTCGCCGCTACCCCCCCAGCCACTAAGCAACGGAGTCAAATAGGATCCCAGGGAGCTTCAGCTGCGGCAAGACGTCGGCAATTTGCTGAACTCCTGCGCAATCATCAACTAGAAGACCAATTCATTGAAATTGAGGTCGGCGGTGATAGACAGGAAATTGGATCGCCAGTAGAGATCTACCTAGGGATGGAATCTGAGGAAGAGAATAACTTCCCTGAAGAGTTCGCTGAGAATTTTAGGCACTATGTGGGGCCACGGCGAAAGCGGAAGGTCACTGTTAAGGAGGCGAGGCACATCTTGGTTAGAGAGGAAGCCGACAAATTGCTTGATTTCGATCAACTGGCGGAGCAGGCTGTGGAGCAGGCTGAAGAGAATGGGGTGATCTTCCTCGATGAAATCGATAAGCTCGTTGGGCCCAAAATGGAGCTGGGGAAAGATGTCTCTGGAGAGGGGGTGCAGTATGACCTCCTCCCTATTGTAGAGGGAACCACGGTAATAAGCCGCCATAATCCAGTGAAGACGAATCACATCCTCTTTATTGCTGCGGGCACATTTTCACGCTGTAAGCCAGCTGATCTTATCCCTGAATTCTTGGGGCGTTTTCCTTGGCGTGTTACTCTCAGTCTGCTCGGCCAGCAGGATTTGGAGAGAATCTTAGTTGAACCTCATAATGCACTAACCAAGCAATACCAAGCATTACTCGCCACGGAGGGGATGACTGTAACCTTCTCTGAGGATGGAATTAAGGAGATAGCTCGCTTAGCTAGCCTAATGAACACGCAAATGGAAGATATCGGTGCACGGCGGCTATACACTATAATGGAGAAGGTGATGGAAGAATTAAACTTTACTGCACCTGAAAGGTGTGGAGAGAAGGTGGTTGTAGATGCTGCCTATGTCTCCTGCCAGGTAGGCAACCTGATTGAGGACAAAGGCCTCAGTCGATATATTTTGTGAAAATATAATGAGGAGAGGGAATGAAAGGATGATTCATAACACTGCAGAGGCTGCCTCTATTAAATTATTGCTGGAGGCAGGGGCCCATTTTGGTCATGAGACAAGTCAGTGGCGCCCAGAGATGAAAAAGTATATCTTTACCCAGCGCAATGGCATTCATATCATCAATTTGGAGCAAACCGCAGTTTTGCTGGAGAGAGCTTGTAGCTTCGTTAGAGAGAAGGTGGCTGAGGGAGAAGAGATTCTTTTTGTAGGTACCAAAAGGCAGGCCCAAGAAGTCATCGAGCAGGAGGCAAAGCGATGCGAGATGCCTTTTGTCAACCAGCGCTGGATAGGAGGTATGCTTACCAACTTTAATGTTATCCAAACACGCATCGATTACCTAGTTCGCCTAGAAGACCGGCAGTCGAGAGGTGAGTTCAATGCTTTGCCCAAGAAAGAGACTCTAAAGCTGGAAAAGGAAATTCAGCGATTAAATCGACGAATGGGTAGTTTCAAGGAGATGACCCGTCTCCCTGGCGGCCTTTTCATCGTTGACCCTGGCAAGGAGAATATTGCTGTGGCTGAGGCAAGACGGTTAGGCATACCTACAGTGGCTATTGTTGATACCAATTGTAACCCCGAGCTGATTGATCATCCTATTCCGGCTAATGATGATGCTGCCAAAGCAGTGAGACTTGTATGTACTAAGATAGCTGAGGCAGTTCTGGAAGGAAAGGCAATTCGGGAGGAGGTTGAGGCCAGCAAAGAGATGTTCAGCGAGGAAGAATTACCTCAATCTTTGGGCACCTTGACCTTCACTCCTGAGGAAGGTTAAACCATAGCGAAAAATCTGGATCAGTTCTAGGAGGAAGCGGTGCAAATTTCAGCAGCAATGATAAAAGCGATAAGGGAGAAAACTAACGCAGGGATAATGGACTGTAAGCGTGCTTTATCGAAGGCAGATGGTGATATAGCTAAGGCTAGTGACCTGTTGAGGGAGCAAGGCTTAGCCAAACTGGAAAGGAAGGTGGAACACACTGCTACTCAGGGGTTGATCGAGGCATACATCCACCCCGGAGGGCGACTGGGGGTACTGGTAGAAGTGAACTGTGAGACTGATTTTGTGGCTCACACTGATGAATTTAAACAACTAGCTCATAATATAGCCTTACAGGTGGCGGCTGTTGCTCCTCAATTTATCTCTCCAGAAGAGATTCCTCAAGGGGCAAACCTAGACCCTAAGGAGGTCTGCCTTTTAGCTCAACCTTTTATTAAAGATGAGGTGAGAACTATCCGTGAGATCATTGCTGAAATAGCGGCCAAAGTGGGTGAGAAGATAAGTATAAGTAGATTCGCTAGATTTGAGCTAGGCAGGTGAGTTGAAAATCGCTGCTGGGGACTTGATTTAAATGCCTGCTGCCAAATACAAGCGCACCTTGCTGAAGCTCAGCGGGGAAGCCTTCAAGGGGGAAGGTGGATTTGGCATCGATACCACCATGGTGGGCGTGGTAGCTCAGCAAATCAAGCGGGTAAGGGAAATGGGGACAGAAGTAGCTATTGTGGTTGGTGGAGGTAATATCTGGCGAGGAGCTGAGGCCCAGGCTGGGGGGATGGATCGGGCGACTGCAGACTATGCCGGCATGCTAGCCACGGTAATAAATGCCCTTGCCCTTCAGGATGCCTTGGAAAGGGAAGGGCTCAACACTCGAACTCAATCGGCTATCACCATTCAAGCGCTTGCTGAACCTTATATTCGCCGCCGTGCTATTCGCCATCTGGAGAAGGGGAGGGTGGTTATCTTTGCCGGAGGCACGGGAAATCCTTATATGACTACCGATACCGCCGCAGCTTTACGAGCGGTGGAGATTGGTGCCGAGGTGCTGCTCATGGCCAAGAGTAAGGTCGAGGGTATCTATGATTCAGATCCCCAAAAAAATCCCCAAGCTAAGAAGATCGATCGCTTAAGCCACCGTAACGCCTTGCAAATGCAACTAGAGGTAATGGATGCCACCGCCTTCGCTTTATGTCTGGAGAATAAACTGCCCATAATTGTGTTTAATCTTCAGGCACCGCGGAGTCTGGAGCGGGCAGTAGCTGGTGAGCCAATCGGAACCTTGGTATCAGTTGGGGGATAGTAATGACTGGTGAAGTTCTTTCCACCACAGACGCTAAAATGAAAAAAACCATTGCTGCGTTAAATAGGGAACTGAGGACTATTCGCACTGGACGGGCTACCCCAGCCTTAGTGGATCATATTAAGGTGGATTACTATGGTGTTCCCACCCCGATTAGCCAGATCGCTACTATCTCAGCCCCAGAGGCGAGGCTGGTGGTAGTTCAACCGTGGGAGCGGAGCACTCTAGCCAGCATTGAAAAAGCTATCCTTAAATCTGAGTTGGGGCTTAACCCTACGAATGATAGAAATGTGATTCGTCTAGTGATTCCCCCCCTCACTGAAGAGCGACGCAAGGAATTGCTTAAAGTGGTACGGAGAAAGGCAGAAGAGGGGAAAATAGCCCTGCGCAATTTGAGGCGTGAGGCAATGGAGGAGCTGAGGAGGATAGAAAAGGAAAAAGGAATTTCCCATGACGAATACGAACGAGGCTTGACCCAGCTGCAAAAACTTACCGATAGCTTCATAGAAGAAGCTGAGCGAGTGGCCCAGGATAAAGAAGCAGAGGTGATGGAAGTCTAATCAACCCACCATGGAGGATGGCAGAAACTCGGCTTTAGAGGAGGAGGATGAATCTTTGTACTGAAATCAGCCCTCTCCCTGTGCATGTGGCTATTATTCTCGATGGTAATGGAAGATGGGCGACGCAGCATGGTCTGCCCCGAGTTGAGGGGCATTATGTAGGCACTCAAAATATCCGCCGTGTTGCCGAGGCTTTTGCTAATTATGGAGTGAAATACCTCACTCTTTATGCTTTCTCCACCGAGAATTGGAAGCGCCCTGAGTGGGAGATCAATGGATTGCTGCAAATTATGAGCGAAGTGATTGACCGCGAGGCTGAGGCTTTACATAAGAAACGGGTTAGGCTGCAATATGTGGGAGGTCTTGACCGGCTGCCCCCCGATTTATCGCACCGAGTTCAAAGAGTGACCGAGCTGACCCAAAACAATTCCAGAATGACTCTTAGCATTGCCTTTGACTACGGGGGCCGGGCGGAAATCCTGGATGCAATAAAAGCTATTGTGGAGCAAGGCCTCTCTCCCCAACTCATAGATGAGGCGCACTTTGGTGATTATTTATATACCGCTGGCCTACCTGATCCAGACCTAATTATCCGCACTGGGGGGGAACTCAGGCTTAGTAATTTCCTGCTGTGGCAATCAGCCTATAGTGAGCTCTATTTTACTCCAGCCCTCTGGCCTCAATTTGACGAGGAGGAGGTAAGGAAAGCACTCACTGCTTACAGCCAAAGGCAGAGGCGCTTCGGTGGTTTGGCAGCCAACGGCTAACAGGGGTTCTGTTGGCTGTAGACTAAAGTGTTAAAGCAAAGGCTTATTACTGCTCTATGGGGGGTGCCTCTCCTCGTCACTGTTATCTGGTTTGGCCCTCCATGGCTATTTGCCTTTATGGTAGGTGTTGGTGCTATCCTGGGGGTAGCTGAATTTTATCACCTGGCATCCCAAGGAGGCGAGCAGCCGTTCACCCTTTTCGGCTTTATCTTCACCGCGCTCTTCATCGTCAATGCTTATTTTAACTGCGCTTACACCGCACCACTACTTGCCGCAGCGGTGGTTTTCTCTTTACTTTGGTTATTGGCCCGTTCCTCAGGGCAGAGGACATTTACTAGCTGGTCATGGACGTTAGCCGGGATGCTCTATGTAGGATGGTTGTTGAGTCATTATGTCGCCTTAAGAGAACTTACCCAAGGAAAAGAATGGGTACTCTTTGTGTTGTCTTCTACCTTCGCTTGCGATACAGGGGCCTTTCTTGTCGGCAGAGCATGGGGCAGGCACCGCCTTGCCCCCACTATAAGTCCGGCGAAGACCTGGGAGGGGACTGTGGGGGGGTTTGTGGCTGCCGTTGCCGCGGCGATGATTCTCGGTGCCCTGCTAAGATTGCCTCTTCGAGGATATGGAGAGGTGGTACTCTTGGGATGCGTCGTTGGCATTTTCGCCCAACTCGGTGACCTAGTTGAGTCGCTGTTCAAGCGGAATATGGGGGTGAAAGACTCAGGAAGCCTGATACCGGGGCACGGAGGGATTCTTGATCGAGTAGATAGCATTGTTTTCACTGGAGTAGTGATATACTATTATTTAGTATGGATGGGGTAAGACGACTGGCTGTCCTCGGCTCAACCGGCTCTATCGGCCGGCAAACGCTAGAAGTGATACGTGCTTTCCCAGGCAGATTTCAGGTAATCGGGCTTGGCGCGGGAAGGAACTTGGCTCTGTTGGCCGAGCAGATAGAGGAGTTTCATCCCAAATTAGTTTCCCATCTTTTGTCTGCCCACTCTGTCTCCCAAGATGCCGAGTTATTATCTTTGGAGCAGATGGCAAGTCATCCTGAGGTTGACCTAGTTGTGGTGGCCACCCCAGGTGGGATAGGGCTTTTACCCACTTTAGCTGCCATTGAAACTAAAAAGGAAATTCTTTTGGCTGATAAAGCGGTACTAGTAATGGCCGGGGAGATGGCGATGACTTTGGCCAAACAAAAGGAGGTGAGGATTTTACCCCTAGATTCAGAGCATAGCGCTATCTGGCAATGTCTTGAAGGTGAATCACAAGAGCCATCTCGGCTTATCTTGACCGCCTCCGGCGGTCCTTTCCGAAACCTCCCTCTTGATGAGCTTGCCCAAGTTACCCCAGAGGAAGCCCTAAAGCACCCGGTGTGGAAGATGGGGCCACTAGTCACCATTGATTCTGCCACTTTAATGAATAAAGGGATGGAAGTTATCGAGGCACATTGGCTCTTTGGAATGCCATGGGAAAATATTGAAGTAATAATCCACCCTGAAGGGATTATCCATTCCCTGGTGGAATTTCCCGATGGACAAATTAAAGCCGTATTAAGTCCTCCAGATATGCGCCTGCCTATCCAGTATGCTCTCCTATATCCTGACCGGCTCACTGCGGAAAAATTCCCCCGGCTTGACTTTAGAGATATTAACTGCCTTTCCTTTGAGATGACAGACACTCAGCGATTTCCTTGCCTGGAGATTGCTGTTGAGGCGGGCAGAATGGGTGGTACCTATCCGGCAGTACTTTGTGCTGCTGATGAGATGGCAGTGGAACTTTTCCTCTCCCACCACATTGGCCTTTTAGATATTGCCCAAGTGGTGAAATTGACCCTCGAGCACCACCAGCCCCAAAATAATCCTGAGCTTGGTGAGATTATGGAAGCTTATACCTGGGCTAAAGAATATGTCCAGAATTGGGGTCTTCGATGATTATTACTATTATAGGCGCTATCTTTGCCCTAGTGGCTATAATCTTCTTCCATGAGCTGGGGCATTTTACTGCTGCTAAAGCTTCTGGGGTTGACATTTTGGAGTTTGGGATTGGCTTACCCCCGCGGCTTTTCGCTTTCAAGAGAGGAAAGACAGTTTATTCCCTTAACCTTATCCCTCTTGGTGCCTTTGTGCAGCCATTGGGTGAAGATGATCCCACTGTTCCTGGTGGTCTAGCCAGCAAGAGTCCTAAGATAAAGTCGATAGTGGCTGCTGCTGGCCCCCTGGCTAACGGATTTATCGCTTTTATTCTAATTGCCATTAGTTTCATGATCCCGGCGGAGGTAGTTACTGGCGGCGAAGGGGTTATGGTTGTGGAAGTAGTGGCGGGGTCGCCCGCTCAACAGGCAGATATCCGACCTGATGATGTGATAGCCAGTATCGATGGGCAAGAGGTGCAAACCGTTGAACAATTGCAACAGATGATCGGCGCAAAAACTGACGAAGAGGTCAGTATAATATTGCACCGGGGAGGAGAACAGGTTGAGATTAACCTAGTTCCCCAGCAAGGGAAAATAGGTGTCTATCTTGGCTGGGCCATCTCCTATACTACTGAACAAAGATATCCCTTCGGCGAAGCCATTGTCCGCAGCGGGAATTTTTTCCTCCATTTCCCCATCATGATAAAGGATTCGCTGCCCCTGTTAATCGAAGATCCCCAAAAAGCCCTAGTGGGCCCAGTGGGGATTGTCCAGATGAGCGGAGAAATGGTTGAATTTGGCCCTAGCATGCTAGTATGGTTTTCTGGCATTGTGAGCCTTGGCCTTGGCCTTTTCAACCTCCTTCCCTTCCTCCCCCTGGATGGGGGAAGGATTATGGTCGCTATAGTAGAGAGAGCCCGCAAAGGGAGGCTCTTTTCACCACGAAGATTGAAGCTCGCCTACACGATAGGCTGGGTTATCATAATCGCTATATTCCTCCTAGTGACTTATAACGACATTACTCGGTTAATCTCAGGGAAGAGCCTGATGCCATGACTTTGCGCCGAAATTCCAAACCGCTACGAATAGGTGGGCTAACTATTGGTGGCTCAAGCCCGATTAGAATTCAATCTATGACTAAAACTGATACTCGAGATGTCGCCGCTACCATCAATCAAATCAGAAGGCTTGAGGAATATGGCTGTGAAATCATAAGATGCGCTGTACCCGATATGGAGGCAGCGGAAGCCCTTGGGGTGATAAAACGGAGTATCCATATCCCGCTTATTGCCGACATTCATTTTGACTATCGCCTTGCTTTAGCTAGCCTCAAGGCAGGCGTTGATGGGCTGCGGCTTAACCCTGGCAACCTCCGTAACCTAGAGCAGATTGCCGCCGTAGTTCAAGCTGCCAAGGAGCGAGAAACACCTATTCGCATTGGGGTCAACGCCGGAAGCCTTCCCCCAAGCTTTGAAGGTGATTCTGGGCCCCAGAGAATGGTGGCTGCTGCCAAAGAGCAAATAAATTTTTTAGAGGCTCTCGACTTCGATCTTATCAAGGTTTCCCTCAAGGCGTTTGATATCCCTCAGACCATAGCAGCATATCGGGCTATAGCTCAAGATACCCCCTATCCACTCCATTTGGGGATTACTGAAGCCGGTCTCCCTTTTGAGGGAAGCATCAGGAGTGCTCTGGGGATTGGGATTTTACTCTGGGAAGGTATCGGAGACACAATTAGGGTGTCTTTGACTGCTGATCCTGTTCTTGAGGTTCAGGCTGGCTATGAGATATTGAAATGCTTAAATTTAAGAGAATATGGCCCCACTCTGGTGAGTTGCCCCACTTGCGGAAGGGCGGAGATAGATTTACTACCTATTGCCGATGAGGTGAGGGGGCATTTAAAAGGGATAAGAAAGCCACTTAAGGTTGCTCTGTGTGCCTGTGTAGTCAATGGTCCCGGGGAAGCACGATGCGCTGATGTGGGATTAGCCGGGGGCAAAAGGAAGGGGGCTATCTTTAGAAAAGGTAAAGTAGTTAAGGTTACCGATGAGGATAAATTGGCCGAGGCGTTGAGAGAGGAAATAGACCAGATATAGAATCATGCGCTCATCACAGCTTTTCAGTAAGACTTTGCGCCAGGTATCTACAGAGGCAGATACTGTAAGTCATCAGCTTCTTCTTAAGGCAGGAATGATCTACCAGGTGGCTAGCGGAGTCTACTCCTATCTACCTTTAGGGTTGCGGGTGGTGCGCAACATCGAGCGGATAATTCGTGAGGAACTGGATGCCCAGGGGGCCCAAGAGATGATGATGCCGGTGCTTCAGCCCTTTGAACTGTGGGAAAGAACCGGCCGCCATGTCTCTTTTGGCCAGGGCTTATTTACCTTAAGTGATCGCCGTGACCGCAAGCTTTGCCTTGGCCCCACCCATGAAGAGGTGATCACCGAGATTGTTCATCATAATGTGAATAGCTACCGTGACCTGCCTCTTCTTCTCTATCAGATTCAGACCAAGTTTCGTGACGAGGCTCGCCCTCGGGGGGGACTATTGCGAGTTCGCGAGTTCACTATGGTGGATGCGTATAGCTTTGATGCTGGTGAAGCAGAGCTAGACCTTAGCTACCAGAAGATGATTCAAGCTTATAAGAACATCTACAGCCGTTGTGGCTTGCCCACTATGGTGGTTGAAGCTGACAGCGGCGCCATTGGGGGTAAGGAATCTCACGAGTTTATGCTCCTCACCTCAAGCGGGGAGGATAAGATTATACATTGTCCTAACTGCGACTATGCGGCTAATGTGGACAAAGCTCAGAGCATCAAGCCTCCCGGGGAGCAGGAGGAACCTTTGCCTATGGAAGAGGTGGCAACACCAGGCATTAGGACTATTGAGGAGTTAGCTAGCTTTCTTCATATCCCTAAAAGCCGTACCCTAAAAGCGGTATTTTACTCCGCTGATAAAGACTTGGTTTTTGTTGTTACCCGGGGCGATCTGGAGGTGAATGAGGTGAAGCTAAGACACGTATTGTACTGCTCTGAGCTCAACTTAGCCAGTGAAGAACAGGTCAAACGGGCACATCTTGTAGCTGGTTCAGCCTCCCCTTTGGGTCTCCACGGGATTAGAACAGTAGCTGATGAGTCTATAACACTGGGAACTAACTTTGTTGCTGGAGCTAACAAGCCAGATTTCCACATTAGGAATGTGAATTACCCCCGGGATTTTCAGGTCGACTTATTAGTGGATATCACTCTTGCCCAGGCAGGGCAAGGATGCCCTAAATGTGGTGCCAAGCTACTTTCTGCCCCAGGAATCGAGGTGGGGCATATTTTCAAGTTGGGGACCATGTTTAGCCAAAAATTGGCTGCCTTTTTCCTCACCAGAGAGGGAAGCCGGAAGCCTATTGTTATGGGGTGCTACGGTATTGGAATAGGCCGAATCCTTGCCGCCGCTGTGGAATACTATCACGATGACAAAGGCATTATCTGGCCCAAATCTTTGGCCCCCTACCATGTCTATCTTTGTGCCTTAGGCATGGATAATCCTGAGCTGGCCCAGGTTGCCGAGAAGCTATATGCTGAGCTTGAGGCAGTGGGAATGGCTACCCTATTTGATGATCGCCTCGATCCACCAGGGGTGAAGTTTAACGATGCTGACCTTCTAGGAATACCCCTCAGGCTTATCTTGAGCCAGCGCTGCTTGAAATCCGAGAGTGTAGAAATAAAATGGCGCACCGAAAAAGAACCTCAGCTTGTGCCTATAGCAGAGGCAGCAAGTAAGATCGACGAGCTTTTATCAACCCGAGGTGATTCAAACTAGGGGGGCGAGAAGATGGTGGATAAAGCACATGACCCGATCATTATCGGAGGGGGCCCTGCAGGGCTGACCGCAGGACTGTATGCTTCCCGGGCTGGAGTTGAGAGTGTGCTTGTTGGGAAGGAGATTATAGGTGGTCAGATAACCAGGGCTGAATTAGTGGAAAACCACCCCGGTTTCCCTCAGGGCATCTCTGGCTTTGAGCTGACAGAGCTGATGTATCAGCAGGCGACAAAGTATGGACTTGAGACTATCACCACTGAAGTAACCCAGATTGAGCTAAAAGGGGGGGCACGAAGTAGTACATACTGAGGGGAATAGCTACCAAGCAAAGGCAGCAATCATCGCTGGTGACTCGGAGTGCAGGAAGCTAGCTGTGCCTGGAGAAGACAAATTTACGGGTAGGGGGGGTGTCTTATTGCGCTACCTGCGATGGGCCCCTCTTTGCCGATCAAAAGATAGCAGTAGTTGGGGGAGGAAATGCCGCTCTAACTGAAGCGCTGCATCTTGCCAGATTTGCTGCTAAGGTCATAGTCATACACCGCCGTGACCAGCTTCGGGCGGACAAAATCCTGCAACAGAGAGCCTTTGCCACCGCTAAAATAGAGTTCCTTTGGAACGGATGTTCCACTGGAAGGGC
>DEIJ01000124.1 GCA_002352365.1 Dehalococcoidia bacterium UBA2777 | reverse complement strand
AAATTTCAGGGTCCATCTCACTCCGGATGATCATCCAATCGCTCGAATTGATCAGAGAATAGAGTGCCCTGTAATTGAGGGTCTTGGGTGAAATCTCGTATTGAAGCGTCACTTGTTGGGATCTCATCTCTTAGGCGCGGCTCAACCAGAGGGTCCGCATGAGAATCGTCATCAAACCATCTCAGACAGGAAGATGGTATAGCTGGTTTCTGAGGCTCTTTTGATCTTCGGATCTCAAGCCATACTCCGTCCTGCCTCTCGCTCGACTCGGAAGACAGAGCACAAAAGCAGCCCTTGCACTCGGGCACGTCATGAAACCATACCACCGCATCATACGTAAACAAATCTCTCGTGATTTTGCTCTTGAGTCGCGCCAATTCCTTAAGGTACGTGAAGATTCGAGTGGCTCTATCACGTATTATTCTGTCATTCACTTCGGAAGCATACACGATTTGCTCCTAGCTGTATCGTATTGGTGTGAATGCGATGGGTTTTGTAGCTATCATATAACTAAAGCCAGTTGCTTTCAAGTACTGATCTGATGATGTGGAACAAGGCAATCTCGAAACTATTACAAATATGCGACTTACACAGCTTCAGTCGTATCCCTACTATTTCCACGAATCGGGACAGCGCAGTATAGCTCCATCCGGTTTCACGATTTGCTTTGGAAGCAGGCTCCTTGCGATATTTCGGCGACCGATGTGGAAGCTGGCATGGGCAATAGCAGCCAAGGCAGAAGAATTGCGCTCAGGAGGAAAGGCGGCGACGATCCGCTTGTGAGGAAACAATTCCTTGACCGCTTGGATTGGAGGCACCAGGTCGCTGTCGGCTGAGATGAGGAGAGCAACATCGTATTTATCCTCGTAGGCGTCTCTGAGCAGTTCGACGGCGATGTTGACATCGGTCATTTTCTCTTTGGACTCCTGGTCTTCATAGCCACACCGGTGACACTTGCGTGGATTGAGTTGATACTGTCCATAGAATATCTCTAAACCCGAGAGCGTTTCGAGTGCCTCAATAAAAGCCAACTGTCGTTTCCGCTTATCTAACGGCAACCATACCTTCGCGGTAAAGTACTTTGTTAAAACCAGATTCTGCCCTGGCTTCAAAAGGTTCTGCGCCAGCAGGGGAATATCTAACCAATAATAGCGCCGCCAGCCCTTATCTTTCAGCCCATAATAGAGGTTGAAGCCATCTACATAGGTGATTACGCGTTGTGACAATATCCGAGCAGCGTCCTTCTGACAAAAGTTGACAACTGTTGAATGCCCTGATATAATACCTCTAGCATCGCCAAGGATAGTATCCTTGGTCTGACAGTCTTTCCTTCTGGGAGAGGCTGTTTCTTTTTATCCCCCTCAATCATCATCCTCAAAAGCACGACCGAACCAGTAAAGACTGTAAGCGCAGTTTCAAATTTAATAGCATTCTAAACCTTTCAAGATAACCTATGCAACTGTGCCCTCAAATTCCTGCTCTGGATGGGGTGGATAGCACAAGCCTACAGATTACCCCTGTGGGAGAGGATGTCCACCCAACCACCCCTCATCAAGATGGTGAGCCACTGGCTTTGCTCTTCTTGTGAGAGTTCGACAAGCGGTCGAAGGCTACGCTCAGTTACGATGGGTGAAGGAAGGGGATCACCGAGAGTTGCCATTGCATTAAGCACTTCGGGACATAACTTCAAAAGCCGCAGAATTTGCGTTACCCTTGCTCTTGAGACGCCTATATGCCGAGCTAAATCAGCAGGACAAGTATATCTGCCCTCTGTTAAAGCCTCTTGCCACTCTTGTGCAAGAATGATAGGATTGCGATAGCGGTGCTTGGCAACCCTAGTGAGCGGTTGTCGCCTCTTAGCACAAGGCAGGTTAAACACTCACCTAGAAGCCCTGTCTATTGATAAATTCGGGGAGCCAAAGGGGGCATAGCCTTCTTTGTTGACCTTGTCCATCACCATCGCAGCTTCACTTTCAAGCTGCAAAATAGCTCATTCGATAGACCGATAAGAATTTTGATATCAACTCGCAGATTCAAAATGAAGCTGGAGTTTTGCTAATAATTTGCTAATGGACTGAATAAAACGGGTTAGCACCAGATGGTATTTTAGATACAAAACAGGGTTTTAGCAATTGACGCAAAAGTTCTGTTTTATATGTAAAAGCACTGTTTGGGACACCTGGTGGCAAATTTCGAGAGCGGCACCATCAGCCTCTCGGTCACCTCTCCCTGGCTCCATTCTATCTATGGTCGAACACTGGTGTCAAAAAGCAGCTAGGCATATCTTACAATCAACAATAAATGGCACATAGCGACCACCATTATCGCTGCCGGGACAGCATACTTGCAGAACCTGCCCCAACTTATAGGATAGCCCTCTCTTTCAGCAATGGCAGTCCCCACTACGTTGGCAGAGGCTCCAATAGGAGTGGCATTACCTCCAATGTCTGTCCCCAAAGCCAATGTCCAGGCTAATGTGTCTAGGCTTAGGCCTTGGGTAGCCGACAAGCTACTGATCACCGGAACCATAGTAGCGGCAAAGGGAATGTTATCTACTATGCCCGAAGCAAAAGCAGATACCCACAGGATGATAGGAATGACTAGTAATAGATTTCCTCCCGACATATCTCCAATATACTCCGCTAGCATTTTCAATACGCCGGTTGCCTCCATCCCTCCCACACAAACAAATAAACCGAGGAAGAAAAGGAGGGTTCGCCAATCCACCATTCTGATGATACGAGGTGCTTGCGCTGCTGCAGCAAGTAAAGTCGAAAAGGCAGCGATGCAACCTATTAAAGCTACCGATAGTCCAGTTTCTGCATGGGTAACCAGCAAAATCACTACCATGATGAAGATGGCAGTGTTTATCCTAAAAAGAAGTGGATTGGTGATAGCCTCTCCAGGCTCAGGGTATTGAGTGGGGGAGGCGTCTGAGTTATGGCCATAGGGGACAGTGAGGAGCTTGCGGAAAAAGACAAAGAATAATCCTAAGGTCATAATCATTCCTACCCAGGCAATAGGGCCAGTATTGACAGCGAAATCAGTAAATGTATAGCCCAGGGCAGTGCCGATAATAATATTGGGTGGGTCACCACACATGGTAGCACTGCCCCCGGTGTTGGCAGCGAAGATCTCAGCAATTATTATGGGTACCGGGTCAAACTTGAGCAATCGAGCTAGCTCAATGGTTACTGAAGAAAGAAAGAGCAATACTGTAATGCTATCAATGAACATGGATAAAAACCCTGAAAGCAGCATAAAGGCAATTAGGATAGGCACCACCCGGTAATTCACCAGTCTGGCTACATGGAGGCATAGCCAGCGGAAGAAGCCCACTGCCCCCAGCCCTTCCACCATAGTCATCATGCCACCGATAAAGATGATGGTCTGCCAGTTCACCCCGTGAGACTCCACCCTCTCTCCCCCGGGTACCCAGAAGGTGAATTGACCCAGTTGACTAAGATTCAAAACATGATAAATCTCTCCGGGCTCTCGCATTAGAGCCAGAAAAACCACGATACAGGTAAGGCCAGCACCGATAAGGGCAGGGATAAACCGGTGTACCTTACCGGTTACAATGGTGATGAACATGACCACGAAGATTGCAATAGCCACGATTTGCTCTATGCTCATTGGCCTCTCACCACCTCTCTAAACTACCCCACGAAAATGCGGCGACTTCTGGGGATTTATCTAGCTGCCCAACAAATAGGCAGTATTCTCCAGGGAGCTGAAACTTTGGTAGCCCGTTAGAGTTAGCGCAAGTATAAAGTACACCGCCGCTAGTTTATTGCCCTTTGAACTCAAAGTCAAGCCTTGACAAAGGGGAACAGCATGAGCTAACATCTTGCTAGTGATATGCTGCCGTTGAATCCTCTGTTGAGTTCTCCGACTTGAGGAGATTCTATTTTTTGCTAAAGGCAGCGAATATTTCGGAAAGGGGGGAGAAAATGGATCTAGGTTTAGCTGGGAAAGCAGTGATTGTTACCGGGGGAGCATCAAATATTGGTCGAGCTATTTCTTTAACCTTTGCCAAAGAGGGGGCCAATCTAGCAATTGCCGAATTAGATGAAGCACAAGGTAAGAAAGTAGCCAAGCAAGCTGATGCCCTCGGTGCTGGTGGTCGAACTATAGTGATTAAGACAGATGTAACTAAACTTGGTGAAGTTGAGGCAATGGTCAAGAAGACATTGGATGAGTTTGGCAAGGTGGATGTATTGGTTAACGTGGTTGGCTGGGATAATCTAATGCCGTTCACCGATACTACTCCAGAATTTTGGGACAAGATAATAGCTTTGAATTACCGCAGTGATCTCAATTGCATTAAGACGATCCTCCCCCACATGATAGAGAGAAAGGGTGGGAATATAGTAAGCATCAGCTCTGATGCTGGCCGGGTAGGTGAATTTAGGGAGGCAGTTTATTCTGGTTGTAAAGCTGGGGTTATTGCCCTGAGCAAGGCTGTAGCCAGAGAAGTGGGCCGTCATGGAATAAGGCTAAATGTTGTTTGTCCGGGGATGACTATTCCTACCAGTGCGGAGGAAGTCAGCGAGTATAGCATGTTCAAGCTAGAAGGGAAATTCATTGCCGATGTAGGTTTCCCTCCGGAGGCGAAGGAGAAAATGGCCAAAAGCTATGCCTTGCGTCGGCTGGGGACTGCGCAGGATATCGCCAATGGGGTGATATTCCTGGCCTCGGATATGGCAAGTTTCATAACTGGCCAAACCCTTAGTGTCAGTGGTGGTTACAGCATGATGTAAGTAGTGGTGCCTGAGATGGCACCAAAAATATCAAACAAAGGAGGGGAATGGACTTAGGTTTAGCGGGGAAAACAGTGGTTATTACCGG
>DEIJ01000069.1:410-7343 GCA_002352365.1 Dehalococcoidia bacterium UBA2777 | reverse complement strand
CGAAGAGCAAACAGCAGGAAGAGGACGTTTGGGACGGAGATGGTTATCACCTAAGGGGAGCAGCATTCTACTGTCGATAATTCTTCGTCCTGATATAGAAAGATTAGCTCAACTTGGTATGGTGGCTTCTGTGGCAGTAGTGCGGAGTATTGAGAAAACCAGCAACTTAAAGCCGGCCATCAAGTGGCCCAATGATATTCTCATTGATAGCAAAAAGGTAAGCGGCATACTTATTGAGAATCTGATTGAAGGTGGCAAGGTCAATGTAACTATTGTGGGTATTGGCATGAATGTCAAGCTCGATCCGTCTCTTTTTCCTGATATCTCCTCCCAGGCTACCAGTCTTCATATTGAGTCGGCCAGGAAGATATCTCGGAGAGAGATATTGCTCCAGCTACTTGAGGAATTTGAGCAACTTTACCAGGAGCTACCTCAAGGCGAGCCTATTTATGAAGCGTGGCTTGGCTATATGGAAACTTTGGGCAAATTCATCCGGGTAAAGTGGGGAGATAAGATAGAACAGGGTTATGTCGAGTCAATAAATCCCGATGGCAGCCTAACACTAAGAAGAAGTGATGGCAGCCTCCTTACCCTAGTAGCTGGAGAGGTCACCCTGACAGTGGACACGGGTAGAAATTCCATGATAGTATAAAGGATCACTAAAATGGATTTTGTTACTATCATCGGCTTGGAGGTTCATGCCCAGCTTTTGACCAAGAGCAAGATGTTCTGTTCCTGTAGCACGGACTATGCTAATACTCCACCCAATACCCATGTTTGCCAAGTGTGCTTGGGTATGCCTGGAGTTTTGCCGACAATTAATCGCCGGGCAGTGGAGTTCACCATAATGGCCGCATTGGCACTAAACTGCACTATATCCGAGTATGCCAAGTTTGACCGCAAGAATTATCCCTACCCCGACCTGATGAAAGGTTACCAAATCTCTCAATACGATGCTCCCATTGGCCGCCACGGCTGGCTAGATATTGAACCGGGGAAAAGGATTGGAATCATCCGGGTTCACCTAGAGGAGGATGTAGCCAAACTGGTACATTGCACCAGCTCTTGGGGAGAATCATATACTTTAGTCGATGTTAATCGATCTGGGGTACCATTGATGGAGGTTGTGGGTGAACCTGAGTTAAATTCCCCTGAGGAAGCGAGGCAGTTCCTGGTTAAGTTGCGTACTATCCTTCAATATCTGGGGGTCTCGAGCGGAAACATGGAGGAGGGAAGCTTCCGATGCGATGCTAATATTAGTATTCGCCCCCTAAATTGTAGTTCAGGCCTGGCCAAAGTAGAAGTCAAGAATATGAATAGCTTTAAGGCTGTTTATCGGGCTCTGGAGTATGAAGCAGAGCGCCAGAGGAAGGCGGTAGAACAGGGGGAGCATGTGGTACAAGAAACGCGAGGCTGGGTGGAAGAGAAAGGGATGACGGTCTCACAGCGCAGCAAAGAATATGCCCATGATTATCGCTACTTCCCTGAGCCAGATTTACCTCCGCTTCAGCTGACTGCCGCTTGGGTTGAGGAGCTCAGCTCCCACCTCCCTGAGCTACCTCAAGCAAGATATGATCGTTTCATGGCGAGGTATGGCTTACCGGCCTATGATGCCAACCTGATTACTGTCTCCAGGTCTTTAGCCGATTATTTTGAGGCTTGCCTGAACCTAAGACACGGGCCATCGCCCCAGAAGGAAGCTAAAACAATAAGCAACTGGCTTTTAGGGGACTTTGCTCGATTGCTCAACCTAACCGGTCAAGACATCACCGAATCTAAAGTTACTCCTAGCCACCTGGTAGAGATGGTGGACTTGATAGAACAGGGTATTCTTAGCTCAACCTCAGCCAAGGCAGTCTTCCAAGAAATGTTTTACACTGGCAAGCGTCCTGGCGAGATCGTTGCCGAACAGGGGCTAACTCAAATCAGTGAGCTGGCAGTAGTGGAGGAAATAGTAAACCAGGTCATCGCTGACAATACCCCAGCGGTAGTCGATTTCAAGTCAGGCAAAACACAAGCTCTGAGTTTTCTCGTGGGGCAGGTAATGAAGCAGAGTAAAGGTCGGGCCAATCCTAAACTAGTAAATGAAGTATTGCATCACGCGCTAGGAGAGTAGAGTGGCAGGTTATCTTAATATCGCTCAAATAATAGTGTCAGTGGCATTGGTAGCCTTTGTCCTGCTCCAGGTGAGGGGGGGAGGGCTGGGAGGCATTTTTGGCCAGCCTGACTCGGTATATCGCACCCGGCGAGGGGTGGAAAAAACTTTATTTCGCTCCACCATTGTTCTGGCAGCTTTATTTATCATCCTTGCCATATTTAGCCTCAGGCTGGGAACTTAACTACCCCAGTGATTTAAGATTTAAATTTATCGAGGTTTGTCTTGACCCAGTATGTGTCGACCCAAAAAGAAAGCGCCAGGTTTTTGCAAAATGAGAATGCCACCCATACACTTATCATTTCCGGGGGGAAAATAGAGACCAAGTTTGCTGGGCGTAGCTGGCAAGCTGAAATGGCCCCAAAGGCAGGCAATACTAACCATTGCCCAACACAACTCATCTCGAGGTCTGGTATATCAATTCGGTCGGTGAAGGGCAGCCCCAGGCAGAAGGAATTATGAGAATTGGTGAGGCCGGCCCCTTTGTGTAACGTCGCTCAACTTCTTTCGTCTTCTCTGCCTATCTGCAGCCAAGCGCGGTAAAGCTCGTTCTTGGCTAGCTCTTTTTTTGAGGATAGTAGGCTTATTGCCTCTTTAGCGTTAACACCTTGGCGACGCAATTGGCGGAGTTCCTCTTTTATCTCTGAAGTTAACCCTGTCTTCATCACCCCTGTCTTTCCTTCTATAACCAAGGTGAACTCCCCCCGCGGCTGCCCGAAATGCTTTATGGCTGCGCTCACCTCCCCTCGAAAGACTTCTTCATGTCTCTTAGTTAGTTCCCGGCATATGGCAATTTTTCTGTCTCCTAAAACTTCCCTCAAGTCAGCCAGCGTAGCTAAGAGGCGATGGGGGGATTCAAAGGCTATAATGGTGCGAGGTTCAGCAGCGATTGATTCCAGAAGGCCTCTTCTCTCCCCCCTCCTTCGGGGGAGGAAACCAAGGTAAACAAATTGGCCGGGGGGTAGTCCAGAGACTACTAAAGCAGTGAGAACGCTTGATGGGCCAGGGATAGGCACCACTGGGATACCTTGTTGCGCAGCGGCCACAATAAGCTCGTACCCTGGATCACTTAATCCTGGCATCCCTGCCTCGGAAACAAGGGCGATATCCTTCCCCCTTAAGCAGTTTAAAAGATAACCCAGTTTAGATTTTTTATTATACTCGTGGTAACTAGTTAGGGGGGTATCGATGTGATAAGCGGCCAGCAAGCGCTTCGTCTTACGCGTATCCTCAGCGGCAATAAGCCCCGTCTCTTTCAAGATACGCAGAGCACGTAAAGTGATGTCCTCCAGATTGCCAATAGGAGTAGCTACAATGTAAAGGATAGGCAAGGCTTTAGCCCTAATTTCATCCGCCAGAGTTTGACTGCTAAATCGACATTAGCAGCAAGATCTCGATACTCAGTGCCACCATACTGTACCTGACACGATGGTGGCTGGCAGCGCAGTGGCTATAAAGATCATAGTTCCCTGTCGCCCCCAGCACCTGAAGGCTACTAGGAACATTATAGCGCTCACTGCTCACTGTGGTAAATAGCCCTAAAATCCTGCCACCCAGCCCGAATATCAGGCTAATCATTCCACTTCACCTTCTTTTCTTGGTTAACCTTCGGGTTCGGGCAAGAAGAATCGCGCCTTACGTCTACGTCTCAGCAGATCAAAAGCTACTACGCCGCGGCAGCTACAGCCAGGGCAGCGGTGAAGTCGCCACCTGCGTTCGTGGCCACCACCACTAACTTCGATTCCATAGCTAGCCCCGGTGATTGTATTCCCTGAGATAATTGTTCCCGCGGGATGTTGAGCATTTATAGCCTGCCAAGATGTCATGTCCTCTAATGCGAAGTATTTTTCAAGCTGCTTTGAAATTGTGGCCTGTGGTGGGGAGGGCTATAATGTAGCCAAAGGGAGATTTGAAATGGAACAGAGAAGTAGAGAGCTTGAGGAAGCTAAGAGGATAGCTGCTTTAGGAGGAGGGGAACAGAGGATAGCCAAGCAACACGAAAAAGGTAGGCTTTTTGCCCGGGAAAGAATAGAATTACTTGTTGACCCAGGCAGCTTTGTGGAATGGAATATGTTGGTGCAACATCACCCAGGCGCTCCTGGAGATGGAATTGTCACCGGATATGGTACCATAGAGGGAAGAACTATTTGCCTCTTCTCCCAAGATAGCACAGTTTTAGCTGGATCAATAGGTCCTCTACATGGTTATAAGATGTATAGAACGGTGGAGCGGGCATTAGATATGGGGGTGCCGCTAATCGGTTTATTCGACTCCCCCGGTGCCCGAGCAGGAAGAATGGATCAGCCAAATGCTTGGGATGCTGCCCAAGCTAGAGACGAAAAGTGTGGTAACTCAATATTCTTCCCTAATACCCAGGCATCGGGGGTAATCCCTCAAATCTCCGCTGTTTTAGGTTCATGTGCTGGTATTTCAGTTTACTCCCCCGCCTTAACCGATTTTGTCTTCATGGTAGACGGGATCAGTCATATGTTCATTACCGGCCCGCGTATCGTCAGGTCGGTGATGGGGGAGGATATCAGCATGGAGGAATTAGGTGGGGCTAAAGTTCATGCCCGCCTCTCTGGGGTGTGTGATTTCAGGGTGAAAAGTGAAGTGGACTGCTTCCAGAAAATTAGACAATTGCTCAGCTTCCTTCCGGCAAATAATCGGCAGGCCCCGCCGCTAATTACCAATGATGATGAGCCCGATCGAAGGGAGGATGAGCTTGCCACGATTGTGCCTACCGATCCCCATAAACCTTATGATATGCATGAGGTGATAGTTCGCCTGGTGGATAACGGAGATTTCCTAGAGGTAAAAGAGGAGTTTGCCCCAGAGATAATAGTTGGCTTTGCCCGACTAGCTGGCTATGCGGTGGGGATTGTGGCCAATCAGCCGATGGTGCGTGCTGGCAGTTTGACCATTGATAGCTCAGATAAGCAAGCCAGATTTATGAGATTTTGTGACTGTTTCAATATACCGCTAATTTTATTGGTGGACACCCCAGCCTATGCCCCGGGATCTGGGCAGGAACATGGGGGAATAATTCGCCATGGAGCCAAGGTCCTCTATGCCCTGTGCGAAGCCATGGTACCCCGAATCGCGGTGGTAATACGTAAAGCCTATGGAGGGGGTAATTTGGGGATGGGTGTTTTACCCGGGCTGGGGACCGATTTTGTCTTTGCCTGGCCTATAGCTGAGATTGGCACGCTAGGGGCAGAACAAGCGGTGGACCTATTCCATGCCGAGGATATAAAAAGGGCCCCGGAGCCAGAGCAGTTCAGGGCACAAAAGATCAGAGAATATCGAGAGCGATATGCCAACCCCTTAGCAGTAGCCTCAAAGAGCACTCATATTGACGATGTCATTGGGCCAGGAGATACTAGGTGGCAGTTAATAAAGACGCTTGAATTGCTACGAAACAAAAAGGTAGCCAGATATCCTAAGAGGCACGGGAATATCCCTGTTTAACGCCATAATTTTGGGCAGGGAAGGGCTTTCTATGGAGACTAGCTTGGCGGGGATAAGAGTTTTAGACCTGACACAGGTACAAGCTGGACCTTATGCCTCTATGATACTGGGAGATTTAGGTGCCGAAATAATAAAGATCGAGCCGCCACAAGGTGATTTTACCCGAGAGTTCCCCTTTTATGCTTACCAGGGAGAGAGCTATTACTATCTTGCTTTCAATCGAAACAAGAAGAGCATGGTCTTGGATCTGAAGACCAAGGAAGGCAAAGCGATTTTCTACCAGCTAGTTAAAATCGCTGATGTAGTCATAGATAATTTCAATCCTGGCGTAGTGGAGAGGCTTGGTGTCGATTATAATACCTTAAAGGGAATCAACTGCCAGATTATTTCCTGCTCCATTACTGGTTTCGGCCCCACGGGTCCCTATCAAGGGCGACGCAGCTATGATCTGATCGCTCAAGCGATGAGTGGAGCAATGACTCTTACTGGTGAACCAGGTAGGCCGCCGGTGCGCTATGGCATCTCCATTGCTGATATGGCCGGGGGGGTATATGCTGCCCTGGGTATTCTGGCAGCTTATATTGCCAGGCAGCAAACTGGTGAGGGTCAGAAGGTGGATATCTCTTTGCTGGATGGGATGATAGCTCTGCTCTCCTATTTTGTCTCCTATTATTTTCTTTCCGGAGATATCCCTGGGCCTCAGGGTTCGGGACATTTCTCGGTCATCCCCTATGGAGCCTTCCCCACCAAGGATGGCTACATTGCCATAGCCGAAGGTTGGCCTCGAGTAGCTCAAGTGCTGGGAATTGAGCAATATATAGATGATCCTAGATTTGCCACTAGAGCAGAAAGGCTCAAATATAAAGGCGAGCTTAATGCTATCCTGTCCCAAGCTTTCGGCAGAGAAGAGACTGAAACTTGGGTAGAGCTGCTTAACGCCCAAGGTATTGCTGCTGCTCCGGTAAACACTATAGCTAAAGCTCTTGGTGACCCACAGGTGCTCCATCAAGATATGGTAATAACTTTAGATCATGCCCTGGGGGGGAAGATAAAGCTGGCCGGGAATCCCATCAAGATGTCAGCAACACCCGATGAGATAAGAAAGGCTTTTGAGTCCCCTCCTCTGTTGGGCCAGCATACTGAAGAGATCCTTTCGGATCTTTTGGGATATCCTGCGGAGAGACTAGCCAGGCTAAGGGAAGAGGGGATAACTCGCTCTACCACCACAGGTGCCTAGCAGGAGTGTGCCCCATTCATCGGAAAGGCGGCTAATTTCTAGAAGACAAAGTAAACCATCATGGGCGGTT
>DEIJ01000069.1:0-281 GCA_002352365.1 Dehalococcoidia bacterium UBA2777 | reverse complement strand
AGGTAGGGTGGGTGGAGTGAAACGAAACCCACCATCCCAGATACATATGCAAAAGGAATAGATATGCCGGATTACCGCAGACCGTATTCAAACGGGGGAACCTTGTTCATTATATCTGGACACTCCACGATAATGATTTTGATTTCTCGGTAAGATGGAGGCCACTCAAAACAAGCTTCACTCGAGGCTATTCTGGAAGCAGAGTGGAAGATATTTCAGAATCAATCAGATTATATCCACTATAACCCTGTCAAGCACGGATTGGTGGATTTACCTGTGGC
>DEIJ01000139.1:3322-4656 GCA_002352365.1 Dehalococcoidia bacterium UBA2777 | reverse complement strand
GAGCACATACTCGCAAAAGTCATTGCTCCATCTTGCCAGTGTAGAGAAGTGCCCATTAACATAGAGCATTTCGGAGAAACTGGGGACAACGCTTGGCCCGTAGTAAAAGATTCCCCCGCCTACACCTCTTAGCTTACTTACCTCATATCCCCGCTTCTGGGCAGTCAAGATATAAGACTGGAGGATAGCTGGGGTCATAGTGGCTACCGAGAGACTCATTTCGCCTAAAGGGAGACCTTGGCAGAGTGTCTCTACATCCCTTAACGTATGCAGGGACACGCCCACCACCCCTAACTGCCCGGCAGCAGATGGTTGATCTGGCTCAACCCCATACATGGTTGGTCCATCCAGCTCCCAATCCAGGGCGCTGGAGCCTTGCTCAGCCAAGAATTTAAGCCTTTTATTGTACGCTGCTGGTGTTGATAGCCCCCCAATCTCCCGGATATTCCACAGCTTGCCGCGATACATTAGGGGGTGATGACCTCTAGTAAATGGGTATTGTCCAGGAAGGCCGATGTCCTTCTGAGGATCGATATCCTTGATATCTTCCGGGGTATACACTTCTTTGGTAGGGATGCCAGAGACAGTGGTGAAATCGGTTGCCGCCTCACGATACATTTGCACGATTTCATCAATCTTAACCATGATAATCCACCCCCTCTTTGGGTTACCACCATCCTAAATTGAGAACAAGAGCTGTGTCAAATTTAACAAGATTGCCCCCATTTCTGCCCGGGGTTAGGAAGAAGGGATATTACGTTTCTGGCCGGCATTTGTTCACCTCCTCCAGTATCAGCTCTATGATTTGGGGAATCTTGTGCTGCAACTGCTCTGAGGGCTCCAGCCCCCAGTCTATCTCCTTAGGCTCAACACCCAAAATGGTAATATCCCGAGGATTAAGCCCCAAGCAATCCATCACCTTCAAGGTTTGCAGGAAACTTATCTGATGTGCCGAGGTTATCCCCTCGGGGGTATAGGCTAGGTTATCAACCTGAAAGTGGTAAATTGTTCCTGGCTCATCACCTATTCTGGCAGCGTCGATCACGATCAATTTATCCATCCCCTTTAGAGTGAGGAAGACATCTGGAGATGTCCCCCCATCTATTATCTCTAAATCGACATCCTCAGGGGAAGGCAGCTTTTGCAAAGCATAGGCCACATGAACCCCTATCCCTTCATCCTTTAACAGGATGTTCCCTACTCCTACCACTACCACCTTTGGTCGCTTATTAGCAGCCAAGTTGGCCATCATCCTCCTTTACTTCGAAAATAGATTCCCCATATGTCATTGCGACCCTGAGCGAAGCGAAGGGGAAGCAATGACACTCTCATTA
>DEIJ01000139.1:0-3277 GCA_002352365.1 Dehalococcoidia bacterium UBA2777 | reverse complement strand
GCTGGTGGGCAACCGCCCATGATGGTTTGCTTAGCAAATCCTGGGGAGCAAATCGCCACTTAGCATATCGATGAGGCGTGAGGTGCCAAGACGAGTCCGCATAACCACTCGGCCAGGGTGCTGTTCTACTACCTCACCAATAATTGCTCCTTCTCTTCCATAGCAATTCTGGCGCATCTGATTTAAGACCCTCTCGGCATCTGTTGGCGGCAGGATGGCTACCAATTTCCCCTCATTTGCCACATAGAGAGGGTCGAAACCCAATAACTCACAAGTAGCCCGCACCGCCTCCTGTAGTGGTATATTCTCCTCATCTATTCGCATGCCTACCTTCGATTGAGTGGCCAGTTCATTTAGAGTGGTAGCTAAACCACCTCTGGTAGGATCGCGCAGGCAGTGAATTTCAGGTGATGCGGCGAGCATATCTACCACCAGTTTATTTAGCGGAGCGCAGTCGCTCTGTATGGGAATCTTAAATTCCAAGCTCTCCCGCTGACTCATTACCGCCAGTCCATGCTCTCCAATAGTACCACTAAGCAGAATTTTATCCCCTGGTCTGGCGTTAGAGCCGGAGATATCTACACCTTCGGGGATGAGACCAACCCCAGCAGTATTGATAAACAGCTTGTCGGCACTGCCTCGCGGCACTACCTTAGTATCACCAGTAACTATCTCCACCCCAGCCTCTTCAGTTGCTTCTTTGATAGAGGTCACTATTCTCTCCAGTTCAGCTAGCCGAAATCCCTCCTCGATAATCAATGCTACGCTGAAATAAAGGGGTTGGGCGCCACACATAGCCAGGTCATTCACTGTGCCACATATTGATAGTTTCCCTATATCCCCACCGGGGAAAAATATTGGGCTGACTACGTAGCTATCGGTGGTGAAGGCAAGGCGACCGCTGAGCTTGAAAACGGCCGCATCATCTAGTCGATTGAGCACAGGATTGCTCCACGAAGGAACTAGGCTCTTTTGAACTAACTCATGACTAAGCCTGCCCCCACTGCCGTGAGCCAGCAGAATCCTGTCTTCTGTTGATTTCATCTCTAAGAACTGCTATTTCGAGAGGGCAGCCTCATGGCTTTGATATTGATAGTAGGCGGCGCAACTGCCTTCTGAGGAGACCATGCATGGTCCCACTGGATGCTCAGGGGTACAAACTTGGCCGAAGAGCCTGCAATCACTAGGCCACTTCACCCCGCGGAGAATATCACCACATAAACATCCCCGGGCCTCTCGAGGTGGTCCGGGATCAACATAAAACGCCTTCTCGGTATCGAAACGCTGATACTCCTGCCTCAGCCTCAGTCCACTCTGGGGGACCTCACCTATTCCTCGCCAAGTAGCCGGGCAAGTTTCAAACACCTGTCCCATAATCTCTTGCGCCCTCAGGTTACCCTCAGGGCGTACCCCACGGCGGTAAGCGATCTCTACCTCTGGCTTACCACTCTCTATCTGGGCTAGCAGCATGTCGATGGAAAGTAATATATCCAGCGGTTCGAAACCAGCGACAGCACAGGCAATGCCATACTCTTTGGCGATGAACTCATATGGTTGAGAGCCAATGATAGCACTCACGTGCCCCGGGCAAACAATGCCATCCAGCTTGACCTCACCTGACTGGAGAAGTGCTCTTATTACTGGGGGGCACAGCTTATGGATGGAGAAAACATAATAGTTATCTATCCTCTCACCTTCCGCCTCTAATATAGACGCGGCAATAGTTGGGGCGGTGGCTTCAAAACCAATGCCCAGAAAGATAATTGATCTGTGAGGATTTTCTCTGGCCAAGCGAAGAGCATCCATGGCGGAGTAGACTATCCTTATGTCAGCACCTTCTGCCTTAGCCTTTTGCAAGCTGGAATAGCTACCAGGAATCCTAAGCATGTCACCAAAGGAGGCAAGTATCACTCCAGGTAACCCAGATAAAGCAATGGCCTTATCCAAATCGGCATTAGCGGTGACACAGACAGGGCAGCCAGGGCCAGAGAGCATCTCTACTGTGGGAGGGAGCAATTGGCGGATGCCATACCTAAGGATGGCATGGGTGTGCCCCCCGCAAAACTCCATCAGCCGCACTTCCCTAGCCGACTTATGGCGGATTCTTTCCACCAGTCGCTGGCTTAGCTCCACATTACAATATTCATCAATAAACTTCACACATTTCCTCTAGAAGTTTAAGAGTCTCCTTCGCCGCATCCTCATCAATAACATTGATGGCATAGCCAGTATGGAGTAGCACCCAGTCGCCTACCTTAACCTCGGGGGTTAGCCGGAGGCTAATTTGGCGAGTTACCCCAGCTATCTCTGCCTCTGCTTGGTAACCTTCTATTGACAAAACCTTTGCCGGAATAGCAAGACACATAACTTTTCACCCTATTATATTTTACCTCAAATGGGCCCTAAGCGAAACTTCTTGTGGATGAATAAGCTGACTAGTCTATTCTAATTGAAGAATGAGCCTGAAGTATAGTAGTAGCAGTAATAACCCTTTCTTTCTTTGTGACGGTGTGGATATGGGGATAAAAGAAAGAAAACGGCCTCAGACAACCCAGTTAGTAAATCTTGAGATTTGTTGAAAGAGATTGGAACGAGCTTTCACCATCCTTTCTGCAAATTGATTGTCGCTCATTTGATTGACAACCGCTTCCAGCCTTTCTAAAGTAATGTGGGGATGCAAGTAGTTCTCAGCTTCGGACAACAATCTCAGCTTTTCATATGGTGTTATCACCTCCTGATAGGGATAAGTCTTCTTCACCTTGCCTTTATGATCCATCACCATCACCGGAAAGAAACAAGACCTGTGGAAATTGACATATGGATTTAGAAAGTCCCTGTTGTACCCGTTGATTAGTTCGGCACACGCCTGGGGGATATAAGCATATCCCAACTGTTTGTGAACCACGGAACCATTCTTAGTCTTCACCAGGCTGTTATCATTGGTGTGTCTGGGTCTGGATTTGGTGAAGCGAATCAATAGCTTATTCAAGAGATCGGCGGCAATCTTATTCACGTATTCCGACCCGTTGTCGGAATGAAACCCCCTGATGATAAAGGGGAATTGGACCAACATGCTTTCCAGTACCGGTACCAGGTAGGCTTCAGATATCCTTTCCACAGAGGCTACTATCTCCCATTGGGTGACCTCATCCACGGCATTGATATGATATATCCCCTTTTGAGAGTTGAGATCCCCTTGATGGATCGTGTCAATTCGAATGTAACCGGGCTGCCCTTTCGGGTCCGGTTTGGAGCGCTCTCCAATCTTAGGTACAGC
>DEIJ01000053.1 GCA_002352365.1 Dehalococcoidia bacterium UBA2777 | reverse complement strand
CCCTTATGCCTTTGAAGCGCTGGAAGCTGAGGCTACTTTTGCTGAGATTATTGGCGTTCTGAGGATGGCCGATGGGCTAGAATATGATTGGGCTGGGGAGAGAGAGTATCCATATCTTGAGCCAAAAAGGGGGTGAACTATGATCAAGATCGGTGAATGCATCCATATGATTGCCGCGAGCGTAAAGGAGGCTATTGCGAGTCGAGACAAAACCTTCATGCAAAATTTGGCTTTGCTCCAGGTAGAGAAGGGGGCTGAGGCAATTGACCTTAATATCGGTCCCCAGAAGAAGGCAGGCCCGGAGATAATGACCTGGATGGTAGAGAGTATCCAAGAAGTCACTGATGTGCCTCTCTCGCTAGATACTACTAATGCTGCGGCGATAGAGGCAGGATTGAAGGTGTGCCAAAAGAAAGCCTTTATCAATAGCACCGATGCCACACCTGAGCGGCTTGATAACCTTATGTCGCTGGCTGCCAAGTATAATGCCAATATTGTTGCTCTCACCTTAGGGGCCAGCGGATTGCCAAGTACTGCTGAGGCTCGCATTGAGCTAGCAGAGCAAATTTTAGCTGTGGCTGAAGAGAAAGGGGTGCCTATCGACAATGTCTTTCTTGACCCTTTAGTGCTTACTGTTAACGGTAATCAGGATCAGGCACCGCAAACTATAGAGGCAATGCGCTTCTTCAAGCAGATGCGCCAGCCCCCTCCCATGACCATTTGCGGTTTATCTAACGTCTCCAATGATTGCCCTAAAGAGCTTCGCCCTTTGCTCAATCGGATCTATCTGATAATGTTCCTCGGGGCTGGGCTTGATTCTGCCATCCTCGACCCGCTGGATGATGAGATAATGGAGGCATTGCGGATTATCGATTCTAAAGACAATTCTACTCCTAAAGCTAAACTCTACTTTGACCTTTATAATGCCTATGCTCAGGATGAACCGTTTGATCCCAGTTCTGTGGATATGAGCAATCCTGAACTAAGCGATATAGTTAAGACCATCCAGATAATGGAAGATAAGACTCTTTACGCTCATGGCTATTTAAGGTTATGAAGGAGGGCAATAAGTGGCAAAAGTATTGATTATCTACCATTCTCGGACAGGGAATACTGAGGAGATGGCTAAAGCGGTAGCAGAAGGAGTGGAATCGATAGAAGGGGTCGAGGTTATCCAAAAGAAGGTAGCCGAGGTCTCAGTTGATGACCTGTTGGGTTGCGATGCTGTCGCCTTTGGCTCCCCAACGAATTTTAACTACATGGCGGGAGCCCTGAAGGAGTTCTTCGATCAATCCTTCCCCAAGATGCGAGGGAAGGTCACCGGGAAGCCCTATGTCGCTTTTGTTAACTTTATGTATAGTGGTAAAGAAGCTTTAGATGCCATTGAAAATATCTGTAATGCTTTCGAGTTAAAGAAGGCAACCGACGGTGCGACCATTAAAGGTTTGCCCTCGCCCGAGGCGCTCACTAAATGCTGGGATATAGGGAATAAGCTAGCAAAGATGGCGGCGAAGTAATGGCGTATTCAATACGGGTTACAAGATATGAGACAACAGCCCATTGTAGGCTTGAGAGATTGTCGGCCGAGTAAATGAAGTTGATTGTAGGATTGGGCAATCCGGGGGAAGCCTACGCCAATACTCGCCATAACATTGGTTTTCAGTGCATCAATTATTTCTCCCGGCTTACTCACATCCGGTTAAGTCAGCGGCAGTGCCGGGCACAACTTGGCATTGGCGAGGTGGCAGGTCAAGAAGTGATCTTAGCCAAGCCCCAAACTTCAATGAACCGGAGCGGTAAAGCAGTGAGCCTACTTCAACAGAGATTTGCCACTCCACTGGGAGATGTGATAGTTATTTATGACGACCTTGACCTCCCAGTGGGCAAAATCCGCCTCCGTCAAGCAGGCAGCTCGGGAGGACATAAGGGGATGAAGTCCATTATTAACTCTCTGGGAAGCCAAGATTTCTCCCGGCTGAGAGTAGGTATTGGCCACTGTGGTGAAACCCCAAGCGCTAAAAGTAAGGTTATTGACTATGTGCTTGACGTCTTCACCCCCACAGAGGAAGTGGTCATTAAGGAGGCGATTGCTAAGGTGGCCGAGGCTGTCATTTGCCTTTTGACTGAGGGAATAGCCGTAGCCATGAGTAAGTACAACTGAACCGACGAGAGTAGGCTATAAAATGGTTGCCTTATATATGACCTCCTGGGGCGAGGCAGCAGGTAAAACTGCTCTTTGTGTTGGTACGGGACAGTATTTACAGGATAAAGGCAAAAAGGTTGCCTATCTCAAACCTCTTTCGGTTGCCCCCCAATCAATTGGAGGAATTGATGAGGATTCCCAATTTGTCAAGCAAGCTCTCGAGCTGGAGGAGCCCAAAGGCACCCTTTGTCTAAATCTTGTGCCCGGTCAGACTCTCAAAGCAAGGCTAGCCGAGGATGACTTTTACCACCCACTGAGGCAAGCTTATAACCAAGTGGCGCAAGATGTAGATGTAGTCCTCGTGGAGGGACTTGGTGGGCTGGGCCAAGATTTGGACATGGCTTTGGCCTCTCAGCAAATTGTAGAAATCTTGGATGCTAAGGTGATTCTGGTAGTCCGCTATTCACCCCCCTTACCTTGGGCGATGATTGCCTCGACTTGTGAGAGATTTGGCAAGCATCTATTAGGGATAGTAATCAATCAGGTGCCTAAAGCCGGCATAGAATCAGCATCTCGCGGGATGATCTCACTGTTTGGTCGTGAGGGGATCGAAGTTCTCGGGGTGCTGCCGGAAGAGCGGAAGTTACTCACCGTGAGTATAGCTGAGCTTGCCGAACATCTTGAGGCAGCTATCCTGTGCTGTGCTGAGGCATCTTCGGAACTGGTGGAAAATGTTATGCTAGGGGCATTGTGCGTTGACTCGGGGGCAGATTACTTTGAGCGTAAGGCGGGTAAAGTAGTGGTCACCCGCGGTGAGCGCCCTGATATTCAGTTAGCTGCTCTAGCTACCTCTACTAAGTGTCTCGTCCTCACCGGGAATGTGCCCCCTCTCCCTCAAGTTCTCTATTGGGCTCAAGATAAGGGAGTGCCCATCCTTCTGGCTAAGCAGGATACCCTTGCTGTGGAGGAAAAAATAGAACAGGCTTTGGTCGAATCCAGATTCCGCCAGCCAAAGAAATTAAACCCCCTCAAGGAAATTCTGGGGCAATATTTCGATTTTGCCACACTCTACCACGGGCTAGGGTTGGCAAACTAAACTACCCCTAAGAAGTGTGGCAATCCTTTCCCACCTAGCAAAGTCGGGACATCATTTATTCCGAAAATAGATTCCCCATGTGTCATTGCGACCCTGAGCGAAGCGAAGGGGAAGCAATCTCACTCTCATTATTCCGAGATTGCTTCGGGGCCTTGCCCCTCGCAACGACAACCTATTTTCATG
>DEIJ01000007.1 GCA_002352365.1 Dehalococcoidia bacterium UBA2777 | reverse complement strand
CCATGTTCAAATACCTCCTAACGAATTTTTGACTTTTGTTCCTTACCTTTACTCATATCACCCCCTTTCGGGCTTTCGCCGGGGGCCGACCACCTTGTAGAGGGGCTACTAACACCCTACGGTCAAACCAAAGCCACTTATCGTTCCCGATCCTCAGTTTGGAGCAGGCAATTGGCTGGTATAATTGCACCGCTTGGTTCTTTGAGCCTACCTGCTTGTTCCTTTGGCCATGTCAATAACGTGATCCACTATTACCTTCAGCGGTGTCCCTGGCCCATAGAGCCCGCTAATGCCCATCCTTTCCAATTGAGGTTTGAACCTATCTTCGATACATCCGCCGCCAACAACGAAGATGCTTTCACCCTCTCTCTTTTTAAGTTCTTTCATGATTTCAGCGAAAATATACAACGGTTGCCCGTCTAACAAACTCACGGCGATGCCATCGACATCTTCCTGTATAGCTGCTGATACAATCATTTCAGGCGACTGGTACAGGCCAGTATATATTGCCTCCATCCCAGCATCTCTAAAGGCTTGAGATAATACTAAGGCCGCTCTATCATGTATATCTATGCCCGGCTTAGCTACCAAGATCCGTATCTTCTTCTCTGGGATTGTCATTCCTGGATGCCCCCCTTTACCAGAAAGGATTTTGTATCATTTGAAATGGATCATAGGGTAACCCATTGGCCTCCCGAATTATACCTAGTACCTCTGCTTGTGTGGCATCAGCCTTCATTGCCTGCATCGTGGCTGGCATCAGGTTATCCCCCCTCTTGGCTACCTCAGAGAGATCCCTAAGTGCTACCTTCAGGCTTTCGATGTTGCGTTCCGCCTTGAATTTCTTGAGGGGCTCTAACCATTCCTCGGGTGAAGTGTCTTGCAGCCAATTCTCTGTTTCGATCGGCATTGGCAGCTCCTCCTCCTTGGGTACCACAAGCTCGTTCACACCTACAATGCGCCTTTTCCCCTCTTCGACCTCCTTCTGACTCTCAATTTTTGCCTTGCGCGTTTCAGCCTCTGCCCAACCACTTTCAATAGCTGCTATTATGCCTCCCATCCCCTCGACTGTTTCATGATACTCCCTAGCCCTCTTTTCCATCTCATTGGTTAGATATTCTATATAGTATGAGCCACCCAACGGGTCAGAGGTATTTACCACACCAGTTTCATAGGCAATGATTTGCGAGGTATTTGAGGCAATGAGTGCGGAGCCTCGTGAGGGTATACAAATAGCCTCATCGTAGGTGCATGGGTCTATGTTTTGAGCACCCCCCAATACGGCTGCGAGTGTCTCTAGCGTTACCCTGACGATGTTATTTGCCGGCTGCTGGACTGTTAATGAACTACCATCAGTGTGAGTAGTGGTAAATAATCGGCAGGCTTTTGGATTCTCGATACCAAATTCTTCACACATCATCCTAGCCCACATTCTTCTGGCAGCACGGTATTTAGCTATCGACTCAAAAAAGTCCATACCCGTACTAAAGGCAATCATCATCCTATCGGTGAATTTCTCCAGCTCTATCCCCCGCCTCAATGCTGCCCTGATATATTCCTTGGCCTCAGAGATAGCGAGGCCTAGCTCCTGGATCGCATTTACCGCTTGCTGACTGATATCGTAGGCGCATATTACCGGAGTATGCCAAAGCGGCACATTTTCAATGCAGTACTCCACTATATCCATAGCAATCTTCATCTGAAGGCTAAGCGGAGTATTAGGGATGCCGGTACTACACCAGGCAAAGCTATTAGATATAGGGTCATTTATAAGTGACCCCCTGAGCTTAGAGATATCATACCCTCTCCCTTGAGCCATCACCAGATAAGCAGCAAAGATAGGCAGGGCACACATATCGACATGGTGGAAAACTACCGGCATGGAACTGAGGTCGATGGTGTCAAACATCTCATCCACATCACGCAGCGTATCGCATACGCATCCCTGAACTCCCGAATAACCAATAGCCAGCGGGTGATCGCTATCGAGGTTAAGGTTAGTGCACAGATCAGGGCCAGCGCCTATTGCACCCCAACCGTGCTGCAGTGCCCACCTTGCTTCTTCGTTCACATGCTCACATGTGCCATGACCAAGCCAGACACGCCTGCCCCATATCTTGCCCCGATACATGTTTGAATGCAGACCTCGTGTGAAGGGATACCTTCCTGGGGCACCTATGTCTTTGTTGTAATCCAAATCCTTTATATCTTCAGGGCCATAGCTCTCCTTGATGGGGATACCCGATAGCGTTTCTGGTGCCCCGGCAGGTCTCTCCAGCCATATCTTTGAGCCCACCAGCTCATTTTCCTTTTCAGTGTTCATGATTATCTCCTTTCAGCCCCCTCTTGAGAGGGCACGATACAGCCTTTCTCCGACCTTCTTATTACAACGAGATTGCCTCTCCCCTGGATTATCGTCTATTGCTCTTAAGTAGCGTTCACCAATCAACTACTTTCAGTTCACCTAGGAAATTATAACATTTATCTCCCCCACTATGAAACCTTAGCCACTTGGGCCAAGGGGAGCAACCATAGAGCCCTGGCAGATGCCATTCAAACTTGAAGAAAGCAAAATACTTAGCCTACTCATAGAAGTGCAGAGTCTTATAGTAACCGGGATAGTTAATCCAGTCGCTAATGCGGTGGGCCCTACCCTGCCGAACCTCGTACAGCAGCACGCCGGGGCTAAACCAGGGCTCGACCTCAGTCATAGTTATTGGGGGCGTTCCCAGGCCGATGTCCAAATCTTTTATGCTGAATAGAGCCTCCCTGACAGCGCGCCCAGTCAGATTCTCAAGGCCTACTTTCTCTATGGCTAGCCTTATACCCTCAACATATAAGGGTATATAATAAACTCCAGCCATATAGGCTGAGGATATTGTCTCCCCCTCCTTCTTCCCAGCTAATTCATAGGCAAGTTTCACACCTGGTATTTCTTGAGCTTGTTCCCACGTAAAGGGAAGATATAATGGAAAATACCACCCGTCAGCCTCTGCTCCAACTATGTCTAAATTGTCAGCTATGCAATAACCTAGCTCTAGGAACTTTATTCCTCTTTTCTGAATTTCCAACCTGAAAGCATCTTTGATCGTGACTACTTGGGTTGCTCCGCAGGTGGCAACACAAGCGCAATCTATCTCTTTGCTCGCTAACCTGAGCCATTCAGTGGAGGTATCGATACATCCAGCCAAAGGCACAACCTCGTGGCCAACAAACTCCATATCCCACTGTTCACAGGCCCACTTCACACCAGCTAGCCACTCCCAAGTAGCTGCAGAGTCATAAAGTAGAGCCCCGACCTTAGGACGACGCTCCTCAGTCCAATTATCCCTGAACCACTTGAGAATTACCGCTCCAGAATCACCAGAACTAGGCTCGGCGGTAAAAACCCACGGAACAGGCCTTGTCACCTCTCGGGTGCTGTAGCCAGTGCCCAAGAGATGCGTCATTTCGTCCCTTACCAGGCTCCGCAGTATTGCCTCTACCCCAGTTTCCAAGATGCTAATCTCCCCCACTGCCCCCGCCTCGACAAACCTCTTATGGGCAGAAATCATCCCCGGTACTGTTCCTCTTGTCTCATACCACATCACCTCTAGCTTAACGCCGTCGACAATGCCACCTCGCTCATTCAGCCATTTTGTATAAGCCATTATTGCATCTCCGCATGGGCCACCGGTAGCAGCTAGTGGCCCAGTCCATATGCCGTGCCACCCAATCTTCACCACCCTCTCATCTGGCCCAGCCTCACACACTGGGATAGCAACTGTAAGTAAAAGGGTGAGGCAAAGCCCCACTGCTACAAGAACCAATCTAATCTTCTTCAATCCTTTCGTCACTTTACCTGCCTCCTTAAATAAGATTCTTCGACCATCTTCAAATACCTCCCGACAGATTTTTGCCCCTTCCCGTTTTATCTCCAGCTATGTTATATCACCCGTCTCGTGCCTCATTTGCCTAATCCAGGGAAGGCTGAGAACCAGCCCCTCGCTCGCGAAACCTTACGCCCAGCCAAAGTAGCTAATAATTATGGCAAACTGGATGCTAGTCAAATTTGTAATAATAGGGTGGTTCAATAAAATCGCTAATTGGATACTGCACCAAGTCTTTCACTTGGTATATTCTAATGCCGAACAAATAGGGCTGCTCGTCGCTCATATTTGTAATGTAACCAAACCCCATATCAAGGTTCTTTAAACTTGCTAGAGCATCCCTGACCGCACGCCCAGTCAGATTCTCAAAGCCAACCCTCTCTATAGCCAATCTTACAGCTTCTATGAAACCCTTAGCCTCTATCCATCCTGCAATACGGTATGCGCCGATATCCCTCGGCTCTTTGCCACGATATCTCTTCATTGATTCAAAGAGAGGACCCATTTCCGGTAGTTCCGTTTCTATGTGGCTTGGAGAACCTCTTGTATAATACCACCCTTCGGCAGCCTTTCTTCCAGCTGCTCTGAAGACGGTCTCACCAGAGGCACAAGAAGCTCCACAAAACTTTATTCCTCCTTCTTTGAGCTCTAACCTCTCGGCATCCTTCATTATAGTTACCATTGTCGACCCAGAGGCTGTGACATAGATGAAATCAGGGTTCTTGGCCGCAAGCCTTAAGAGTTCAGTGGAGGTATCAATAACCCCCAGTAAAGGTACAACCTCATAGCCGATGAATTGACACCCCAATTCATCGGCATGCTCGGAAGCCGCGTTGGCGTCCCAACCTGAACCATGATCATAGAATAGGTGTCCGAATCTAGGTGGGCGTTCTTTAGTCCAATTACCTTTAACCCATTTCATAAAAGCTGCATGGGTAGGACCATATCCGGGCATAGAGCCAAAGACCCACCTAATAGGCTTGGTAATCATTCCCTCAGTAAAATCAGCTTGATATAAATAGGGTATCTCGTCTTTTTTACATCTCTCTGCTAATGTTTCAGCAGTGGTTGAAGAGACGCAGATTACTGCTACTGCCCCTGCATCCTTGAATTTCTTGTAGGCAAGTATGCCCTTAGTGACTAATGCTTGGGTATCCTGCCACATCATATCTATCTTGATGCCATCGATGCCGCCGTGTTCGTTAATGTACCTTACATAATCCATGGTTCCTTCATCCAGAGGGCAACCAGTGCTAGCGAGTGCTCCTGTGAAAGCTGCATCGAGCCCGAGCTTTACCACCCTCTCATCTGGCCCAGCCTCACAGACTGGAATAGCAGTAAGCAAAAGCGTAAGGCAAAGCCCCGCAGCTACAAGACCAAATCCCATCCTCTTTAATCGTTTCTGCATTTTCCCCACCTTCCTAGATAAAATTCCTCGACCCTTTCCAGCGTCTTCCATCTCCCCCCTTTCACTGCTTTTGCTCCCCACCCCCGTCAAAGTAGGCCTTATCCAAGGCATGTCTTACGAGCTGGGACATAGAACCCCCCTGCTCAAAAGAGAGCCCCCTCAGTCGCTCATACTCCTCGGGGGTGGTATAATATGACAGACATTTCACTATCAGCACAGGCTTGCGCCCAGCCCAAACATTAATTCTTTCATATGTGCCTTTGCTCTCCTATGAGTCCTTTTAACCTGACTTTCGCACTTATATCTGCAAAATCCTCACATAGTGGACATATGTTCAAAATTCAAAGCTAGTTTACAAATAAATGCGGAAAATCGGTTTAGAAGGAAAACCGCACACTGTTAAGTTGGTAGCACCATGTCCGTGCTCTTGGCGAACTAACCCACACAGAAAGCGCGCCATGACTTATCGGCAATGGAGGCTGATTCCCTTATTGGCCTGGCGGAGTCTTGCCCCCAGACTAAATTCCTGATCCTCCTGTATGCTCCCTTCATTATGTCATGCAGCGGCAGCTTTGATTAGTCAATTGGTACTTTGACCTAAGAGCGTGATCACAATACTCTAGCGGATGTCAGCCGAGTTCGGGGAAATGAAAAGCTGATTCGAGCCAATCGCTAACACGCCAGATTCTACCCTCGCGAACTTGATACATCCTAAAGTAGGGGCAGACATAAGGTCGGTTCTCAGTGATGGTCACTGGAGGGAAAACCTCTCCGAACGGGGTAAAATCCTTTATAGTCATCATGGCATCCCTGACAGCTCGACCGTTCAAATTCTCATATCCCACCTTCTCCATAGCCAGCCGTATAGCCTCAATTATAATGCTGGATATGCCACATGCCCCTATATAATGGGAGCAAGCTTCGTCTAGGCCACGATATCTTTTGATCATCTCGTGGGCAAGCCTGACCCCCGGCACTTCCTGATCTGTTGCTGATGGATGTAATCTTACAGCATACCACCCTTCAGCAGATTTCCCCATTGGCTTTAATACTATTTCATCAACTCCATAGCCACAATTGCATATCTTTATCCCTTTCTCCTGAATCCCTAATCTTGCAGCATCCTTGGAGAGTGTCACCAGGGTTGATCCACAGGCCCCGACATAGATCCAATCAGGATTTTTAGCTGCTAGCCTAAGCCATTCGGTGGACGTATCAAGAGTCCCGGCAAAGGGCACAACTTCATAGCCGACAAACTCAAACCCTAATCCTAGTTTAGGGGCCCATTCCCTCGCGCCATTTAGTTCATCCCAAGCTGAAGAATGGTCATAGATCATAAAGCCAATCTTGGGTGGACGCTCCTCAGTCCAATTATCCTTGGCCCACTTCATAAAAGTGACCGCCATCGGGCCGTGCCCAGAGCAGAAGGTAAAGACCCACCTGATAGGCTAAGTTATCATTGCAGGAGTATAACCGACAACAAATAGCGCTGGGATCTCATCCTTTTGCCATCTCGGCGCCAACATCTCGGTAGCAGTCGAGAGGGACATTATCTCAAACACTACCCCTGCTTCTTTGAACCTCTTATGGGCACTAATGGTCCCCGCATCTAGCGTTTTCCCCACATCATACCATATCACCTTTAGCTCGACCCCGTTAATGCCGCCATGCTCGTTTGTATATCTTGCAAAATCATTAACCCCATAAGTCACATGAACATAAGTGCTAGTGTTTCGTAACTATAATA
>DEIJ01000150.1 GCA_002352365.1 Dehalococcoidia bacterium UBA2777 | reverse complement strand
TTCTCATCACCACTGGTGACGAGGGGCGGCTAAAAGCTGAGATCAGTGGCGGTGGGGGTGCCAGTGGTGGTGGGAGATATCCCAGCAGTACCCCCAGACGCACTGGGATATACCCCAGCAATACCCCAAAATGCACCAGGATATACGACCCTAAAGGACAGGTTCATGAATTCCCGTCTAACCACGCCAGTTTCATGTGGATAACCTCTACCTATGAGGTAGAGTGTGACCGAGACATGAAACACAATTATATGAGTGTCTTAGAAAAACTGGGAGTGCTAGAGGCAAAGGGGTTTGTGGACGGGTGGGATACTTATAGGATGAAGTAGTCTGGTCGGGGGGGCAGGAGGACAGTTTATCGATATAAGTCGAAAGCGGGCTCAGCCCTGACTTTACGCTGAGGAGAGCTGTCAGCCTGTTCGCTGTGGCTTGGGTAACCACAGTCTGACGGTTGGTATGCCCAGAAAGGGGGTGATGAGATGTCTGTGACATGGGATATCTCTTGGCTCATACCCGTCGTGATCGGGAGGTATGGGTGAGGGACGGGAAGATTTATGACCTCCCTCGGTTTTCTTCTCCTTTGTATGAGGTTTTTTCTCTTTGTCTAACATTTGACAGCTGCCACTATTGTTGTCCTTGAGGTATGTCTTTGGCTAGCTTGTATAATAGCTTGCCCTCAGCATCCGATAACCAACCTTCAACTCCACTTACCAGCTGTTTTTATTTCCGTGCCCTCATCGGCTATAGTGCTATCGCCTGCAACTTGAAGAGGATAGTTAAATTTCATTCAAAATGTCCTAGTCCACAATACAAATCAATACACCAGCGGCCAACAACACAGACAACGTTAGCTTCTTCGCTTTCACTGACCTTCCTTATTTCAGCATCGCGAGCGAAAAGGCCACTATCCGTTGTATCGGCTGCCTTGTTACGGTAGCTCCGGCAGACCTTGCCTCCTCGTGGACCGCCTTTGCCATCTCTTCAGTATTTCCAGTGTGGGAGTGGTAAATAATTGGCAATTTTGCCATGGCCCTTTATACCTCCTCTTGTGTATTTTATGCCCTCTCCAAGTCCGCCTGTGCATAGCGTAAAAAGTTAAACCTGAGGTCTCTATTGCCATGTGCATGTCTTCCAGGTACGTGCTGGAATCACTACCTTGTCCTTAGTGCCGGCGGCGATGGGGTCTCTGACCTTATACCCTTTAGGGTTCTCTGGTATAGAGGAGACGACACATAGATAAAAGGAATCTTTATTAGCATTCGCTGCTCCTGTCTCATTATGGTCTAACTCAATATCTTCGTCTTTCGTTTTTCCTTTAACTTCTAGACGCATTAATTCTCCAGCGTTACTCTCTGCCTCTATATCGTAGCCATAATTGAGTTTTTCCACAGGGGTTACCCGTCTGCATTCATTTTTTAGCTTTTCTAAAGCATAATTCATCGCAAAGTTCTCAACACCATTGTCTGGTCTCTCCTTTACACCGCCTGCCTTAAGAAATCGACGCCACGCTCTGAGTTGGTCTTCATTGGTTGCTTCGGCTAGATAACTTGGGGCAACGAAATTAATCCCCGGCACATATTTCTGGTGGGTTTCCCAATCTTCTTCGGGATGAAACTCTTTAGGGAAAATCGTCTCCTTAGCTGGCCTAATGTCTCCGCCCTTTGTAAGAACCCAGAACTCTGAGCCGCTAGGGATATCCTCACCAAGAATCTGCTGACAATAGCCCGTGTATTTTACAAGGTCATCTGGGCATGGTTTTGGTGCTGTAATTCGTATTCTAGGTAGCAGATTCTTCTTGCAAGTATCTTTGCTATCCAAAGCCTTCACACCAGCAAATTCACGCAAGAACCCTCTAAGGGCCTGCCGCTCCTCCTCGTCCTTCGCACCTGCTAAAATGGCAGGATGCAATATGGCTTTCGACTGCTGTGATGTTTGAGCTAAATCCTTTAAGAGTGGGTCTGATAGCTGCTGGGAATCGGGCAGCCAAATATTTATACCCTTAACAAGATTACTGTCTGCCGTTAATATTATCTTCTTATACCGGTAACCTTCATGGGGACGATGAGCCCGCAGCCAGAGGTAAAGGCGCCGGAACCAGTTTGCGGCGTCTGCCCCTCTACTCTTTTCTTGCAGAAAAGCCTCATTCGTTAGCAAGCCCTGTCGGTCTATACTTTTAAATTTAAAGGGAGCTAATTCAGATTCTTTAACCTCAGGAGCAACCAGTTTTAAGTCTGATTGACCCCCCATAACTGGGGCAATATCCTCTCTCTTAAGAAGACCCATGGTCACAAGCTTTTGAATAGCGTCAGGATCTTCTCTTTCCGAGATTTTTACTACTTGGCTAGGTCTTGCGAACTCGCCGTCGATGGTGGGCACCCATTTGTCCTCATCCAAGAATTTTTCCAAAGGGTCAATGAGTCTAGGCCCAAATAACCTGTCATAGGGTTCAAAGCCCTTCGACTTAGTGAAGTCAAACGCTGGTCGGAACTGATGTTTCCACTTGTTGTGTGTCTTAAAATAGCCTATAGCTTCCTTACATAGGCTAGCTACTTGCTCAACCAGCCACTGATTCCACTTAGCCTCATAATTGATAGCCTCCCGACCAGGCTGGACGAGAAAGTCAGCCTGTATCGGAAATTTTGCGCCACTCTTTGCTTCACCCAGCGGCATAAAGGAGTATACACCACCATACATTGCTCCTGCCTGACCTGGAGACAGATTGCCTTCCTCATCTAGAGCAAAAGCTATGGCAATTTCCCTCCGAGTTACATTGGCTCTATATTCTTGTGTAAGCCTGTCTTCTTTTACCCAGTCTGGTATTTCCTCCAAAGAGCGATGGAAAAATTTGAACCTTTGCTGCTGGCCATCCTGCTTCAATGTTGTAATGCCTTCCTCAGTTTCTCCTAGATTCTCTAGAATCCAAGTTTGCCCAGAAATCTCATCGGTCACTTCTATCTTTTTTAGCCATTGAAGGAACAAATACAACTGAGTGTTAAGGTTCTTTACTTCTTCAAGCAGGCCTTGATAATAGGATTCTTCCCTGAATGGGATGATGAAGGTTGTCTTATCAAAATCGATAGGCTCTGATGGTTGCTCAACCCAGATTGGCAGGACATGCCAGGGGACATTACTTGGGGCATCCCACTCCTTATAATTCCTGTCAAACCTGAGACGAAATCCGCCAGAATATACTTCAGGACAATCAGTAACCTTGAAGACGGATTTGAATCCGATGCCCAGATAACCCAATGTCCCCTGTTCAGGCTCCTTCGATGACCTAATGCCACAGAGGGCATCCACGTCTTGGTCTGTGAAAGGACAGCCGTTGTGTATTACCATAATCCTATGCTTGTTGATTCTTATCTGAAAGATACCCTTGGTATTCTTCAACTCTTGGCCAGCATCCTCAGCATTTTGGATTAGTTCGAGAACAAAGCCAGAGCTCCTAGTAAATACGACTTGAGAAACCAGCTTCAGGCTATTGATATAATCATCCCATATGCGAGTTCCCTTGCACGCTTCTATCTTGTTTCGGATACCGTCTACAGTCGTCTTTGCTTGGTAGGAACTTAGCATCACCATCACCTCCCTAACTTAGTAGCAAAGGGACAAAATTTCATCCCAGATAATGCGTAAAGGGCTCCTTGGTCTTTAAAACTTTTAGCTAAGGTGCCTCCTTTTAGCTACAATAGTAGCACATAACAAACTGCACCAAAAAGGTGCAGGAAAGGAGACGCCATGAAC
>DEIJ01000013.1 GCA_002352365.1 Dehalococcoidia bacterium UBA2777 | reverse complement strand
ACAGAACAGCCATAATGGCAATAGCCTACTTAATCATAACTGACTACTCTAAAACGCCGAAAAGGGACGGAAAACAGGCGATTCACATTCATTTTCCAGAATCTTTGTCGAAAATGGGGTGGAACATCCGTTGCTATAAGAGCAATCTTAGTAGCCCGGCGGGAGGGCTAGCTTAGTCAATAGGGGAGAGACGTTTAATTAGCCTTGGCTATTAGGGCACCAACCGGGCAAATGGCCACGCACTCGCCACAGGAATCGCAGCTCGATTGGGCTATAGGGTCATCGCCAAAGGTGCCGATCCTGGTGTCAAAACCACGGAAAATAAAGTTGATCGCTCCAACAGCGTGGTGCTTATTGCATACCCAGACACATTTCCCACAGAGCACACACTTATTGGGGTCGAAAATGAAAATGGGGCTAGTTGAATCTATTGGGAGAGACCGCGGCATCTGCCTAAAGCGCTGCGGCTTTAGTTTGACCCGAAGATAATGAGCTATCTTCTGTAATTCACAGTGCCGATTCTTGCCACATTCCTTGCAATTTAAAGTATGGCTGGCAATAAGGAGCTCGAAAGCGGTACGGCGCAGTCTATTGACCCGAGATGTATTGGTATATACCCTCATTCCTTCAGCTATTGTTTCGGTACACGCGGTTACTGGATCAGGTTTCCCCTCGATGTCAACAAAACAAAGTCGACAGGCAGCAAAAGGCTGTACATCGCGAATAGCACAAAGATTGGGGATATAAATCCCATTATCTAAGGCAGCCCATAAGACTTTTGTCCCTGGTCTTGCCTCGATCTGCTTCCCGTCAATACTCAGAGTGACTTTATCCATCCTTGGGGGGTGGTGAAGGGGGTATCAAACTTTTGGGCGATATCTTTACTACTGCATTATACTGGGGGGGGCAGGCATCAACACAACTGCCACACTTAACACACTTTTCCTGATCAATAGCCTTTATGCCCCTCTTGGCAGTATAGACCGCCTCAGTGGGGCAGCTCCCCACACAAGCATCGCAAGACCGCTCGCATTTCTCGGGGAGAATATAGTAGCCGACAAGCTCCTGGCAAACCTTAGCTGGGCAGCACTTATCAATGATATGTGCTTCGTACTCATCGCGAAAATAGCGAATAGTGGTGAGGATAGGATTGGGGGCCGTTTTGCCTAGGCCACAGAGAGAGCCGGCCTTGATATCCTCGGCTAGTTCGATGAGTAAGTCGATATCTTCACACCTTCCTTCGCCACGAGTGATATCATCAAGTATATCCAGCATCTGCTTTGTCCCCAGTCGACACAGGGTGCATTTACCACAAGACTCCTTCTGGGTAAAGTCAAGGAAATAGCGGGCAGTATCGACCATGCAATTGTCCTCATCCAATACAACCATTCCCCCTGAGCCCATCATAGCACCAGCAGCACTAAGTGAGTCAAAATCGATAGAGGTATCTAATAAACTTTCCGGCAAGCAGCCTCCTGATGGCCCGCCAATCTGCACTGCCTTAAAACGCTTCCCTTTGGGAACTCCACCACCAATTTCATAAATGAGCTGGCGCAGGGTGGTGCCCATGGGAACCTCCACTAATCCAGTATTGAGTATCTTGCCAGCTAGGGCAAATATTGCTGTGCCAGGGCTTTTCTCGGTGCCAATGCCACGATACCACTCCGCCCCCTGAGTGATGATAAGCGCGACATAAGATAAGGTCTTGACATTGTTAATCGAGGTCGGTTTTCCCCATAGTCCCTGGGTGGCTGGAAAGGGGGGTCTATGGCGGGGCATGCCTCGCCTTCCTTCCAGTGCGGCGATTAGTGCTGTCTCCTCACCACAGACAAAAGCACCGGAGCCTTGCATAAGCTCAATGGAGAAGTTGAAGCCACTGCCCATGATATTATCGCCCAGTAGCCCATACGCTTGAGCTTGCCTGAGGGCAATCGTTAACCGCTCGACAGCCAGGGGATACTCAGCACGGACATAAATATAACCGCAAGATGCTCCGATAGCATAACCAGCGATAATCATCCCCTCCAAAACACTGTGTGGGTCGCTCTCAACGATGGCCCGATCCATAAAGGCGCCAGGGTCACCCTCATCAGCATTGCAGATTACGTATTTTGGAGTACCCGGAGCATAGCAGCATATATCCCACTTTTGTCCGGTGGGAAATCCCGCCCCACCACGTCCGCGCAAAGCCGAGTTTTTGACCTCCTCGATTACCCCTTCAGGTCTCATCTGGAGCGCTTTAGCCAAGCCGCTATAGCCACCACCTTGAATATACTGGCCTATATCCTCAGGGTCGATATAGCCGCAGTTTCGCAAGATGAGCCGCATATCATATTTAAACCGAGGTAACTCAAAAACCGTGGGAATAAGCTCATTTTCCTCCAAAGCACCAAGTGCAAACTCAAGGCAGGGGTCATCGCCCAAAACAAAGTCTTCCACTAGCCTTAAGGCAATCCCTGGGGTCACATATCCATAGCAGATAGGCGGGTAAGGGGGCTTTTGGATGATAACCATTGGCTCAGCATAACAATGCCCCATACAACCAACTTGGCTAACTTGGGCATCAATTTCCTGCCGGGCTAGCTCATCGGTAAAGGTTTGCACTACTTCCAAGGCACCGGCTGCTCTTCCACAGGTAGCAGTACCAATGAGGATGGAAACTTTCCCCGTATCTCGTGAGGCTCTAGCTTCGGTTTTACTTTGAATTTCGGCGAAGGTGGTTTGAATTTGAGAGGGGTGGTCAGTCATTTGTAGTTACTCTTGTTTTTCCTTCTCAAGCTGGAAAGAGAGCAAAATCCCTTTTACCCTGGTGGGTGTCACTTTACCCTGCACCGCCTGATCAACTACGCTCACCGGAGCCATGGCACAGCAACCAACACAAGCAACCCTCTCCAAGCTAAACTCAAGATCTTTGCTAGTCTCACCCACTTTAATGCCTAACTCTCTTTCCCAAGATTCCAAGATGCGTTCCCCCCCCTTTACATGGCAAGCGGTGCCCAAGCAAACCTTTATGGGATGCTTCCCTGGGGGGTTCAAACGAAACTGATTGTAGAAGGTGGCTACACTAAAAACAGAGCTCCCAGGGATACATAAAAACTTGGCAACCTCTATCATCGCCACCCTTGGCAGATAGCCAAAGCTTGCCTGCATTTGTTGCAATATAGGGATCAGGTCCTTTCTCTCCCCTTTATATGAGTCTAAAACCTCGCCAACCTTTCCCTTTAGGAGTTCGTCCTCCACCATCAGACTACCCTGGCCTCCATAGCCAAAATCCCCACCTCAGGAGCTATAATGGCATCGACCAATCCTTATTCATAAAATAAGAGTCGCCTCCGACCCTTATTTTTAATAAATATACTTCCTCCTCTATTCAATCATTGGAGGCATGGTCAATGCTGGGTGCCCCTTCTCCTCAAGGAAGGGCAATAGCTCCTCAATCGCGGTGCAGATAGTGCCATCAGCGATCTTATCCATAAGATCAGGCTCACCTATCTTCTCACATAGCTCCTGAAGCTCGGTGGCAAACTCCTCCTTGAGGTTCTTTGAGAGCCATACCATCCTCTTAAATCCACCTTCTGCGGAGATGAACTTATCGCTCAATATGAATCTCTTGCCATGTCCCATCATCCCCGGCGTCTGCTGCCCTCCGCCAATAGAGCTCATGAGGGTGGTGAACTTCATTCCGCAAGGGGTCTCGCCGAAGTCATCCCGGGAAACAACCATAATCCCGTTGGCCTCAGGAAGGATAACCATATTACACTCGCAGCAGCCACAGGTGGTCATTGGAGCATCCATGAGGGAGTAAATGGTAAAGCGCTCAGTTTTACGCTGGGAATTATCGTATACAAATTGATTGACTCCCTCCCACTCACCTTTAACCGTGTCAATAAGCCTTCTCTTGGGCACTGGCTGATTTGGCCCCGTGGGGCTGATCTCATAGGCTGCCCGGCAATCGAGCCAGCTATAGGCACCACAAAGCCCAGTTCTCTCCGGATTGATCACGCAGACATGGGTGGGGGCAAATGATTGGCAAAGGGTACAGCTATAAAAGACGTCCACCGCATCATCGGTGAGGCCGGCTATTCGAACATCTCGCTCCCCATATATCTCTCTTGCCTCATCCAGAAGCTTAAGCACCGGCTCTTCTTCAGTGTAAATAGTTACTTGAACCTTATCAACTATAGCGCCGAATTGGTTGTGGAAATTGGCGTGAAGTATATCACCGATGTGCTTGAGCCGGAGCCCACTCTCATATGCCTTTTTAGATATGCGAATCCAGGTGATATCTCTCTGCCCTTGATGCTGAAGCCCTTCGGCTCCATTGCAGAGGTGATGGATCTGGCGCTCCAGAACAGGCTCAAAATCCTTCTGCATCTTACGCCCAGCAATATCAACCTTGATGGCTAAGAATGTCCTCTCGGCACCTCCAATTTGGTCGATGTCCGGCCCGATAACCTCAAACTTCCCATCCTCAACCTCATCTATCCCTTTCATGCTGAGAAGCTCAACTGCCGGGCCTCTCTTTGCTCCGAACTCGACATGGAGATCTGCCTTGCGAACCACCTCACCTTCAAAAGCAGGGCCGTATGCTACCGGGATAGGCACCTTGGCAATTACGATCTTGATTCCTCTGACCTCGACGCACTTCTCCACTAACCTCTTTGCCTTCTCCCTGTCATTACCGGGAATGTCTTCCCAAGGTACGCTCACCACGTGTTCATACTTGGTTATCCCTGTGGGAAGGATCTGGGGTACTAGAGTATCGCAGAGGGCCGGGAAGCCATAGGTTATCGCCCCAGCCCCGGTAGCCCACTTCAGGTCATCCATTGGTCCCAGGCAGAGGGCGAAGGCAAAGCAGCGGAACTTGTTATAAAGCAGCATACGCCGAAAGTCACCAGGAGTTACACCACCAAAGCTGAAAGCAGCTCTTGAGGCAAATCCCGCTGCGTAAACTGTGGACTCAGTATCTGTGCCAAAGGGGACAGTGAAGGTATCATAGCCAAGCTCAACCCCTTCCTCAAGTAGCTGATCTACCATGGAGCGGCCATTGGACGTAGAGGAAAGGAAGACAAGCTGGCCTATGGATTGAAGCTCACGGAGGATGTACACTGCTGCTTCATTCGACCTTGCGGCGCCGATAACCGCAGCGAACCCCGGCATCCTCCCATCAACTAGCTGAATTCCCCAGGAACGCATTTGGGTATCATCAATGGGTCCATTGAACTGATAGCCATTGTGCACCTCAGGTTGCTCACTTTTAGCAAATTCTATCGATTTAATGATCTCCTCAGCGAAGAGGGTAGCCACACCAGCATCTGCAGTCTCCCCTAAATATGGAAGCCATACATGTTCACCAGGAACTGGGGGTAGGAGGCTCTTGGCATGCTCTAAAGGCCAGACCAGATCTCCTACCTTCTCTATCTTATGCCCTGTATAGCCATAAATAGCAGGGACATAATAAGCTGTTGGGCCTTCTCTCTTATCCTTGAAGGCGACAGGAGCATCGGGGCCTGGACTCTCTAGTGCTTCCTTAAGCATCTTATCCGCTTTGCCAATAATCTGACGTGCCCCCCTAATCGCTGCAGCGGCAATAAATCTCGACATCTAAACCTCCTTTAGTATTTTCGAAAGTCTCCCGTCATTGGGGCATCAATAGGATTAGTGGTGCTCATTCGCTCCGTTACGCTAAAGCCGGGGGAATTCGCCTGGGTCTCCACCGTCTGCGGGATAGACTCTGCTTCGTTTAAGAGTTGTCGTGCCCGCTGAGCTTTATCCTCTTCGGTGTGAACACTAACCAATACGCTACCTACTGAGAGACTAAAACTGTAGTACTCAGCTTCCTCGAGAGAGATGCTTAGTGCTTTAGCAAGCAGCGGCGTTAGCTCTTCGCCGGAAGCAGCATCAACTGGGCTTATGGCTGAAGCTAGCCGCCCTGTGGCTGAGATTACGCCCACACTTGGAAGCGTAACCACCTTTGTGCCACTGGAAAACCCCTCCTTTCCCTCTTTGCTCAGCATCAAAGTACCAATATTTCCCTCTTCTTGGTAACCCTCTGATATTAACTTGCTCATTGCTCTTTCCGCCTCACGAGGATTCCTGTAGAGCTTGGTTATTATCTTCTCCATCAATTCCCCCTTTCACGATGTTTTTGGGAAGCAGCTATCTTCTTTGCCCGGACAAAATTGGTCACCATCTATTGGATGTCGATCTTGGTTTTGCCTTCCTTCTTTTCCCTTCGCTCAATAGACTCAATACCCACGTCAATAAAACTGCGCACTGCCTCCAGTAACTCCCTCTCCATTGCCCTGATATGGTTTGCAGTAGCTGCGGGGAGCACCCTTATTTTTGGTGGTGTCCTAACATGTAACACAACCTCTTCTCCAGGGCAATACTCAACTTGGAAAATCCTTTCCGCCATCTCCTCACCTCCTAGAATGTAGTTTAGGGCTTTTCTCACCCTCCCCCTCCTCAAACTCAACTCGGAGCTTATTTTCTACAAATTTTGCTCCCTTAACTGGCACCCCGACTAGGCTATGAGGGAGGATAATGTTGCGCCTAAAATTTCCTACTTGAATGATAAGTTCGTCACTGCTCCGCGTCAGGGAAACTTGGTCTTTACTGATGAAAGGCAAAGACAGACTAAGAACATAATGGCGATCTTCTTTCTCGATTTCTTGAATTCCTCCGTGGAAGAAGAATCTTGTTGGGTCTTCATTACCGTAAACGGCATCCGCCATGAGCTTCAGCATAGGGATCCCTACCACCTCCTGATCAAACAAAGGAGCAGTTAAGATAGGCAAGGGGGCAAAGCATTCCTCAATTAGTTGATAATATTTGCCCTGGCTTTCTTTCCACGCGTGGAAATAGCGGTCTTCAACCTTCTCTGGGATAAGACGATTACAGATAACCAGGTCGGTAAAATAACCATAAAGATTGAGATAGGTAAAGGTGCGCTGTGCCTCTTTGATTACCATCTTTTCAGGGTTAAGCACCAGCCTCATTGAAGCTTTATTGGGGTCAGAGAGCAGGGCACGTATTCTTTGGAGTTGGCTGTATAGGTGCTCTACTGAGTCAAATACTTCTTTATCAGGGAGAGGCATATTCAATATTGGTCTAACGAAAGGGCGTAACATAGTAGTGGCGGTACGGCCGATAGGGAACATCTTTTCCATCCACCACCGTAGTATCTCGGAGAAGCTAAGTAAGCGCAAAGTATCTCCAGTAGGGGCGCAATCTACTATAATGACATCGTATTTCCCACTATCATAGTAGTCGATAATATATAATAAATTGGCCATCTCTTCCATCCCAGGAACGATAGCCATTTCCTCAGCAGCTATCTCCTCCATGCCCCGCCAGGCAAGCAAAGCAGCCATCCACTGCTGAATAGTGCCCCAGTGAGTCTCTACAGTTTGGGATAACTCAGTCTCCTGCCCCCATAGATTTGGGGCTATGGATTGAGGTTCACCACCAAGAGGTATGTCGAAGGAATCGCCCAGGCTATGTGCAATGTCAGTGCTTAAGATAAGAGTATTATAGCCAAGCTCTGCTGAACGCAACGCAGTGGCTGCGGCTAGAGTAGTCTTCCCTACCCCCCCCTTACCAGTATAGAGGATAATCCTCATACCTTGTCTCCTTCACCATCAATATTATAACCTCTTCCTGAGCTTACGGCAACAACATAGCCATGGCCCGGGAACCTGGTGCCACCAACAACCTTGCCTAGCTCTCAGGAAGGCACTAAGGGCATGCATTCCCTTCAGGTAGTTACCGCTATCTATCTGACTCAACAGCGTAACTTATGCTCACCTCAACTACCATCTTCATCTCACCTGGGCTGATGGGAGGGGACAGCTTAGCATACCCCACCCCCCTAACCCCATGGGAGGGAATCGAGACTCCGCCTTCGGAGATACGGATTGGCTTTCCCAGCTTTATGCCATTGAGCCTGGCAAGCTGCTCTGCCTTTGCCTTGGCATCTTTTACTGCCCTCTCCCTAGCCTTTTCATAGTAAGGGGCAGGATCAGCTACGTCGAATCTGATTCCTTCAACCCTAGTGAGATCTCCCCCTGCTGCTACGGCATCATCGATGATGATACCAACTTTGTCGATGTCCCTCATTTGGACGCTGGCTATATTTCCCGCCTTATAGCCAATGATTTTGCCTTTGCCCCGCACTGGGTTGATATAATAGTGCTTGGTTTGGATGTCCTGGTAGGCGACTCCACTCTTCTGAAGGCTAGCTATTATCTTATTCATTGTCGTGGCTGCTGTTTCCTGTGCCTCGGCTACTTCTCTTGCCTCAGCCTCTACACCAATATCGATAATGGCAATGTCGGGGACGGCAGTTACCT
>DEIJ01000017.1 GCA_002352365.1 Dehalococcoidia bacterium UBA2777 | reverse complement strand
CTATCTTACTGTATCAGAAGTTGCTATTCTACACTCCTGATCGGATTGCGTGGCGACAGGTTTTCAAGATTATAACACTCAGCGGTGGTAACGTTAGACTTAGCAAAAAAGGCTTACCCTGCCACGGAATCTCATCGGAGCACACCCTACCAGAGTTGTCTATATTGCTCCCCCAGTAAACGGCTGAATCACTATTTACCTTCCCCTGAAAAAGTGGAAGAATTGAGATCAATGTAGTAATCACATGTAGTGAGGTTAAAGGATATCTGGCAGAATTCCGAGGTGCTTAAAAGCTTAAGACAGAGAGAAGAGGTTTTAAAGGGCAAGTGTGGAAGGTGCGAATATAGATTTGCCTGTGCCGGTTGGCGGGGCAAGACGCACGCCATAACCGGGGATTTTGCGGCCGAGGACCCCCTCACTTGGTATGAGCCAAGATTATAATCTTGAGAAGGGCCCAGCATTCCTTCTTATCACTGACTGCTCAAAGGGGATTTTTCGGGGAAACTATCTAGGCGCCCGAGATGGGCGGCGGTGGCCGCATCAGCAGAACCGGCTTTGATGAGCCTTCGATAATCCTGGAGGCGACACTGCCGTAGGCCCACTTGGTAATGCCGGAAAAGCCATGGGTTGCTAGGGCTATGAGGCTAACGGAGTTATCCTCAGCATATTGGAGTATGGTCTGGGTTGGTTTCCCCAGCAGCGATGCCGAACCAACCTTCATACCTTTATTCCGCAGAGCGCTTTCCCTTTCACTTAAATAGTGCTTGGCTTCCTTCTCCATCTTGGCTATAAAGTCTTTCTCCCACTCAGGCCATGCCCCAGAAGTTGCCCAGCGAGGAGGCTCTGTCGGCTCGACAACCTTGAGTAACATGACTTCGCTGTCCATTCCCTCGGCCAAGCCCTCAACACATGGGATGATAGCCTCGGCAAACTGCGAACCGTCTAAAGGCAAGAGAATTTTTCGTAGCTCCTTCTCGGAAACCACTGCTTCTGACTCCGTTGACCTTATCAGGAGTACGGGAATGCGTGACCTTTGCAAAACTTTGCTGGCGATACTCCCCAGAGCCCAGTGGCTGATGCCGGTACGCCCATGAGTGGAGATGATAATCAGGCCAATGTCGTTTTTCTCTGCGAAGTCCAGAATTTCATCGGCAGGGTTGCCCTGGGTAACTAACTGACTTGCCTTAATCCCTAGAGACTGTAGTTCCCCGGCCCTCTTCTCCAAATATGCTCTCAAGGGGCGTTCCAAACAGTCACCCGGCATACCACAGGCGGTGAACAAAATAACCTCGCTATTCAATCTTCTAGCTGGTCCTTCAACATAAGGGAGCGCTCGTTCAGCCAGTTCCGAGCCATCCAGTGGAACGAGTATCCTTTCGTATATTTTCTCGCCTCCTCTCAGATATTGCCCCTTATTCTTCTCCTTATTTGCGCAGTTACATTCCTGCGTGCTCGGCTACCTTGTTTACCTCAGCATTATCCTGGCATCAACTACCCAGTAACCCTCACCTTGCGGCATCACCTTCACCGGATTGAGGTCCAGCTCGGCAATCTGGGGTAAGTCTTCGACCATTGCAGAAAGACGAAGCAGCAGGTCCTCTAGGGAAGCCGTATCGCTGGGGGGTGCGCCCCTGACTCCCTCAAGTAGTTTTGCCATCTTGATGGAGGTCAATAACTCTCTGGCATCCATATCGGTGAGTGGATGCAGCCGGAAGGCTACGTCCTTGAGCAGTTCAGCATAGATTCCACCCAGTCCTAACATTATAAGCGGGCCAAAGGATGGGTCCTGGGTTACACCAACGATCACCTCTATTCCTTCGCTCACCATGCGCTGTACAGCGACTCCTTGCATCTCTTCTTGGCGATCGATCTCAGCTAGCCTGGCTCTGATCCCATTGAAAGCCCACTCCACTTCGTCTTTTGTTTTGAGATCAAGCACCACCCCGCCGACATCCGTCTTATGCACAATGGTAGAGGAGGCAAGCTTGACCGCAACTGGAAAGCCAATCCTTAAAGCTGAGGCAACCGCCTCGGCGGCGCTTTTCGCCACTGTTGCCTCGGCAATGCGTATGTTGTAGCAATTGAGCAACTTGGCTATCTCCTCCGCCGAAAGCCACAGCGGCCTCTCGGTGCTTCGGGTCATCGCCACTTCTACTATCTTTCGTGCCCTGCCTCGCCTGATACCGCGAATTTTTGGAATAGACCCTTCTGGTCTCTTCAGCCACTGACCATATTCGGCTGCCTTGGCTAGCGCCAAGGCAGCATCTTCAGGGAAGGGATAGCAGGGTACGGACTTACCCGTGGAACCCAGCTTCACCCTAAAGCCCCACTCACCCATAAAGCAGGTTAGCAGCGGCTTTCTATGCCGCTGAAATGAAAGAGCTGCCCGCCGTACGGCATTTTCCATATTCTTGGGATCCATCACTATAGGTGGTATGAATATGGCGATAACCGCCTCATTTCCGGCATCCTCAGCAAGTACCCTGAGTACACCCTCGAATTCGCCCGCTCCGGCGCCAGCGGTCAGGTCAAGGGGGTTATTGATCCTGATGTCCCGCTTGATGATGGCTCTTAGTGCCTCAACTGCATCGGCAGAGAACTCGGACACCTCCAGCCCATAGTGCTCGCAGGCATCGGAGGCAAGTATGCCCGGGCCTCCTCCATTGGTTACTATGGCCACTTTCCTGCCCTTAGGTATTGGCTGACTGGAGAGGAGCATAGCCACGTCGAAAAGCTCCTCCAAGGTGTTGACCCTTATGATACCAGCTTGGCGGAAGAGAGCGTCAGATGCCACTTCCGAAGTTACCAGTGCTCCAGTGTGGGAAGTGGCAGCGCGCGAGCCGGCTATGGTACTGCCACCTTTGGCTGCTATTATCGGCTTGGTAGCCGATACCCGCCTGGCAATGCGCCCAAACTTACGAGGGTTGCCGAATGACTCTAAGTAGAGCAGAATAACCCTGGTCGATGGGTCTTGCTCCCAGTACTGTAGCAGATCGTTGGCCGAAATATCGACGCGGTTGCCCACGCTGACAAAAGTGGAGATGCCCATCTTCAGATTGTTGGCATAATTTAGAATAGCAAGCCCCAGTGCCCCGCTCTGGGAAAGGAAGCCAACGTTGCCCTGTGGAGGGTAAACCAGCGAGAAGCTGGCGTTCAGCTTTATTGTGGGGTCAGTGTTAATGACTCCCATACAGTTCGGCCCTACCAACCGCATGCCATGGCCCAAGGCAACGTCACGCAACTCCTTCTCCCTGGCTATTCCCTCATCCCCGATCTCCCTGAAGCCATCAGAAATAACGATTATACCCCGCACCCCCTTCTGTCCACACTCGTCAGCCACCTTGGACACAAACCAAGCCGGCACCACGATAACCGCCAGGTCAACCTCATCAGGGATGTCCAATACCGAAGGATATGCCCTAACCGACATCACAGTCCTAGCATTGGGGTTCACTGGATAGACTGTCCCGGAAAACCCGTTCTGCACTATGCACTGAAGTATGATCTGACCGATGGTGCCCTGCTTCCGGGAGGCTCCTATTACCGCCACCGACCGCGGGCTCAGAATTGAGCGCAATGAGGCGATGGTAGACAGACGCTCTCTTCCCTCCTCCATTTTCACCACCCTTTGGGTGCGGGTTATCGGAACAGTGACATGGTATATACCCCCCTTAAGCTTGCTGGTGAGGTGAAAGCCATAATCCCTCAGAACAGACATCATCTCCTCATTCTCGCTGGGCACATCCCCTTCCAAGGTGGTAATGCCACTATCACGAGCTACATTGGCCAGCCACTTTATGAGTTGAGTTGCAATACCTTTGCCTCGGTAGGCATCATCGACTATGAAATCCGCCTCCGCGGAATACCTGTTGGGTAACCGATAGTAACGGCCGATGGCTACTATTTCCTTGCGCCGCTCTTTCAGCACTTCGGCCACAAAGGCGAAGGTGTTTATGTAATCCACTGCGCAATAGCGAGCAGCAGCATCAGGCCCTATTTCCCTCACCATGCCACGAAGGGGCAAGTACTTAGTATCCGGGCTAAGCCTCGAAACAAAAGCAAGCCAGCGTTCGGCGTCCTCTCTCCTGATAGGTCTCAACAGGATTTTTGAGCCATCCCTGAGAAGCACCTCACCCTCATACTGCGACGGGTATGCTCGGTCACTTTCACTAGCCATGGCTGTCCACCTCTGTTTGCCTGGGCCTCCCCCTGTGTCCACCCCGGCATCTTCAAGGTGAGGGGCACCCTCAGAGCCTGCTTGCCAATCCTCCCGGGGTGAATGCCAGCAACTACGATAGCATTAGTTAGCGGGGTCTTGCTTCTACCTGGTATCCCTTGCCCTTAAGTTCGTCTATGATCTCGTGGGCGTCTTCGGTATCCAGATGAATTATGCGATCCTCCCTTTCGGTCCCGGGCGGCGTAACAGAGAACAAAGAGAGAATTCTTGTCCCACTCTTGTTGATGGTGTCGATTACCTCTGCCGGCGACCCCTTTTTCCCCCACTCGAGGATGTGAAGTCGCACGCCTGGCTGACCAAACCCCAAGATCTGAGTGGTGACCTTATATAGATCCGTAGTCGTAGCTATGCCTACCAACCTATCTGCTTTATCTTTGTCTACCACGAGCAAAGTCCCGATCCCACGTTCCTGCGCTTCACTAACAGCCTGCTCTACCGTGGCATCAGCGGTAACGGTGAAAAGTTCCTTCTTCATAACATCTTTTACCTTCATTTTCGCCAGCAAATAATTCAATTCCCAGATGCTAAGGGAAGTGGCAGGAGAAGGTGATATCTCTCTTAATGTATCTCGAGTTATTACGCCCACCAGTTTACCCTTGTCTACTACGGGCAAGCGACGTATTTTGTGGTCCCGCATAATCTTTTCTGCATCGTGGATCAGGGTATCGCTGCTCACGGTGATAACATTGGTATTCATATACTCCCCAATATACATAACTACCCTCCCTTCAAGATTCTTGCTACCGAAGGCCGATTGAGATTAAGTCATGATGCCACCTCCCACTGCCAGGCACTATACTATTCTACCACTACTTGGTCTCTCTTAGCCAGAACCATAACAGCCACGCTCGACTTTTCTGTACCAAGTCATTAGTGTAATCAATAGCCATTGATCCTGATGGACTTAGTCTATTCTAATTGAATAATGAGCCTGAGTAAAAGGGCTTCAGGCAACCCGGCCAGCAAATCTTGAGATTTGCCCAAAGAGATTGGAACGAGCATTCACCATCCTTTCTGCAGATTGATTATCGCTCATTTGATTGGCGATTGTCTCGAGTTTTTCGAAGGTAACACTGGGACGCAAGCAGTTCTCAGCCTGGGTCAATGATTTCAGTTTTCCATATGGCGTCATCACCTCCTGATAGGGATAAGTCTTCTTGATCTTGCCTTTGGAGTCAATAACAGGGACGGGAAAGAAACAAGGCCGATGGAAGTTGATATACGGATTGAAGAAGTCTCTATTGAACCCATTGATCAATTCGGCGCAGCTCTGGGGGATATAAGCATATCCCAGGTTTTTGCGCACCACGGGGCCATTCTTAGACTCCACAAGGCCGTTATCATTGGAGTGTCTAGGCCTGGATTTAGTGAAACGAATTAGCATCTTATTCAGCAACCGGGCAACGGTGCGATTCACAAATTCAGACCCATTATCGGAATGAAACCCCCTGGTAATGAAAGGGAATTGCAGCAACATGGTTTCCAGTACCGGCACCAGGTAAGCTTCTGATATCTTTTCCACTGAGGCTACGATTTCCCACTGTGTAACCTCATCCACTGCGTTGATATGGTATACCCCTTTGCCACCATTCATATCCCCTTGATGAACCGTATCTATTCGAATGTAACCAGGCCTTCCTTGCGCTTCCGGTTTGCTACGCTCTCCAATTCTGGATACAACGGGCTTCGTCTTGGCAAATCGTCTGGCTATACCCCGATAGGTGTTACTTCTTCACAGGTTGTATAGATGGGCAATAGATATCCGGGAAATATTCCCAAACTCAGCGTGTCCATAAACCTCGTATTCCCGCTCCATGATCTTCTTCGTGGCTGGTCCACTCAACCACTCGTGCAATTCATCTGTTCTGGCCAACATCTCACTGTCTCTATCCAATCGTATTTCTCTTCAACAGATAACCCTCTGAACTCTACACTCTTATTCTCCTCTAGAAACTGCTTCACTTGCTCTATGGTCGCTAATTGTTTGTCGTTCATGATNNCGAGCTGCCTTAATCCTTCAGGCTCATCTTGTGTTAGAGATCAACCTTCCCTCCAGTCTCATCTTGTATTGGAAGAGACTCTTCGTAAAGGGTATGAAGAAGTAACCTGCCCTGTAAGGCCCTTGCGCCCTTCCAAGGATTGTGGGAAAATTCAACAGATGACAGCATAGGGGGTGCCAGGATGTACCAGAGGATACTCGTCCCCTTGGACGGCTCGGAATTGGCTCAAGTCACTCTTTCCTATGTGGAAGAGCTTGCCCGAACAACAGGGTGTGAGGTTGTTTTGCTGCGCGTCGCTGAGCCAGAGGAGAATTGTGGCGACCGCACGCATAGGGACTACCTGGAAGGCGTGGCTGAAGCTATGCTGAGGCGACAGGGAGACAAGGGTATAGTCCACTGCGAGGTGGTGCGTGGCCGACCTGCCGAGGAGATCGTCCGCTACGCTGAGGAGAATGATATTGACCTGATCGCTATGTCAACTCACGGGCGATCAGGCGTGCTCCGCTGGGTTATGGGAAGCGTTGCCACTAAGGTGCTGGGCGCTTCCAGCTCCCCGGTGTTGCTTGTCCGGGCAAAGGCTCTTCAACAGGTCACGCCTCAGGGATGGCTGGGCTCTAGCATACTGGTGCCACTTGATGGCTCAGCAGTGGCAGAGTGGGTAATTCCCCATGTCGGCTACCTGGCAAGGGAGTGGGGGGCGGAGACCATCCTGTTGAGAATCTGTGAGCCGCCAACGATTCCCTCAGATAGACCCGCGGCTATCGAGCCATCCTGGGAGGCATACCGTGACCAGCTAATAGGCTGCTGTCGCTCACAAGCTACCCAGTATCTGAATACAATAGAAAAGGCATTCGAGGATCGGGGACTAAAAGCACGATCAGAGGTCATCATGGGGAAGGTTGCCGAGGAGATCATTGCTTATACCAACAGAGGCGGCATCGACCTTATCGCCATAACAACTCATGGACGCTCCGGTGTCAGCCGTTGGCTCTACGGCAGCGTGGCCAGCAAGATCCTCTCAGCGGCATCCATCCCGATTCTGCTAATAAATGCTCGTGTCTGGGGAATTAAGGGCTGACACGGGCACAAACAGGTTATCTGATAACTTGAGAGGAGGGCGACTATGTATATCGGCGAGTATATGAGGAGCCCAGTTATCACCCTGACCAGCGACACACTGATTCATGATGCCCAGAAGATCATGCAGCAGCATAATATCCGTCGCTTGCCAGTGGTGGACAGGGGTAAACTGGTCGGACTGATAACCCAGGATAGGCTGAGGGAAATAGCGCCATCGCCCGCCACCTCGCTGAGCATCTGGGAGATGTACTACTTGCTGGCAAAGATGAAGGTGAAGGATGTAATGGTGACAGATGTGGTTACTATTACCCCCGATACCACGGTGGAGGAGACATGCGTCTTAGGTCAAAAGCGCAATATCGGAACCTTTCCAGTGGTGGATGAAAAGGGTGACGTGGTTGGTATTGTTACCACCACTGATCTCTATCGTCTTATCACCCAGATACTGGGTTTCGGCGAGAGAGGCGTGCGTCTTCATGTGGTAAACGGCGAGAAAGGCGTTGTCCAGCACCAGGTGATGGAGATCCTCTGCAAGCACCAGGCAGATGTGCTGGCTGCCTTTCCGGTAACTCCTGTTGGCTCTCAGCAGAGGAATTTTATTATTCACCTGGCCACCGAGGATGCCGGCCCGATTGTGGAGGATATCAAGAAACTGGGCTTTGGGGTAGAGGCAAGAGAGCACTGACCTTATTCTTCCGGAAGTCAACTGTTACCACCACAAGGGGGGGAGCTTATGATTGAACTGAAGTCCATCACATTTGGCTGGTTAA
>DEIJ01000117.1 GCA_002352365.1 Dehalococcoidia bacterium UBA2777 | reverse complement strand
ATCTCCCGACTCGATAAGTACCCTTACCTGTGACTCGGTGCCTCTCCTCTCTTCAAGGATGCGAACCTTATAGTCCAGCAACACAACTTTGGCCAGTTCAGGGTAGAACTGGAGGAGAGCTTTGCGCAGCGCTCTATCTAAAGCATTTACTGGCCCATTCCCTTCAGCTACGGTATGGATTATCTCTTCCCCTACCTTTACCTTCACGGTAGCCTCGGATAATATCTCCTCAAGGGAGGGCTCCGGTTTCGGCTTGATGGTGGGAGGACGGCGTCTCTTCTCCATCACCACCATAAAGTCGATCAGCTCAAAGGGGGAGTGATAATCTGGCTGGGTACGCTGTACTATCAGGTCAAAGGAGGCCTCAGCCCCATCATACTGAAAGCCCCGATTCTCCAGCGACTTGATTTGCTCCAATATAGCCCGTGCTCTCTCGCTGTCAAGGGAGAGGTCAACCCCACGCTCCTTAGCTTTGTAAATAATTGAGCTCATCCCTGACAGTTCGGATACTACTACTCTACTTCGGTTGCCCACCAGCTCAGGGTCGATATGCTGGTAGCTCTCCTCCCACTTCATCACTCCTGAGGTATGGAGTCCTGCCTTATGGACAAAGGCGCTTGACCCCACATAAGGCTGGTGAACATTAGGGATTAAATTGGCAATCTCAGTTACATAATGAGATACCTCGGTTAGCTTGACCAACTGCTTGTCATTGAGAGGGTCAAGACCCATCTTGAGCTTAAGAGTGGGGATGATAGAGCACAGGCTAGCATTGCCACAGCGCTCCCCGTAACCATTAATAGTTCCTTGAACCTGGGTAACTCCAGCTTGAACAGCAACTAAGCTGTTGGCCACAGCAAGTTCAGCATCGTTATGAGCATGAATGCCTAAAGGTAGTGGAATAGCTTCTCGGGCAGCCTGAACTCCCCTAGCTACTTCTTGAGGTAAGGTACCCCCATTGGTATCACAGAGGATCACACAGTCGGCCTCAGCAGCCGTGTGGATAGTGCGTAAGGCATATTCAGGGTTCGCCTTATATCCGTCGAAGAAATGTTCAGCATCGAAAAATACCTTAAGCCCTTTAGATTTGAGATAACGGATGGAGTCGGCAATCATGGCCAAGTTCTCCTCCAGTGTAGTCCCCAAGACACGGACCACCTGCTCATCCCAGCTCTTACCTACAATAGTAACCACTTTTGTCCCCGCATCTACCAAAGCATTGAGGTTAGCATCATCCTCCGCCTTAATATAAGGTCGCCTGGTACTGCCAAAGGCAACTAAACAAGCCTGGGAGAAAACAACCCCTTGCGCTCGGCGGAAGAACTCGCTGTCCTTAGGATTAGAGCCTGGCCAGCCCCCCTCGATGAAATGGATGCCCAACTCATCAAGCTTCTTGGCTATATCAAGTTTATCCTGTACCGAAAAGGAGATTCCCTCTTGTCCTGCCCCATCACGAAGAGTGGTATCATAAAGTTGAATCTGTCTCATCTATTTTTCTCTTCTCTAGGCTATCCCTGAAAAGTCACCAAAAACCCTAGGGATTTCCTGGGGATAATTCGGCTCCACATTTGCCACAGAAGTTGAACTCACCAGGCAAATTTTTAGTTCCACAATTAGGGCAAGTCTTTATCGGCGGTCCCCATAGGTATTCTACCGCCTTGCCGGCAGCTGCCTCTTGCCTCATCTTCAGATGATCTGGGGCTCTTTTGTCTAAAAAGGCCGAGATTCCCTCTAGTGACTCTGGGGTGGTAGATTGAAGAGTCCAAAAACATGCTCCCTCGTAGAAGGTATGAGCCACTAAATCAAACCATACATTAGCCTGTGCCTTGGTAAATCTCAATGACCAGGGAGATTTATCCAAAATCACCTGGCATAGTTTATCTACCTCAGCGTCCAATTCCTGGTAAGGAACAACTTTGTTAATAAGTCCCCACTCCAAGGCTGTTTTAGCATCAATGACCTCATCGGTAAACAGAAACCACCGTGCCCGCTTATCGCCAATAACTGGAGCAAGGGATTGAGTGGCAAAAGTGGCCACCGCCCCTACCCCACCTTCCCCCTGCATAAATCGAGCATGTTCAGCGGCAATGGCTAAGTCACAGTGAATAACTATCTCGCAGCCTCCCCCAGCGGCGAGTCCATTCACCCCGGCTATTACTGGCTTACCCATATGCCTTAAATTGTATATTATCCGGGTATATCGTTCAACCATATTCCAAACTTCAGGTGTTTTGGTGAATAGCTCTTTTGCCCAGGGTAAATCTAGTCCGGGGCAAAATATCTTATCACCGCTCCCAGTTACTACCACTACCCCTATGGCATTATCTCGCCCTGCCTCTTCTAAAGTCCAAGATAATTCCTCCATCAACTGCAAATTTAGCGCATTACGCGCTTGGGGGCGATTTATAATGATCTTGGCAACAAAGTCTTTCTTTTGGTAGATAACCGTTTCAAGCTCCATTAACCTTTTCCTCCTTTATATAAAAATTTCCTCTCCGTCGAAGGGAAAGAGAATTGCCAGGAGTTTTGCGATCAACTATAGATGAGCTTGCTTGAGAGCTAACTCCTGGTGCACCAGATCGGAGTAAGCTTGGGCTAGCTTTTGAGTTATTGCCCCCATCTTCCCCAAGCCAATGCTTTGCCCGTCAACTTGGCTGAGGGGCATTATCTCCATAAGTGAGTTGGTAAGGAAGGCTTCATCAGCAGCCCGAAGCTGTCCCAAGGTTATCCTCTCCTCTTTGGCCACAATGCCTAAGGATTGAGCTAGTTCCAAAACAACCTTTCGAGTAATCCCGGGCAAGATGCCACTCCCTTCACTTGGGGTAAATACCACCCCGTCACATACCAGGAAGATGTTGCTGATAGTACCCTCAGTGAGCAAGTCCTGTTCATTGAGGAAGATAGCCTCGTCAGCACCGGCTGCCTTGGCTTCGCGGCGAGCAAGCTGATTATCCAAGCGACTGGTCGACTTCAACACCGAGATAGGTGATGAACTACTTCGCCGCAGGCGAGATACTACTGCCTTAAATCCTTGGTTATAGATTTGGCGGGGATAAGGAGTATACCTTCTAGCAGTGATGAGGACTGTGGGGGAAAGCTCAGTGCCCATCTCCCCCTCACCTCCAGAGAGGGTAAGTCGCAGACGAGCCTCGGCCAGCTTGTTGGCCCGGAGGGTTTTATAAACGGCCTCCTCCCAGTCGACTGATTCTACAGGGAGCCCTAGGGCTTGCGCTGAATGGAAAAGTCGCCCAAGATGTTGCCCCAAGCGGAAGACCTTCCCCGAATAGGCGCGCATGGTCTCAAACAGACCATAGCCGTAAAGGAAACCCCAATCATTTGGGGAAATACCTGCCGCTGAGCTGGCAAAAAGAACACCATTGAGATAAACGATCTCTTCCATCAACTTACCCGCTTTACTTAAGATAAAGCCCCCTAACCCTCGGGGCCCCCATGAAAAAGAGCGAAACGAATTTTTCACGGGGTACTAATTAACTATACAGGCTGTCCAGAAAGTGTCATTGCGAGACCATTTCGACGAAGTCGGAAGGCGAAGCAATCTCGGAGATTGCCACGGGCTTCGCCCTCGCAATGACAATGGGGCCTTTTTAGACGGCCTGTATAATTCTGATTTTAGCCCGATCTCGGCATTTCGGAAGCCTTTCGCTCCCAGATTTTTGTGTTGCCCAATGGGCCAGAGCTTCTGGGTGGGCTTAGATATCTATCTCCGGGAGAAAGAGTGAGCGAGATTCAAGAAGTTCCTCAGCAGGTCATGGCCTACCTGGGTCAGAATAGATTCAGGATGAAACTGAACCCCCTCTACAAGGCAGTCTCTGTGGCGGATACCCATAATTCCTCCCTCAGCTGTCTGGGCCGAGGTCTCCAGACAAGAGGGTAAAGTCTGCGGGGCAACGATTAGGGAATGGTAGCGCCCGCCCTCAATAGGGTTGGGCAGACCAGCAAAGATAGATTTCCCGTCATGATAGATTAGCGAGGTCTTGCCGTGCATGGGAATTTGAGCACGAACAATAAGTCCCCCGAAGGCAAAACCAATACACTGATGCCCCAGGCAAACGCCTAAGAGAGGGATTTTGCACCCAAAATAACGTATCACCTCATTGGAGATTCCTGCATCGAGCGGAGTACCTGGTCCGGGGGAGATAATGATTGCATTTGGGGATAGCTGTTCAATTTGTTCTAGCCCAATCTGGTCATTGCGATAAACTATTGGTTCCTCACCCAACTCGCCAATATACTGAGCAAGGTTATACACAAAGGAATCATAATTATCGATAATTAAGATCATGCCATTACCTTTAATGGGAGAGGCAAGTTTTGGGCCTCCAGTAGCGCCTTAGCCTTATCCAAAGTCTCTTGGTATTCTGCTTCGGGATCAGAGTCATAGACAATACCTCCTCCCACCTGAAGATAGGCCCGATTGCCTTTAACCAGAATGGTGCGGATAACGATGTTAATATCCATTTCACCACCGAAGCTTAGATAGCCAATAGAGCCGGTGTAGATGCTCCTCTTAGTAGGCTCCAGCTCATCGATGATCTCCATAGCGCGTACCTTTGGCGCACCACTAATCGAGCCCCCGGGGAAGCAAGCCTTTAACAGATCGATCCTGGATTTACCTGGGCATAATTTCCCCTCTACAGTAGAGGTAAGATGGAAAACAGTAGCATATTTCTCTAAAGTGAGCAATTCCCTTACCTTCACTGTTCCAAAGTGGCACACCCGTCCCAGGTCGTTCCTCTCCAAGTCAACAATCATTATATGCTCAGCTCTATCTTTGGTACTACACAGGAGTTCTTCCTGCAGAGCAGCATCCTCAGAAGGGGTGCTGCCTCGGGGTCTTGTGCCCTTTATTGGTCGCGTTTCTACCAGGTTGCCATCGACCTTTAGAAATCTCTCCGGGGAGGCACAAATAATGGTCACCTCATCGAAGTTGAGATAAGCAGCGAAGGGGGCGGGGTTGATATGGCGCAAGCGTCGATATAGCTCATAGGGAGGGACAGACAAATCGGCTTCAAATCGCTGCGACAAATTGACTTGGAAGATATCTCCAGCAGCAATATATTCTCTAGCTGCCTCCACCGCTCTGAGGTATTCCTGGTGGCTGAAGTTGGAACTAACGATTGGGCCTAAACCACCAGGGGAGTATAGTGCTCCGCTGTTCACCGGGCGAGACGCTTCGAGCAACCTCTCCTTCATCTCAGCAAGGCGTATCTCGGCCCTTTTTTTCCTTTTCTCTTCTTCTTGCTCGGGGAAGCCGGTGGAAATAATGTAGACTTTGTTTTCCAGGTGATCGAAGGCCAAAACTAGGTCATAAAAAGCAAACAGGCACTCCGGGAGGCCAAGATCATCAACAGCGGTGGAGGGAAGGTGCTCGAGTAACTGGCCCAGGTCGTAGCTGAAGTAGCCGATTGCCCCACCTATCAATGGTATCGGGAGGGGGGAGGTGATCCGATATGTCTCCATCAACCTTTCCAGCAATTCAAAAGGACTGCTATATATTTTCTCTTGTGTGCCCAAAGCCTGGATGGTTATCTGGTTGCCGCGGCTTTTTAATACCAGGAAAGGGTCGCTGCCGATAAAGGAGTATCGCCCTAGCTTTGGGGCATCCATGCCGCTGTCAAGGAAGAAACTGAATGGGCGGTGGTGGAAAAGCCGGAATGTTTCCTCCGCAGCCAGTGGGGGGGATTCGTCGAACAGGGGGTGGCGCCGCGGTGATTGACTAATTGTCATTTGACATCTAAAATGAAAAAGGGAGTGGATAAGCTCTGGTGGGCTTCGCGGACTTCAAATCCGTTGATGGGTGCCTTTCGGTATCCATGGTGGGTTCGACTCCCATGCGCTCCCGCCATTTATCTTAATACCCTCTCGTCACCAATACGCCGGGTGATTTTTTGCTCATCTAGGTATTCCATTAGGGCTACGGCATATTTGCGGCTAGTTCCCAATAGATTGCGTACCTCAGCCACAGTTATCTTGCCATAGGACTTTAGGTGAGAAGATATACGCTGTACCATTTCATCATAGGCGGAGGCGGTGAAGATTATCCCATCACTTACCTTAACTATACGGCGCTGCCCGATGAGCAGCTCAACTAGCTCAGGCGGCAGATAGGGTGCACTGGGGGGTGAGTAAGGATTTTCGGCCAAGGAGTTGATGAAGGCATCTACCATTTTCTGTTGTTCTTTGTTAAGCTGAATCTGATGGGAGGCCAGGCGTACTGCTACCCCTTCCTCAATTAGTATCTCCCTGGAAAACATTTGATGCAAGGCCCCAGCAAAGGAGGAGGCAGAGAGCTTCAATTTGCTCCTCAATTCCTCCTTTGGCATGCCAGATCGCAAAGGAAATTGGCGATGGTAATTTTGGGTTATTTCCCTGACCTTTTCCTCTAGCCGCCTCCAGCCACAGGCTGAAAAAAGCACTTTATGATAGCCTTTGCCGCCTAAGGCAATCACCTTACTCTGCTCGGCTAGATTCCCCAGTGCCTTGTTTGTCTCCTCGGATGATAAGCCGGAGTGAGCGAGCAGCGTCCTCAGCTCTATGGGCTCCTTTGCTTCCAGGGTGGCGAGAAGGATTTCCTCCGGATTACCCTTCTCTCTTGCCGCTAGGCTAGCTATAGTGGCGAGGTGAAAGCGGCGATGCCGTCTAGCTTGGGAATCAACGATCTCACCTCCTCCCAGGGTATCCTCAGAGGAGCGGATGATAAACAGGTCTCCCTTAACCACTGCTATGGGGCAAGCAAATACACACTGAGCCCAGCTGGTTTCCCCCGGCTCGAGCGTCTCTTTCTCCAGCAGGCGAACTTTTGCCTCGGTCTCGCTAGATCCAGTATGGAAAGCTACCCTGGCATTGTGGGGGAGGGGGCGAGATAGATGAGGAAGTAGCCTAAGCTTGGCATCCACAGCCCGAGTGGGCACAAGCCAACCGGGGGAGGTTATCACATCACCCCTGTTTAGCTTATCGAGGGTAACTCCGGTGAGATTAGCTGCCACTCGACTACCGGGCAAGGCAGTATTAATTCTCCGCTTATGAGTCTCCAGGCCTCGAATGCGCGACTTCAGTCTGGAGGGGAGGATTTCTATCTCTTGCCCCGAGACAAGGCATCCATCAATCAGAGTGCCGGTGACCACGACGCCAAATCCGGCGATGGTAAAAGCCCGGTCAATAGGCAGCCTCAGCCTGCCGATATCTTTTTTGGCTGGGGTCATATCTAGGATGGAGTCAATAGCTGAAATAAGTTCAGTTAACCCTTCTCGGTTTACTGCCGAGACAGGGATGATAGGAGCCCCAGCGAGGGCAGTTCCTCCTAACAAGTCTCTTACTTCCAGGCTTACCAGCTCCAGCCATTCTTCATCTACCAAGTCCTTTTTGGTGATTGCTACCACGCCCCGCTTCACTTGAAGAAGATCGAGGATGGCAAGGTGCTCTCTGGTTTGAGGCATTATCCCTTCATCAGCGGCGACTACTAATAAAGCTAGGTCAAACCCCCCTACCCCAGCTAGCATATTCTTGATGAAGTGCTCATGCCCGGGGACATCGACAATGCTAACCTCTCGTCCACTGGGCAACTTGAGCCAGGCGAAGCCCAAATCTATGGTCATCCCTCGCTCTTTCTCTTCACGTAGCCGGTCAGGATCGATGCCACTAAGGGCATGAACTAAAACCGACTTGCCATGATCTACGTGACCGGCGGTGCCCAGCACATACATCGCCTTAACCCTTGATTACTCCCATAGGGACTGTCTTGACCACCTTACGGGATATCCCCGCTTTATGGGTAACCTCCACCACTTGAGTCACATCTTTATACGCTGCTGATGCCTCCTCAGCCAAAGAGCCTCTACTTGCTGCCTTGACCAGTATTCCCCGTGCCGCCAGCTCCTCGGCTACCTCGGCATCCCTTAAGCTACGCTTGGCAGCAGTGCGACTTTGTGCCCTGCCTGCCCCGTGGCAGGTGGAGCCAAAAGTCTCCTCCATCGCCCGCTCCGTTCCCACTAATACATAAGAACAACGCCCCATGTCACCAGGAATGAGCACTGGCTGACCTATTTGGCGATATTTAATCGGGATATCGGGATGGTGTGGGGGGAAGGCTCGCGTTGCCCCTTTGCGATGAACACAAACGGTGAGCTTCTTTCCATTCACTGTGTGATGCTCTATCTTAGCTATATTATGAGCCACATCATAGACTAACTCCAGCCCTATTGCCTGCTGGCTTTTGCCGAATGATTTGACAAAGCATTCTCTGGCCCAATGGGTAATACACTGACGGTTAGCCCAAGCATAATTAGCGGCACAAGCCATGGCGGCCAGATAGTCTTGCCCCTCAGGCGACTTTATTGGTGCGCAAGCAAGCTCCCGATCAGGAAGATGGATGTCATACTTGGGCACCACCTGCCGCAACGCCCGCACATAATCATCGCACACCTGATGGCCTAACCCTCGGGAACCAGTATGGATCAATACTACTACTTGCCCTACTGCTTCTATGCCCATCACCTTGGCTATCGCCGGCTCGTAAATCTCCTCTACCACGTCCACTTCGAGAAAATGATTCCCTGAGCCTAACGTTCCTGACTGAGGAAAGCCTCGCTCTTTCGCTTTGGTGCTCACTTTATCCGGATCAGCACCCCCGAGACAGCCTCCCTCCTCGCTGACATCGATATCCTCTTTCACCCCCAATCCTCGCCCTACAGCCCAGCGGGTACCGTGACATAAGATCTCCTCAAGCTCCTTCTTGCCTACCTTGATTTTGCCGGTGGAGCCTACCCCGGAGGGGATGGCACTAAAAAGCTCCCTGACAAGTTGTGCCAATTTGGGTCTCACCTCATCCTCAGTGAGGTTGGTGCGCAACAACCTTACCCCACAATTTATGTCATAGCCAACGCCACCAGGCGAGATGACACCATCATCAAGCTGAGTGGCAGCTACCCCCCCTATAGGGAAGCCATAACCCCAGTGAATATCGGGCATAGCTAAGGAAGAGCCTACAATACCGGGCAGGAAAGCTACATTAGCCACCTGCTCCGGGGCTCGATCTGTCCGAATAGCTTCAAGCATATCGGCATCAGCATAGATGAGGCCAGGAACCCTCATGCCTGATTTATAGCTTGA
>DEIJ01000066.1:2657-9247 GCA_002352365.1 Dehalococcoidia bacterium UBA2777 | reverse complement strand
GAAGCAAGCTCGGGGTAATGAGAGTGAGATTGCTTCCCCTTCACTTCGCTCAGGGTCGCAATGACACATGGGGAATCTATTTTCGGAATAAAGACACCAGAGCAAATTTTAGCCAAGGCAGTTCCCTGTAATGATACATCAGTTACAAGACACTAGCACCTTTTCCACTCTCTCCCTGAAGTCCTTCTCAGATATTTTGCTGCCTTCCTGAAGCTTCCAACCTCCTCCAGTTATCACCAGGCTACCCCCCAGGTTGAGTCTCTTCCCTTGTTCTTCCAGCCTCGACAGTAAACCGTCTACGGTGAATGGAGTCCCCCCGAAAATGGTGTTTTCTTTCTCCTTGTGGCATTTCTCTAAGAAGCTGACAGTATCATTGAGCAATTTCTCATTCCGGCGCCTGATGATAACAAGTGCTGCCCTTGCCTTCACCTTCTCTCTTATTCCTTTGGTGATTCCCATGGAGAGCCTGATCATGTCGGTTGTCAGTTTCACGCCTGTCCCTTTGCCGGCCGCAGCCTTCCTTTGCTCCTCCTCAGATACTAGCTCGTGTGTTAGTGTCCCTAATACCCTTAAGAGGAATAAACGGTTTTGTCGCGGGTGGAAAGTTAGTGGGAACATCTTGAGATTGGTGACGTCAGACATCATCTCACATAAATGAAAGACGGCATACATCTGCCTCAGGCGACTGGTTTCATCCTTGGGAATAAAGGAGAACCTTCCGCTGGTACCACTGCTGAAAAGGACTAACACTCCCTTCTCTTCTAAGGCATCCATCACCTCGTCGAAAGAAGGGTGATTATTTCGGAGGGTTGGATTTGGCATCTGTCCAGTGAAAACCTCTCCCAACCAACGAGCAAAATCCATCCCCTCGGGATAGTCTTTGAAGAATGTGTCGGTAATCAGTGGAATTTTACAGAAGTCGGATTGCTCTCTTATGTCATCGGGCTTTACTTTCCTTTGTTGGCAAAACTGGCGATAGAAGCGATTATTCGAATAGTGGTAGTCAAAGGCATATTTTATGGCTTTGAACCTCAAATCCTGGGCCTTACCCTTCTCGACATCAAAAATGTCTCCTACTCCATAAAGTGCCTCATCCGCCGGACCCCATTGATTTCTGGGAAGTATATATTTACTGGCCGCTTCAGTACTCAAAGCTCTTAGTTCATTATTAGAATCTGCTGCTTGCATAAAGTCACCTCCTTCTATTAGTTTTGTAGTATGAAATCCTGATGCTTATTATCACTACACCGCCAACACCTTTCCATCCTGCAGGACCAGCCCATTGAGCCTGCTAGGATTCTTTGCTATCCGCGCCATTCGAGAGAGTATCTACTAATGCTTTCAATTCTCTGATGCCTTGCTCTAAATCCTCCAGGTCGGTGATATTTATCAGGCTACCGGCAATTGCCGGGCAGCCTTCATATTCCACCCGAATTGATGAAATATGTAGATCGATAACCTCTCCATTCTTTCCCAAACCTCTAAACACATAGTCCTGGGGAACTTCTTCACCCTTCATTATTCTCTGAGCTCTTTCCTCAACCAGAGCCCTATCATCTGGATGAGCCAGGTCAAAGATTGGCTCACTTAGTAGCCTTTCCATCTCGTATCCATGCAGACCTCGCCTTAAGTCGATGTATTTTAACCTGTCAGCCTGAAGAATAAACATCACTCCGGGAGGACTCTCCATCAAAAGCCGGCACTTTTCCTCCAATTCTTCCAATAGCTTCATGGCTATCTCCCTCTTGGGGAACTCTCGAGCGAGCCCAGTGAAGATATACTCATCACCAACCTTCTTTATTGTCCCTTTCAACTCAATGGGGATTTCGAATTCCTTCTCTCTCACCCCGTTGGCGATCTCTTTGGCCAGGGATTCTATCCGGCTTACTTTAGCATGCCTCCTCCCCTCTTCATCCTCAGGAGATAGCTTATAAAGAATGCTACCAGCCTCTCGTAACGCTCCCGATATGGACATGGTCCGCTTGTCGGTAAATCGTTCAAGTTGTTCCTTTTCCTCAGGGGTAAGCATAGCCACCACTCTTTCGGTTCTTTTGCTCCCCCCTAACCTCTTCGGGCGCCCTACCTTCTTATCCGGAGTCATATCTACCTCCCAAGGGTTTGTAATTTTTTTACACCAACTTTTTCATCACAAAGGTCAAGATTTGTCAAGTGGGGGTTGTCGTCTTGACAACTAATAAGAGTTGTAGTAAGTTGCTAGTAATCTTTAAGGGATGCAGCGGTTCATCTAATCAAAATCAGAAATAGGAGGTGCTTTGATGACTATGCCTGCTCCGCCATCTCCAGTGCATTGGAGGTTAAATCCTGAGGTGTACAGGCTCATTGGGATGAGATGTAAGGACTGTGGTCATATTACCTATCCGCGGAGGAAGGTGTGCCCCAAATGTGGCAGTTTTAACACTGAGAATCATAAACTCAGTAAAAAGGGCACGGTGCATACTTATTGCATAAACTATGTCTTACCCCCAGAGATTGAGCCGCCAGCTCCTATAGCTATAGTTGATCTGGAAGGAGGGGGGAAGTTTCAAGGCTTATTCACCGAAGTGGCCAAACCTGAAGATGTAAAGATAGGGGCAAAAGTTGAGCTTGTGCTTAGGAAAATACTCACTAGTAGGGGAATAGCTATGTATGGTTATAAGGTTAGGCTAGTAGAGGAGGGGTAGGATGGAGTCAATAAGAGGCAAAGTTGCCATCATAGGTGTGGGGATGATTCCTTTCGGGGAGCATTTTGAGAAGAGCATGGAGGACATGGCTCAGGAGACATATATAAATTGTATAAAAAGTGTGGATAAAGGGATCGAGCCTAAAAAGGATATTAAGGCGGCATGGCTGGGGAACCTGGGCCGCCTATTTGGTGCTGGGGCAATGAGTGGTTCATGGCTGGCTACTCAGATAGGGAATACTGGGATTCCGATAACCAGAATTGAGAGCGGCTGCCCTACGGGGAGTGATACCTTGAGACATGCCATCTTTGGAGTTGCCTCTGGGATGTATGATGTGGTTCTAGCCCTAGGTGCAGAGAAGATGCGGGAGAAGCCGGGCACAGAGTCGTTGATTGCCCTGGGAACTATCGGACTAGGTGGCCATCCTTCTTGGACCTGGGGTTCAACCGCTCCGGCGATGCAAGCAGTTTACGCTACCAGGCAGATGTACGAATTGGGATATACCATGGAGACGTTCGCCAGAGTTGCGGTCAAAAACCATCATAATGGAAAGCTCTGTCCGTTTGCCCACTATCGATATGAGGTGACTATTGAGGATGTGTTGAGAAGCCCCATGGTTTGCTGGCCGTTACATCTTTTGGATTGCTGTCCTCAAACTGATGGTGCCGCAGCAGTGATAGTATGTCGTGCCGATCTGGCCAAAAATTATACCGATAAGCCGGTTTATGTTTTAGGGACCCATGTTGGACTAGATCACTCATTTTATTGGGATAAGCACAACTTTATTGAGATGTTGGCTACGGTTAGAGCGGCTAACGGCGCATTTGATATGGCCGGTATAAAACGAGAGGAAGTGGATTTTGCCGAGGTCCACGATTGCTTCACCAATACTGAGGTAATGAACTACGAAGATATTGGCTTTTGTAAGAAGGGAGAGGGTGGCCCACGACTCATGGAAGGATACTTTGATATTGACGGCCCACTCCCAATACAGCCCAGCGGAGGGCTTAAGGCACATGGTCATCCTATAGCAGCAACCGGCATATCACAGATCTGCGAGTGCTTCTGGCAGCTACGAGAGGAAGCGGGGGATCGACAGGTGAAACTTAAAAACGGCATCGCACTACAGCATAATGTGGGTGGAGCAGGGTTTGGTGTTTCCTGTGTCACTATCACCTCTCGGAATCCATAATTTGAAGTTTACTGCCTGCAGCCGAAAGACAAAATGCTGTTAGCTGTAGACTATGCAAGGGGGGAACAAAGTGGAATCGATAAAAGGGAAAGTTGCTATTATAGGCACGGCAATGACCCCCTTCGGGGGATTATATGACAAGAGCGTAGAGGATCTGGCTCAGGAGGTATTTATAAACTGTGTCAAAAGCGTTGATAAGGGAATTGACCCTAAGGAGATTAAAGCTGGCTGGATAGGAAGCATTGGCATGGATCTGCTTATCCCTGGTGGGATGAGTGGCTCATGGCTAACCACCCAGATGGGGAATGCTGACATCCCTATAACCAGGGTTTGCGATGGTTGCATTACCGGGGGCGATACCTTGAGGCAAGCAGTCATTGGAATTGCTACCGGGCTATATGATGTGGTTATAGCGCTGGGGGCAGAGAAGATGACAGAGAAGACAGCCTCAGATCTTTTAATGCCTCTGGGGGGTGAGCTATTAGGCTTTAATCCGTACTGGATCTGGGGGATGACAGCTCCGGCAACACAGGCACTCTATGCCACAAGACAGATGTATGAATTTGGATATACCATGGAGATGTTCGCTCGAGTGGCGGTCAAAAACCATCGTAATGGAAAGCGATGTCCATATGCCTACTATCGCCATGAAGTGACTATAGAGGAGGTGCTTAAAAGCCCTCTGGTTTGCTGGCCGTTACATCTTTTGGATTGCTGTCCTCAAACCGATGGCGCCGCTGCGGCGATATTATGTCGCGCTGATCTAGCCAAGAAGTACACTGATAAGCCGGTTTATGTTTTGGGGAGCAATGTTGGGGTAGATTATGCGCTTTATTGGGATAAGGCTAATTTTATTGAGCTGCCCGCTACCATCAGGGCAGCTAGAGGTGCGTTTGAGATGGCCGGGGTGAAGCCAGCGGAGGTGGACCTCGCCGAAACCCATGATTGCTTCACCAATACCGAGCTACTGAACATCGAGGATATTGGATTTTGTAAGAAAGGGGGAGCCGGCCCACTGGTTATGGAAGGAGAGTTTGATATTGGGGGCAGGATTCCGGTAGGGCCTAGCGGGGGACTTAAGACGCATGGCCATCCCATAGGGGCAACCGGCCTATTTCAAATCTGCGAGTGTTTCTGGCAACTACGAGAGGAAGCGGGAGAACGGCAGGTCAAGATCGACCGTGGAATAGCCCTGCAGCATAATGTGGGAGGTGCAGGATTCGCCGACTCTTGTGTTACTATCCTGTCTCGCTCCGCATAATTCCTTTTACAGCCCAGGCGCTCCAAATTATAGCTAACCGCGTAAATGCTCACAATCTTCCCTCCCCTGGCGGGAGGGAGTTAGAGGGAGGGGGAATTCACCCTTTCTTCCCTCTCCCGTCAAGGGAGAGGAGTTTGTGCGAAGATTTTTGCAAGATACTATAATTAAAGGAGGTTCACATGGCTGGCATCGTTGGCTACGGGGTTTATATCCCTAAGCCCCGACTTAAGGTAGAAGATCCTACTAGGGTATGGGCTGGTAGTGCTGCTGCTAGAGAGGCAAGAGGGGAGAAGTCGATTTGTGCCGCAGATGAGGATATTATTACCATGGCTGTTGACGCGAGTGAGAAGGCAATCAGACATGCCGGGATTGATCCATCACAGATAGGAGCGATGTATATTGGAACTAGCTCTTCACCTTACATTGAAAGAACCCTATCACCTGTTTTGGCTGAAGCATTGGAAATGAGTCCTGAAACAACCATGATAGACTATTGCGGCTCTCTTAATGCAGCCGCGATGGCACTCTTGGGGTGTCTGGATGCTATTGAAGCGAAAAGAATCAGATATGGAGTAGTTGTTGGCACAGAGGATAGAGCTACTGCCCCTGGTTCAGAAGGGGAAGTAAGCTTTGGCGCTGGAGCAGCGGCTTTTGTTATCGGGACCGAAAAAACAATAGCTGATATTGAGGGTGTACATACTTATTCCACATTGGTCACCGATAGGTGGAGGTCAACATCTGATCCTACCGTATCGAACTATTTCGATTACAGATTTGATAGAGAATATGGTTATCAAAAACATGTGGTAGAGGCGAGCAAAGGCCTTATGGAAAAGTTACAGAGGAAAGGTGAGGATTTCACTTACGTGGTTTTCCAACAGCCGGATCCAAGACTTCCTGGCTTAGCGGCTCGAAGTTTGGGGGTAAAACGCGAGCAGCTAGCTTCAGGAACAATTATTCCACTTTTTGGGGATCTGGGCTCAAGTTCAGCGTTTGTTGGCCTAGCCGCGGTCTTGGACAAGGCAAAGCCTGGTGAGAGCATATTGCTTAGCTCCTATGGCTCAGGCAGCAGCAATGCATTTAGTATGATCGTGCGTGATGAGATAGACAAAAAAAGAGAGAATGTTATCCCCGTCGAAAAATACCTCAAACGAAAAGAGTATATAGATTATCCCACATATCTCAAATGGACGGAAGCTATTAAACGCGCTGCCTACTAGACTGCCCCAGGGAGTCTGACGATTTTCCGCCCGAGTTTGAGAGGTCCGTATCTGATTCGGAGAATCCAAAGCGGTGCAGTGTAAATATATTCTCGCTGTCATTGCGAGCGAAGCGAAGCAATCTGATAGCTATCCTTGGGATTGCTTCGTCACTACGCTCCTCGCAATCAACCATGCCGATTGCCATCGGCACCACAAGGGATAAAGATAAACAAGCCTGTCATCAAAGGGCCTTT
>DEIJ01000066.1:1233-2636 GCA_002352365.1 Dehalococcoidia bacterium UBA2777 | reverse complement strand
TCTCTCTAGCTCTCCCCCGCGAGGCGAGAGAGGACTGTTCCCTCTCCCTCGACGGGAGAGGGTTGGGGTGAGGGTGTCAAATTCTATTTTCGTAACAATGACATAGTGCAGTTATTTTTGCAGGATATTATAGCCTGACATGGTCGCGTTAATGCCTGAGTTATCTCTCATATAGCTTGGAGCGAGTGCTCCCTTGAGCCTTGAGCTGTGGGTCGAGTGCTTTACCTACCAATATAAGTGCCTGGTTTTGTATCCTATAAGCTCGCACCTTCTCGGCTACCTCCTTGAGTGTGCTGCGTACTATTATCTCGTCCTTCCAGCTTGCCTTATATACTACCGCCGTTGGGGTATCCTCGGAGTAGCCACCTGAAATTAGCTCCCTCACTACTTCCTCGATCATGGTCACGCTTAAAAATAAGACCAAGGTTGCTTGGTGGCTAGCAAGATCGCTTAGCTTCTCCGTGCGGGGGACTTTGGTTCTGCCTGTTATTCGGCTTATAATAACCGTTTGAGAGATATCAGGAGCGGTTAATTCAGCTTGGAGAGCAGCAGCAGCAGCAAATACTGAGCTTACTCCAGGGACAACCTCATAGCTGATGCCACTATTCTCCAAAATTGCCATCTGTTCCAGCAATGCCCCGAAGATAGCCGGATCACCACTGTGTATCCTAGCTATTACTTTCCCCTGAGCGACAGAGTGAAGGATTATCTCAGTGATCTCCTCAAGGCAAAGTTTAGCACTGCCGTAGATTTCAGCACCTTGTTTAGCCAAGGAGCAAATCTCAGGATTAACTAAAGAATCGGCGTAGATGATTACATCAGCCTGCTCGATGATCCTCTTCCCCTTAATGGTCAAAAGTTCGACGTCACCAGGACCGGCTCCAATGAAGTAAACTTGAACTGGCATCATGGTGCTACTTTCTTATCATCAGCAATGAGAGGTAATCTGACTTATTTTCCCTCAGCTTCCTAGCGTCTCGAATTATCTCCTCGGCCGGTGTGGTGCACCTCTGAACATAAGTAAAATTATCTACCAGGTCTAGTTGCTCCAGGATGGTTATTACTCTGGGTATGCTGTGCACTTTCATCAGCACTATAGTATCGAAGTTATGAAGAATCTGTTTAAGCCTCTCATCATCAGGAGTAGAGGCTAGAATAGCCACATAGTCATCTCCTTGGGCAAGGGGGGTTTGGGCTCTGGCGGCTGCTGCATTGACTGAGGATATTCCTGGGATTACCTCTATGTTCACTTGGGGATAGCGTTGCTGAAAGATGTGGTGGATGTAGCTGAATGTCCCGTAGAAAAGAGGATCGCCTTCAGTAATAAAGGCACAATCCTTTCCTTGGGCAAGCTGCTGCCAAATAGTCGCCGCGGCATCCTGCCAATAAACTCTCAATTTGGT
>DEIJ01000066.1:0-1124 GCA_002352365.1 Dehalococcoidia bacterium UBA2777 | reverse complement strand
ATGCGGAAAGCTTTGAGAGTTAAAAGCTCCACATCTCCTGGGCCCACGCCTATGCCATAAAGATGTCCTAATTGCATTCGCAATCTATTTTAGCCGACAAATCTATGGTGTGCAAGAACACATAGTTTAGCTTCAGGCTTGAGAAAAAATCGCCCCAGTGAGAGAATGGAAGCTGAAAGGAGCAGGCCAGTTGGGAACTACACTCTATCCTCCCCAACAGAAACTCGATTTCGCCCGCAAGATTGCCGAGTTAGGGAAGGCAGCTGAAGGGGATGTCTTAGTCCCCTCCGGGCGAGGAGCGGCGAATCTCCCTTGGATATACCCAGCTTCCGCTGCGGGTAAAAGCATGCCTATCTTTAAGGTGTTAATGAGTAACTCTTGTCAAAACAATTGTCTCTATTGTGCCAATCGCTCGGGGCGTGACTTCCCAAGGTACTCATTCAGCCCGGATGATCTTGCCGGCGCTTTTATTGAGATGTATGACCGAGGTTTGGTTGAAGGTATTTTCCTCAGCTCAGCAATCGAAGGTAGCCCGGGGAGGATAATGGAGCAAATGCTTCAGGCTGTCGAGATCATCCGTTTAAGGCACAAATTTAAGGGGTATATTCATCTTAAGATGATGCCCAGAGCTAATTTGGATTATATTCAACGGGCAGTCGAGCTGGCAGATCGTGTCTCCATAAACCTGGAGGCCCCTAGCCAATCTCATCTGAAGAAGATCAGTCCAAATAAAAACATTGAGCAGGACTTACTCCCTCAAATGAAATATGCCCAAGAGTTGATACAGAAAGGTGTGGGGATGTGCCGCAGCCAGACAACTCAGTTCGTGGTTGGTGCCTCAGGAGAGTCGGATAGGGAAATCCTCGCCGCGTGTAGTTTCCTGTATCAACGACTGGAGCTCAGCCGCTGCTATTTCAGCCCCTTTAGGCCCATAGCCGGAACACCTCTGGAGGAGACACCACCAACCTCGCTGGTGCGGGAGCAGCGACTTTATCAGGCAGATATTCTGCTCAGGAAATACGGGTTTAAGCTAGAGGAAATAGTGTTCGATGGTGGGGGGAATATTCCCCTTGATGTTGACCCCAAGATGGCTTGGGCAAGTCGGCATCCTGAGCTCTTCCCCC
>DEIJ01000011.1:5588-14838 GCA_002352365.1 Dehalococcoidia bacterium UBA2777 | reverse complement strand
CCACCCACGATTACCACCTCTTTTGCACCTTCCAGGGCACTCTGGAGCTTCTGGAGATAATCCATATCCTTTCTCACCGTGAAGACATTATCCAGTTCCCTTCCCGGTATAGGTGGCACTGCGGGCTGAGAACCGGTGGCCAGGATCAATTTTCGGTAGCCAATGCTCTTCCCCCCTGAGGTGATTAGGGTTTGTGTCTCTCTATCGATGGAAGTGACCTCATCGATCACGAGTTCGGCATTTCCCAACAGAGCATCGGGAAATATATTTTTCTCCACCGAGCCGAGGGTGCCGAAGATATAAGGGATGCCACAGGGGATCAATGCCTTTGGCTCCCTTCGGATGACAGTCACCTTCTCGATGCTGGCGAGCCTTTGGGCAGTGATCGCCGCTTGCGGTCCGGCAGCACCACCTCCTACGATCACCAAATCACTTCTTTCCATCTTGGACCTCCTTAGATTATTGCCCTTCAGGTTAGGAAGCCACCTCTATTCTGACGGCACAGAACTTGAATTCCGGCATCTTAGATGGTGGACCGGCACAAAGTCCGGTTAGAATATTGGGACTCGATTCACAGAAATGCCACGGCATGAACAATACCCCTTTCCTTATGTTATCTGCCACCTTGGCAATCGCTTTTACCTCTCCCCTTCTTGACTTCAATGTTATCTTCTGTCCATCTTTTATCCCTATCTCTGTGGCATCATCAGTGTTTATCTCCGCGAATCCCTTGAGAACCTCGTTATTCAATCTTTCAGTCCTCCTGGTCATTGTTCCGGTATGGTAATGGAATATGACTCTGCCGTTGGTGAGAACATAAGGATATTCTTCATCGGTGACTTCTGCTGGACTTTTATATTCCACGACCTGGAAATTCCCCAGACCGTCAGGAGTCCCAAATCTCTCCACAAACATGGTATCGGTTCCGGGATGATCTTCTTTGGGGCAAGGCCATCCAATCCCACCAGCTTTCCCAAGCCTCGCATAGGTTATTCCTTTGTATTGTGGCACGCATTCCCTTATCTCCTCAAATATCTCCTCCGCAGAATTGAATGCGAACCTTTCCCCCATCCCCATCAGCTCTGCCAACTCGCAGAATATCTTCCAGTCTGGCTTTGCTTCCCCTGGAGGATGTACAACTTTATTTACCCGCTGAACCCTTCTATCAACCTCAGTTATCGTGCCATCCTTCTCTACCCAAGCTGCAGCAGGGAGGACTACATCGGCAAGCTCAGCAGTCTCAGTCATGAAAATATCTTGAACCACTAAAAAGTCTTTCCCCAAAAGGTTTTTCCTGACATTATTAGTATCGGGGGCAGAAAGCATCGGATTTGCTCCTATTATATACAGGGCTTGGCATTTCTCCACCATATCCATGTATGTCAATCCCGGATTTGAGGGCAAACCAGAAACTCCCCAGCGATCTTCAAATAGCTTGGCACTCTCCTCATTCACCGGTCTAAAGCCGGGATAGAAAACTGGAATTGGTCCCATATCACCAAATCCCTCTCCATTTATATGACCTCTTAGGGGATTAACCCCAGTTCCTGGCCTACCGTAATTCCCGGTGAGCATAGCCAGATCGGCAAGTGCTCTAATGTTTTCTATGCCACTAAGGTGCTGCGCTATTCCAGCGTTATAAAGTATGCACCCTGTTTCTGCCTTAGCATAAGTTCGCGCCGCTTCCCTTATAGTATCAATAGGAATGCCCGTTATTCTTTCCATATCATCCATATCTAAGGAAGATAGGTAGTTCTTAAGCTCAGTAAATCCTTTGGTCCTCTTCTCTATGAATTCCTTATCCTCTAAGCCCTCATCCAATATTGTTTTCATCATCGCATTTAGCAGCGCTGTATCAGTGCCTGGATTTAACTCCAGGTATATATCGGCGAGAAATCTTGCCGTTACCGTTCTTCTTGGATCTGAGACGATAACCTTTGCCCCTTTTTCCTTGGCTCTTATCACCCTGCGGGCGATCAGAGGATAAGTTTCCTTTATGTTTACTCCGGCGATAATTATTGAGTCAGCTTTTTCTATGCTTATGGTAGAAGTTGACATCACACCTGAGCCCACTGTGGAGACCAAGGCAGGAACCGTGGTAGAATGGCAAAACCTGGAGGCATTATCCATGTTATTTGTCTTCAGGATGCATCTAACAAGCTTTTGCATCACATATAAATCCTCGTTGCTGAGCTTTCCGGAGTTTATGAAACCAACCATGTTGGTGTCCACACTTTTCAGCTTATCTGCCACCAGTCCCAAAGCTTTTTCCCAGGAAACTTCAGAAAATCTACCATTTTCCTTTACCAGTGGCTTTACCAGCCTGCTTTTGTGGTATAAAAATTCAAACGCGTTCCTTCCTTTAGGGCAGTTCTTCCCTTCATTTACCGGATGTTCCTTCCACGGTTCTACACCTACTATCCTTCCTTCTTTGACCACAAGGTATATCCCACAGCCACAACCGCAATATGGGCATATAGTGGGCACATACTCAAGCTTCATTTTGCCTCCCAATAGGGCTGGGACCGAGTTGCTTTATCCTTTGGGTAAAACTGTTGATGGTTTCCGCTACCTTGGGACCCTCAGAGGCTGAGATCCATTCCAGCCTGAGCCTATCCCTGCTGATTCCTATTGCTTCAAGAAAAGGCTGGAGCCCTATCACCTTTCTCCTGGCGCTTAGATTGCCCTTCTTGTAGTGGCACTCTCCGGGATGACAGCCGCAAACCAAAACACCATCAGCACCAACGGCAAAGGCTTTTAATATTAGAATGTCGCTTACCCCGCCGGAACACATCATCCTTATTATGCGCACGTTCGGCGGGTATTGTATTCGTGATCCCCCTGCCAGGTCGGCCCCGGCATAGGAACACCAGTTACAGAAGAAGCCCACTACCCTTGGCTCAAATTCATCCATTTGTGCCTCATGGGATTTTATTAACCAATCTCTATTACCTGTGGCACTTTGGCCTCTGGGCTTACCCGTGGTAGAATAAGTATGGTTGTATTGTATCTGAGGAGTATTGTACGCTACGGGGGCAGGGTTAGTCAAGGATGGGGGAGGTATAATGGCTCAACAAGAGGTAAGCGGGGAAATATTAATAAACCGACTGAAAAGGATTGAGGGGCAGGTGCGCGGCATTGAGAAGATGATTGAGGAGGGGCGTGATTGCGAGAGCCTCATCATGCAGCTAGCAGCAGCTCGCTCCGCTATTGAAGCTGTCGGGGCACTGGTGTTGAATGATTACCTCAAATTTTGCTTTCGTGAAACTGAAGCCGGCTCTGGTGGCATTAGTTCTCTGGCCCGAGCTATTGCCATCTGGGGGAGGGTCCGTGTGGGAGAAGGTGGCTCTTATTAACCCTTCAGCCTGTCTATTCTAGCGATGAGATCCTCTGCCTTCTCCGCTAGAGTCAAAACCTCAGCCCTGAGAGAGTGGGTTGAAACAGGAATCCTCTCTTCGATAGCCCCCTGGGGGCAGACCTGAAAGCAAGTCAAGCAAAGGTTGCATCTTCTTCGATCTATCTGGGCCTTGCCCCAAAGAAGCGAGATTGCCCCTTGAGGGCCATCTCTTGTGGTGTTAATGGCTTTTGGGCGCAAGGATGAAGTGGAGTATTTAGCTGCACTTCATCGGGCGAAAGCTCGGCGGCGATTTTTGCCATCTGGGGTGCGTAGTCTTTGTTTGCTTCAATGTACTATGGGCTTATTGATCTCAGAAAATAGTTCCTCATTTGGGGCATCCACTTTGGCTACCACTACGTTGGCCAAGGCAAGATCACGGCGCACATCCTCCTGAGGTATGAGAGAGGAGTTAGTCAAAACTGCCACTGGAAGGTGGATAATCGACCTTGCCAGCTTGATGGCTTGGCCCAGGTTCTGCGCCAAGGTGGGCTCCCCCATTCCAGAGAAGGTAAGATAATCACAAGCTACATCCTCGACTAGCTCAAGTTCCTTCTGTAACTCTGTGAGAGACACAAATTCCCTCCATTCCTTCAGGGGATAAATGGTTCCTCCCAATTGGCAGTAGAGGCAGTCAAAGGAGCAGGTCTTAAAGTGTGTGGAAATAGGGTCTGCTCCCAACGACCTCCCCAGCCGCCACGAAGAGACCGGGCCATAGATGATAGAACTTGCCACTATTTCCGTTAACCAAATAGGGGTACCATGCCCTATGTTCTTCTCAGAAGTACACTATCTTGTCGGCACCAAGCAATGCTTCTACTGCTTGCGGGAGTTTAACTGGAGTTATAAAGTCCTCAATGTTTGATTTGTCATCTACTGTGGTAGCAAAACCGTCGATAACATGAAATGTGGCACAAGAGACAAGATTAACCCCTAGTTGATCCTTTTCAAATCGGGCCAACTTTTCCAAGTTGTCTGGCAAATCTTTCGGGGAAAGGCCTTCTACTTGATCGGCGATCAGCTTCTTCACTGAGTCCTGAATGGCGAAGCTGGCTAAAGTTCCCTTCTTGGCTATGCCGACACCCTGAGGGCCATAATACACAGTGACATTACTAACCTTAGCTATCTGCTTGGCCATAAAGGCAACTACGTAAGCAGCATACTGGTTATAGGCTTTATCGGCCCCACTATTTACAATAATCAGCAAATTTTCTGGCTGTGGCATCTTTTAGATTTCCTCCCTTCCCTTTATTTTTGGCAATGGCACCCTCACTTTACCGCTTAGATAAGTCTATTATCGGTAGGCCCTTTTCCATGGTTCATTCTTGAAGGCAAGATAATCCTTTATTGACTCCCTAAGGGTATTTGCCGCCAACACACTGCAATGTATGCTCTCCTCAGGGAGCCCCCCTAGCTCCTCCAGTATAGTATTTGGGGTGATCTTCAAAACTTCGGCGATGGTCTTCCCTTTGGCCAGCTCAGTAACCATGCTACCTGAGGCGATACTGGTTCCACAGCCATCGGTCCAGAAGGCGGCATTGATAATCTTACCATCCTTCACCCTAAGGCTAATCTCCATGGTATCTCCGCAAGGCCCGGTTACCCTGCCAAATCCATCAGGGCTCTGAATTTGGCCTAAATTTCTTGGGTTTAGGAAATGGTCGATTACCTTTTCTGAGTAGATGTCCCTCATATCCGCCATGACAGCTTCTTCTAGCTCTTTAAATGAACCATCAGACTCCATTTTCTTACCCCTCTAATTTTTGTGAATTAACCCCGAAATTACCTTGACAGAGGTTTCAGCGAATGAGTCGAAGGCCGGGGAATTATAGCGCTCAATCCACCCCTCGTCACACAGTTTAGCAATTTCTGGATCCAGAGGGATCTGGCCCAGAAACGGCACCCCAGCAGTCTTGGCCATCTCCTCCCCTTTGCTCTTGCCAAATATCTCGATCCTCTTCCCCGTTTCGGGCAAAAGGAGATAGCTCATATTCTCCACTACCCCTAAAATGGGGACATTTACTAGGCGTGCCATGTTGATCGCCTTCCTCACCACCATGGCAGCAAGCTCCTGAGGGCTGGTGACGATGATCACTCCAGATAGGGGGAGGGATTGCGCTACGGTAAGTGAGGCATCGGCAGTCCCTGGAGGGAGGTCCACCAAGATGGAGTCAAGCTTCCCCCAAATTACATCTTCCCAGAACTGTTGTATCGCCTTGCCGATAAGAGGCCCCCGCCAAATTACCGCATCATCCTCGTGGGGAAGCATGAGATTAATAGACATGACCTCGATTCCTGCTCTGGAGAGGACGGGGAGGATGCCCGTCTCACTTCCCTCAGGGTGCTGAGTGATGCCGAACATCTTGGGGATGCTAGGGCCGGTGATATCAGCATCCAGTATGCCCACATCACACCCTTTATGGTTTAGGGCGATAGCAAGAAGGCCAGCCACCAGGGATTTCCCCACCCCTCCCTTTCCGCTCATCACTGCAATCGTGCTCCGGATATCATTCAGCTCCTTGGGTGGAGGTTCAACAAAGCTTATGGTCAATTTCTTTACCTCAGGAAGCTTCTCCACCTCAGTACGCACCTTATTCTCAACCCACTCTTTAGCCTGAGGGTATAGCGCCGTCGAGGCAAGGGTGATCTTCACTTCATCTGAGGTCACCTCAACATGACGCACCATTCCCAGCTTAACCAGGCTGCGACCCACCCCAGGGACCAGCACCCATTCCAAAGCCTCGTTGACTTGCTCCACTGTAAGCATATAAAGCAACTCCTCCTTCCTTTGTTTCTACCATCGGGTGAGCTTCCGCGGCGGTATCTGGAGCCCTTCAATCTTCTCCGTCTTACCCAGTTGCAGATAGGCCAGAGGCATTCCCGGGGTAGGATCGGCCTGGGCTCCATATTGAGAAATAGGGTAACAAATGCCTCGAGCATAAAGCTGCTCCAGGTTTCGCTCCACCTTCTCCACAAATTTCGGGGGTAGGGCCATTACCAATTCATCATCCTGGGCATGCCCATATCTTCTTTCCCCATAGCAAGGTATGGTTAGCGAGGGCTTCCCCGAGAGATAGCATTGAGCGATGGCATCGGCACAGGAGCTCTCTCCCACGCAGAAAAACTGCAGCCGCTCATAATCTTCAAACTGAATCGCATTTATAATCAAAATCATCTGTGCCGGATTGCCATAGATTAACACGATATCGGGCTCAAATGGATCGTAAACTAAAGGTGCCAGAATCACCGCTTGGTACTTACCCGCAGGAATCCTGGGAATGGAATCCTCGAACTTCTTGCCATCTTCTTTGGTTTTGCACCATACCAGGCTTCTAAAGGTTCCGTCTCTTACCTCCTCAGGTAATTCAGCAAGCCCTATTATGCTGGCACACATGGGGAAGCCGAAGTCCTCAGCAGTAGCCCCTACCGTCCAATCGAAGGTGCGGACAATGGTTATCAACTGGCATAGTGTAGTTGTCTTGTCGGGACGGCGGGCCCATCTATTTTTGGCCAGCTCCTCCCGATCCTCCAAAAGCTTGATCGCCACCGGAAATGTTCTCAGCCGCAACAGTGCTTCCAAATGCCTGGTTAAATTTTGCCATTTACCCTTCTGTTCCATGTTTATCACCTCTTCATTTATTTACGGAAGTAGCCGGCGTGAAATCTCCCTGCCTTGAGTTCAGTGATAAGCTCAGCTTCGCTCTCGATGTTATTATCGAAGATTGTCACACAGCGACCTATTTCACTTACCGAGTGGGCATCGCTCCCGCCAACCACTTTTAGCCCCAACTGCTTACTCACTTCTTGAGCCAAATTGCTCTCTTTCTCCATTGTCCGGCCACTGAAAGCCTCGATAGCATCCACCGACTGAAAAATAGGTCTTTTGGATGCTTGCTCTGGGGAAAGTTGAAGTTCGGTAAAGCCAAAAACGCGAAAGCCTTTGAAAGGATGTGCCGCAATCATCACCCCACCTACCTGGTTTACCAAGTCTCGAAGCTCATGTACTCGAATAATACCCGGAAATTCTCTCCTGAGGCCAAAGACCAGAATATGCCCCTCGACAGTGTCCACCTCTACGCCGCCCAGGACAGGGAAGTTCCACTTTGAGTTCAGCTTGTGAAGTTGTTCCTCATCCCACACCTTATTGTGTTCGGTAAAGCATATACCATCCAAGCCTATCCCCTTAGCCTCCTGAATCGCTTCCTCAGGATCCAAAATGCTATCCGAGGAAAATACCTTGGTATGAACATGAAGATCAATGATCAATTTATCTCCCCCATACTTTAGGCACTAAACCACCCCGATGATTTAAAACTAAATTTATCGGGATCCCAAAAAGTCAGCAGACTTTTTTGGGGTTTATCTAGAGTAGACCATACAGCTAGTCTTAAGACCGGGGATAGAATTGAATTTCCCCTTTAGGTACTCCTCCTTTTCTATGGCCACCCCTTTTCCCTTGAGCTCCTGCCACTCGCCGTAGGTGGCTGCCTGCATAATCCCATCGCAGCACTCAACCAGTAGGTTGGCGAAGTGAGTGCATCCTTCTCTTCCTACCACCCGATGTATCTTTCTGGCAAAGTCTTCTTCTGGGATACACAATCCAACAGCATTCTCGAGCTTAGGAATAGCCTGCTCACACACTGGAGTGGTGAATCTCTTCATCCTCCCCTCAATCTCAGTGATTTCAAAGTTAGGTAGCTTCGCTTTGACATCAAGTTCCATGCTATAGATATAGTCATCTAGTACGCCATGGGCCAGGAAGGTATTTTCATCAGGATGCTCAACGCCCACGATTTTGCTTCGAGTAAAAGTTAGCATTGCCGTTACCCCCCAAGAATTATATTTCTATCCCTTGCATCAGCGGGCTTCCTTTAGCGAAAGCAATACAGCTACCTACCAGTCGAGGGCTCTGCTTAACAAATTCTTTATGGGCTTCTATTTGCTCTTGGCCACTTTTAGAGAGAATCTCCTTTAATGGGCCAACAGTGAATCGGAGGATGACTTCATCGCAGCACTCGAGGATTAAATCCGCCAATCTAGGACAACCGCCTGGCCCTCCGATTAAACCATTAACCGCCTTGATAATCCCAGTTCCTATCCGCAGTCCCACTGCTTTCTGGAGCAGAGCAACAGCCTGTTGACACTCATCGTTAAATGCTCGCTTTATTTCTCCCTTAATTGAAACTATCTCTAGATCAGGAAGCTTCACCTCCATCTCCACTGCGGCAGCAAAAAAGGTATCCTCCACGCTAGCTCGTACTAAGACAGAGCCATCCTCTAGGTCGATGGTACTGGCATGCTTGTTCCTGGAATAGCTTAAAATCATCTTTCCTCACCCCCCTTCAACAACATATATACTTGTTCCACTTGCCTTTTTGTTTCCTCAAATGAGCCATCGTTATAAATAACATAGTCAGCAAAACTGACTTTTTCTTCAATAGGAGGCTGGGCTTCTATCCTCCTTTGGGCCTCCTTTCGGCTCAGTCCCCTCTCCTCGAGCCTTTTCAACTGGATTTCTTTTGCCGCATAAACAACAACTATCTTATCAACAAGCCCACCACGAGCCTCTTTGACAAGCAGCGGGATGTCTTTAACGATCAAAGCATCAGGATCGAGGTTACCAATCTCTTCGGTCAGTCTTAAGTCCTGGTTGATTATTTCGGGGTGAGTTATTTGGTTCAATCTGGCTAACTTCTGCATGTCGTTGAAGACTACCTCAGCTAACTTCTGCCGGTTGATGGTCAAGTCCTCATTTAATATCTGCTCCCCGAAATATTCCACTATTCCTTCCCACGCTTTCTGGTGGGGCTGGACTACCTCACGAGCAAGGATATCCCAATCGATTATATAGGCACC
>DEIJ01000011.1:1705-5505 GCA_002352365.1 Dehalococcoidia bacterium UBA2777 | reverse complement strand
CCCCACATCGGTGACAACGGGCTCGATGCCATATCCTTTCATACTCTCATAAGCCCCCCAGCCCATGCCCCTTGCCAAAAGAACCTGGCAGTCGGAGATGGCTTCGGCCATGTTGGCATGCCTTGTGTCCGCCCCAGCATCATAGCCATGCCTTTCCCCAGGAGCCAGCTTAGGGGGCTCATGCGCAGCAAAGGTCTGATGTCCTGCCTTTGCTCTCGTCTCCTTGCCCACAATTTTCCCTTGCTCAATTGTGAGCACTACGAAGTAGGGTGCCCTGCCAAAATGAGGGCTTATGGCTTTCTGGTCATCGGATACTGCTGCGACCTTCATACAATTCCCCCTTCATCACTAAGTTGCTTGTTGAGGCACATAGATAGAAATAGGCCCTTGCCCAACAACCTTGATATTTTTGTACTCACAGATCCTGCACTCACCTCCACAAGACCCTCAAAATCCCTCTCCAAAAAACCTCAAATATCTGGGGCACAGGTTGTGGCTACCTTTCAGTGACCTCCAAATATAAGACTCTCAGATCAGCCATTTCATCTCCTGCGGCAAACACCACCTTCCGAGCATGGAGGGGTGTCGCATCTGGTTTCCCTTCCGCAACATGTCCCGCCCGGCGCAGAAGCTTCAGTACGAATCATGTAGGAGGAAGAGAATATCCTCTCCAGGTTTTCGCTGCCACAGCTAGGACATCTAATAGGTCCACTATCAGGGTTGTGCAAAAACACCTCTGATATCTTACCACATTCTCGGCACTTATAGTCATAGATAGGCATCACTCTCCTTTCTTGCCCCACACTCAAGTCTTTTCATTAAAGGGCAACCTGCCTTCAGAAGCTCACACTTCAGGCAGAGTTTGTAGGAGCACAAGTAGCACCGGAAGAGGTGGTGGCAAACAGAGAAAAAACTCTTTGTGGATGTTCAGCCTGGCATTTGGGGCAGCAAAGATCACTATCACCCTCCCCTATACTTCGGCGGAGCTCAAACCTCTCACCACAGTTGGTGCATTCATACTCATAGATCGGCATAGTTACCCACCCCCGTTTTCAAGTTATCTCTATTTACCACGTCTTTAACGCTTCTCCCCAGAGCAACTCTATTTGTCGGCTGACCTCCCCCCGGGAGTATTCCACCACTGGAAGGCCTCGGACCAAGGCCTCGGTGACTGCATTATCGAAGGGAATCCTGGACGCCACCTCCACCCCAAGCTCACAGCAGTAACTCTCTATTTGCCGAGTGTTTTCTAAATTTATGTCATACTTGTTAATGCAAACCAAGGGCAAAACTCCGAAGTGATGGCAAACTCCTAAGATGCGGTCGAGATCATGTATTCCTGAGAGGGTGGGCTCGGTTACAATGAGGGCTAAGTTCGCCCCGGATAGGGAAGAGATAACTGGACAACCAATGCCCGGAGGGCCATCGGCGATGATATACTCCAGCCCCTCTTTCTCGGCGATGAGCTTGGCATTCTGCCTCACCAGTGCCACCAGTTTCCCCGAATTTTCCTGAGCGATACCCAATCTAGCATGGGAAAGAGGTCCGTATCTGGTCTCGGAGATGAACCAGTGTCCCGCCATGTTTTCCCGCATGGTGATAGCCTCTGTGGGGCAGACATGGTAGCAGAAGCCACAGCCCTCACAGGCAATGGGGTCAACGATGTAATCTACTATAGCCCCAAAGCGGCACACTTCCTGACAGAGGCCGCACTCGGTACACTTCCCGCTATCGATAAATGCAGCTTGCCCACTCCAAAACTCCCTCTCCTCCAAGACTTTGGGCTGAAGCAGAAGATAAAGATCAGCAGCATCCACATCGCAGTCTGCCATCACCTTGCTTTGGGCCAGCGAAGCGAAGGAAGCAACGACACTGGTCTTCCCTGTCCCCCCCTTGCCGCTTAATACCACTATCTCTTTCATCTTGCTGACCTAGTATAGATTCTATAGATGGTCTCATTACCAGCTTTATAACACTCAGTGCAGCCTCCACACTCCTCGGGGCTGACCTCCTCAATATGGACTTCAATCCCCAGTTCCTCATACATCTCTAGAATCCTCCCAAGGTGTTCACCTCCGGTGATCGAAGCTCCCCTCCATCCCTTTTGTTGTAGCTCCTCTGTTTTCATCTACTAACCACGCCCGCTTTCAACTTAATGTTTTGGAGAAGCTCCAGAAAACTTTCCTTCCATGACGGAACGCCTACAACTAAAGGAATGCCCTTTGAATAAAAGATGGCAATCTCAGTATCTAGAGGGATGTTGAGCATAATGGGGATGCCTCCTTTGAGGCAATACTCCTCCACTTTTCTATCCCCCACTCCAGCACGATTTATTATTATACCACAAGGGATATTCAACTTTCTTACTACTTCTACTGCTAGAGTAAGGTCGTTTAGCCCGAAGGGAGTGGGTTCCGTCACCAGGATACAGAAGTCACTCCCCTTTACCGCCTCCACTACTGGGCATGAGGTACCTGGTGAGACATCGATGATCACTGTCTTTTGAGGATCGACATGCTCCTTTACCTTCCTTATCACCGGTGGGGCCATAGCCTCACCAACAGAAAGCTTCCCCTGAACAAACTCTATAAGCCCAGAGTAACCCATCTCTACTACTCCTACCTCCCTCCCTTCCTCTGAGATAGCCTTCTCGGGGCAGAGATAGGAGCAGGCCCCACAGCCATGACAAAGCTCAGGGAAGACTAGCACCCTATTTTTGAGCACAGCAATAGCATGGTAGGCGCAAACCTCAGCACACTTGCCACAATAGTTACATTTCCCCTCATCTACTCTAGGTATGGGAATAGATACCTTCTCCCCAGAGGAGAGTTTGGGCTTGAGGAAAATGTGACAATCCGGCTCCTCGACATCGCAGTCTAAAAGCTCTACCTCTTCCTGATTTTCCGCAGAAAGAGCAAGACTGGTAGCCACCAGGGTCTTCCCCGTCCCTCCTTTGCCGCTGGCAACAGATATTATCATCCTCTTGCCATATTGGTGCCACACCGGGGACAGCTCAAATTATAACAAGGGGTTCCCACTTGATGAGACATCCTTGCCCCACAACTAGGACAAATACACTCTCCTCCTGGGCCTGCCCCAGGTTGTGTTCCTCCCATCCTCCCTCTACCACCACCTCCCCTTCCCCTGCCTCCTCCTGTCCCTGGACCACTTCCCCAGGGAGGTCCACTCCCATCTCCTCTTGGCATGATAGCACCTCCATTCTATCGGTTTTTGTCCCCTAGCTCCTTGATACGACGCTGAAGATCCTCCAACTGCTGAGAAATCATTTGAGCTTGGCTTTTAAGAACCTCCATTTCCTGCTCTGGACTTTGAGGTTGGGGCAGTGGCGGGGGCATCATGCCTCCTCCCATGCCCATTCCCATGCCTCTACCTCCTCCCATGCCACCACCCATGCCCATTCCAAAATGAGCACCTACGTTGGGCTGGGAGGTAGGCTGAAACTGCCCCATCTTATACGCTTGGATGGCATCCCTTATCCTTCCCGAAATCCCAGAGATCACCCGAATCCCTGCTGAGGAAAGGACTTGGTAGGCATTGGGACCAGAGTTTCCAGTAAGCACTACCTCAACCCCTTTTTGGGCGATCATCTGGCCAGTGGAGATCCCTGCCCCCCCCCCAGCCATGATGTTGGGGTTCTCCAGGGTTTCAAACTCCATGGTATCGGGATCGATGATAACAAAATACTGGCACCTTCCAAACCGAGGGTCAACCTCAGCATCAAGGCTGGGGCCGGTTGCCGACACCGCAATTTTCATATCATCCTCCTCTTGTGCCTATCC
>DEIJ01000011.1:0-1578 GCA_002352365.1 Dehalococcoidia bacterium UBA2777 | reverse complement strand
GCCCCATAGGGATAACCATAAGGTGGGCGATAATAAGCCCCGCCATAAGGATAGGCTCCTGCACCATACCCCGTGTAAGGGGCATAGGCTGCCCCTGGGTAAGGTGGAATCGCCCCAGCTCTCATAGCTGCTCCTCTTCCCCAAGGGCTACAAAAACCTCTTCCCCCTCCTGTCATCGGTCCCATTCCTCGTGGACCTGTGCCATCAAATCCTGGCATAATTCACCTCCTTTTTCATTCCTCTTCCAGCTCCTCAATGCGGCTTTCAATCCCACTAAGCTGATTTCTTATCATCTGGGCCTGGTTTTTGAGAAAATCAAGCTCCTGCTCTGGTGCCATCCCTGGAGCAAATGATGCCCCTGGATTAGATGTCGGCATTCCCGGAGTTGGAGTATATCCACTCGAGGCAGGGAATCCTGAAGCCCCATAAGGGTTAATAACCCCAGGGTTGCTATAGAAAGGCACTCCACTAGCTCCACTAAGGAAATACCCACACCGAGGCAATCCCCCCCTTCCTAAACCGACAAAAGGCCAAGGAGGAGAGCTTCCTCTAAAACCAAATCCCCATCCTCCTCTAAATCCATTCGGCATAATTCACCTCCTATCTTCTGAGTTCTTCAAGCCGGCTTCTTATGGTGCCTAATTCTCTCTCTAAGTACCCTGCCTGGTCCTCAAGCATGGCTATCTCCTGCTCCTTGGGCATAAGGCCCCACGGAGAGTAACCATATCCATACCCTCCATAAGGGTAAATATGGTGGGCCCATACCAAGACCAATACCACATCTAGATCACTTCCTTTCCTTGATATTCCCCTCTAGTAGTAGGGATAACCATAGGGTGGAGGGTAAGCCCCGGCACCATAGGGGTAAGCCCCATAGGGTGGGCGATAATAAGGCCCTGCACTATAGGGTACTCCATAGGGATAGAGGTAAGGAGCCCTATAGGCCCACCATCCAGGACCACAGCCAAACCAACCTCTTCCCCATCCTCTTCCTCGGCCAAACCAACCTCTTCCTCTAGGCATGTTGACACCTCCTCTCTATCTTCTTCCTCCCCTAAAGCGAGGCCTCCCATAGCCTCCTCTTCCCCAGCCAAACCCAAAAGGTGGGATGGGCTGGATATTGGGGCTATCGCATTCAGGACATGCTTTGGGGGGGTCTGATATCATCGTCTCAAAGGGGACTTGCCACTCATAGCCATCATTGTTGCATCTGAATTGACGCATCGCCAGTTCAAAATTACCCCCTTCGATCCTAATTGCCTTGCCATTAAGTAGAGCATCGGCTATTTTCTTCCTGGCGCTCTCCAGCATCCGGTGAAAAGTAGGCCGAGAGATTCTCATTCTTTGAGCACACTCCTCCTGGTCTAATCCCTCAGTATCCTTAAGACGAATCGCCTCAGCTTCCTCAACCGAGAGGCATACCTCCTCCCCAGAGGGGATTCCCTGTGGTGTGAAGTGAACTACCTCAGGTATGAAAGAAACACAACGCCACTTTAATGGTCGAGGCATCTTAAGCTTCTCCCCCCTCGATTATGAACATATGTCTATAATTAGAATAGCATGCCTGGTCCTTAATGT
>DEIJ01000072.1:10626-11344 GCA_002352365.1 Dehalococcoidia bacterium UBA2777 | reverse complement strand
TCGAGGTAAACCACGCTGCGAAATACACCTATGGCATTTGAGATGTAGTCAGTTTACTAAGAGACTTGGTGTTTTGAGCGTTATCGCCTGTCAAGCAAGTTCTCAGCCTCAAAAACACCTCTCGAGTAATCTGGTGAGCGGCTAGATTATGCTCCTGTCGACCCGATCTCTAGTGCCCGTGTGTATGATGTTCATCGTGAACATGCTCATGAGTGTGGGTTATTTTCTCGTGCTTATGGGCGTGATGATGCAGACCTTTCCCTTCTCCTTGGTGTGTGTGGGGATGAAGGTCGTCGTGAACGTGCTCGTGCCCATGTTCTACCTCTTCATGGGTATGTTCATGTATGTGTCTCGTTTCCATCGCTGTCTCCTTTCTTAGCCTGACTTCCTATTCGCAATTATAACAAAATGCGAATGGCTATGTCAAGACCATGAGCCCTCAACTCAAACAGGAGATCGAGGCTTCACCGAAGAAGCCTGGAAGATGTAGAAAGAAGAGAAGCGAGGCATGGTGCGAGGATGGGCTGAGGTGCCCTATGTGGTAGAAGATATGAGAAGAAGGATGCCAGCCTACCGCTATGCGGCGATCAGGGTGCATCGGCAGCAGGGGAAATAATGCTGCTTTGTTGCAGTTAGGTGCAACTGCAATAGAATTTGACGAAACCCAAAAGGTATGTTACCATTTACTTTAGGTGCTTATGCAATAAGTTGCGTTAAG
>DEIJ01000072.1:0-10514 GCA_002352365.1 Dehalococcoidia bacterium UBA2777 | reverse complement strand
ATCCGCGGGGAGAAGGGGACAGCCAAGTCCACCGCAGCCAGGGCTCTCACCGACCTTCTTCCCCAGATCGAGGTGGTACCCAATTGCATCTTCGGCTGTAGCCCAAGAGTACTCTCCGAGATGTGTCACCACTGTCAGCAACGTTTGAGGCAAGGCGAAACACTCCCCATTGACCATCGTAAGATGAAAGTGGTGGATCTCCCCCAAAATGCTACTGAGGATAAGGTGGTGGGTACCCTGGACATCGAACACGCCATCAAGACCGGGGAGAAGAAGTTTGAGCCAGGGGTTTTGGCCCAAGCCCACCGCGGCATCCTCTATGTCGATGAGGTGAATCTGCTTGACGATCACATTGTGGATGTTCTTCTCGATGCCGCCGCTATGGGACAAAACACAGTGGAAAGAGAGGGCATCTCCTACTCTCATCCCTCTCACTTCATCCTGGTAGGCACGATGAACCCCGAAGAGGGGGAACTGAGACCACAGCTTCTGGATAGATTTGCTCTTTGCGTGGAGATAGAGGGGATAGCTGATCTCGCAGGGAGAGTGGAGATCGTCAAAAGACGTGCTGCTTATGAGAGGGAACCTGGGGCCTTCGTAGGAAGCTGGGCAAAGGCGCAACATGAGCTCCGCCAGAAGATTTTGCGGGCAAAAAAGCTTCTCGGTCAGGTCAAAATCTCCGATAGCATGCTCCATCTCATTGCTGAAATCTGTATCAGCATGGCAGTTCAGGGACATCGTGCCGATATCGTGATAGCCAAGACCGCCGCCACCATAGCTGCTTTCGACGGAAGGCTAGAGGTGGTCGAGGAGGATGTTAGAGAAGCAGCCGAGCTAGCCCTTCCCCACCGCATGAGGAGAAAGCCCTTTGAGGAACAAAAATTAGACCAGGAGAAGCTAAAACAGACCATTGAAAAACATCAGCAATATCAGGGAGAGCTACCCCAGATGCCCCCTGATGAGGGAGAAAGAAAGCTCCCCCAGGAGGAGGTGTTTGAGGTTGGGCCTCCACAGCAACTTTCCACAATAGAACTTGCCAGGGATAGAATCCACCGAGATGCCCCAGGAAGAAGAGAGCAAAGCGCTGTTCGTTCACGGACAGGCAAATACGTAGGAAGCGTTTTTCCCCAGGGGAAAGTGAACGATATCGCCTTTGATGCCACCTTAAGGGCGGCTGCCCCGCACCAGAGGGAAAGGGAAGGAGACTTAGCCATAAAGATTGAAACCCCAGATTTGAGGGAGAAGGTGAAGGAAAGGAAGGTGGGTTCACATATTCTGTTTGTGGTCGATGCCTCAGGCTCCATGGGGGCAAAGAGGAGGATGGTGGCAGCCAAAGGAGCGGTACTCTCACTTCTCACCGATGCCTACCAGAGGCGGGATAGGGTGGGGATGATTGCTTTCAAGGGGAATAAGGCTGAGGTTCTTCTACCCCTTACCAATAGCCTGGAGCTAGCCCATAAGAAACTTCAGGAGCTTCCCACCGGAGGAAAAACCCCCTTAGCTTTGGGGCTCTCCACAGGGCTGGAGCTTCTGAAGAGAGAAAAGGATGCACTGCGTATTTTAGTGTTAATAACCGATGGCAAGGCCAATGTTAGCTTAAACGGTGGCTCACCTATTGAGCAGGCCAAGGATTTAGCCCGCCAGATCAGAGAGGAGGGGATAAACCTGGTGGTCATTGATACTGAGGATAACTTTTTGAGTTTTGGCCTGGCAAGGGAGATCGCTGCGGCGGCCCAAGCCCAGTATATAAAGCTAGGTGAACCTACCCCCCAAGAGGTGGCTGGAGCGCTGAGAAACTATGCCCCATAAAAATTTTGCCGCTTGGAGCAACTAATTGCAATTGCTTGTATTACTTGTGAGAGATGGAGGGCAGGACTGATACTAATACCAAGCGTTATAACTTCTGCCGTAGAGATGGCGGCCAGATTATACCCTCTCCCTTCACGGGAGAGGGTAGGGTGAGGGGGAGGGAGAATCAGCATTATATGACAGAAGTTGCACCGATTGGTATGAAATAGAAATCCGGCGGGAGATGATGGAATGAAAGTGGCCTGCATAACTACGGTAGCTACTACAAGTATCGCTGAAGCGGTTGGTGAGCTCAGAAAAAAGGGAGTCGAAGTTGAACTAAGACTTTTTTACCCCAATGAAATCGATGAAGAGCTCCTGGCCGAGGACGAATTCGGCGAACAGTTACGAGAATCCGACGTGGTGCTCATCGATGTGCGGGGCGGCGGGAGAACAGAGGAGACTCTTTGCCGGGTATTAGAAGGGACTAAGCAGATGGTGATAACCTTTATTGGCTCATCGATGCTGATGTCGCTAACCAAGCTCGGCTCATTTTCAATGGGAAGGTTTGCCCGGCGCATGGAAGTTTCCCAAGTTATGGAAAATCCTGAGACTATGTGGAAGAAGATCCAACGTATCCAGAAGATTATCGAAACCTCGGGGAAGATTCTGCCCCTGAAATACTTGAGGGACGCCAGAAACTACATGAAGTTGATGAAATATTGGAGCTACGGGGGAAAGGAAAACTACCGCAACATGTTCTTACTCCTTGCTCAATACCTTGGGGTCGAAGCGGAGAAACCCCAAGACCCCATCGAATTTGGGGAGTATGGCATCTACCACCCAGATTATGGCTATTTTACCGATTTGAGGGAGTTTATCCACAAAACTCCGTTCGACCAGAGTAAGCCAAGGATCGGTGTACTCTGCTATGGGGGGATGCATCTAGATCAAAATATTCCCACGATCAAGGCCCTCATGAATGAGTTAGGCGAATTTACTTTTATCCCAGTTTACACCGATGGTTTTCATAACTTGAGGGCAATGCGGGAGTATTTTTCCCTGGAAGGAAAGACCGCCGTTGACTGCGTTATCGCTCTATGGTGGTTCCGCTTAAATGGTGGCCCTCTTGGTGGTGACCCCAAGCCAACAGTTAAGCTGCTAAACGAGCTGAATGTCCCCCTTTTCTGCCCCGCACCGATGCTCATGGGGGAGGTCAAAAAGTGGGAGGAGTCACCCCAGGGGTTGTCTCCCATAGAGATAATCTGTGCCGTAGTTTGGCCGGAGTTGGATGGCATGATCGAGCCTATCCCCTGCTGTGGACTGAGGGAAGTTGAGGTAGAGGGGATTGGCTGTAGGGAAGTGGCACCGATTGAGGATAGGGTAAAGCATATCACAGGTCGAGTTCGAAACTGGGTTAGGCTAAAGAATACGCCAAATTCCCAGAAGCGTGTGGCTATAATCGTCTACGGCTATCCCCCCGGGGAAGCAAGCATTGGCAAAGCGGCATACCTTGACACCTTTAACAGCGTGGAGCGATTACTGGAGAGGTTGAAAGGAGAGGGCTTTGGGATAAAGCTTCCTCAAAAACCTCTCCACCAACTGTTTGAGGAACATCATATGGTGAACTCTGGGGAATGGCTGGGAAAAGAGGGAATGCTAGAGAATTGCTTCTCCGTTCCTGTTAAACAATATCTTTCTTTATTCGATGACTTACCTTTGCAGTCGAAGGAGGAAGTTATCCAAAGTTGGGGGGAGCCGCCAGGGGAGATCATGACATGTAACGGGAATATTTTGATTCCGGGAATTGAGCTGGGAAACTGTTTTGTAGGGCTTCAGCCGGCAAGGCCACCCTTAGGTAAGGAGGATGTAGTCAGGGCAGCCCACGACAAAACAAAGCCTCCCCACCATCAGTACATTGCTTTTTACCGCTGGCTGGAGGAGGTGTGGAAAGCAGATGCCATAATCCATGTGGGAACTCATGGGCTAGCGGAGTTCATGAAGGGCAAGGAGGTGGGGATGAGTCAGAATTGCTTTCCCGACATTCTTATTGGTGAGATGCCCCATCTTTATATCTACCATGTGATAAATACCTCTGAATCGACGATTGCTAAAAGACGCCTTTATGGAACAATGATCGATTATAATTCCCCCCCTTACACCACCTCCGATGTCTACGAGGACTATGTCGGGCTTGAGGACTTGATCCATGAGTTCGGTGAGGCGAAAAGCGTGGACCCCATAAGGGCAAAGAGGGTAGAGGAGAAAATCCTAAACAAGGCGAAGGAGTTAAATTTCAAGGGTGATGAGGTGGACAAAATCCACGATGAACTGTATGAAATGAAGCGGTCTATTATCCCCAAAGGATTGCATATCCTGGGGGAGGAGTATTCAAGGCAGGATCTAAAAGAATTTGTGGAGTTTTTGTTGCGATACGACCGTGGCGAAATAAAGTCGCTTCCCAGGATAATCGCTGCATCGAGGGGCATCGATTACGATAGCATGGTTGGTGATAAAAAGCTAAGGGCAATGGTTTTGGGGGAAATTGAGGCGTCTTGTGGGGAAATAGTTGAGTGCTCCCTCAAAAGCGGAGTGAAGCAGGCGGTAAAAGAAAGTGAAGTTAAGGGGGGATACCAGAAGGATCTGGCCAAGACACTTGAGTTTGGTCTAAGGGTGGTGAAAGATTATGCCGATAACGGTGCTGAGCTTCAAAACATCGTTCGTGGCCTTGATTTTGAGTTCATCGAACCGGCATTGGGTGGAGACGTGATAAGAAGCCCCGAGGTTTTGCCCACCGGGCGTAACCTGTATCAATTCGACCCCAATAAAGTTCCCACTGAAACTGCGGTGGAGAGGGGGAGGGAGATTGCAGAAAATACCTTGAAGTATCACCTTAAGGGAAAAGGAAGGTATCCGGAGAGTACGGGCATAATACTCTGGGGTTTTGAAACCACCAAAACGCAGGGGGAAACCATTGGGCAAATCCTCGACTACTTAGGGGTCAAAATTGCCCGCAAGTATGGTGATTGGTCACCCCAAATTGAAGTTATTCCCCTTGAGGAATTAGGCAGACCCAGGATCGACTGTTTAATCCAGATCTGTGGCTTTTTCCGAGAGATGTTCCCCAACCTGATGCGACTTATGGATAAAGCGTTCAACATCGTTGCCGATCTCGATGAACCGGCGGAGATGAATTTCGTAAGGAAACATTCCTTGGAAAACTGGGAGGAACTAAACAACCAGGGCCTCTCTCCCCAAGTGGCCCGAAAGGTGGCCAATGCCCGCATATTTGGTCCACCACCCAGCGAGTATGGAACGAGAATGCTCCCCTTGGTCGAGGACTCAGTTTGGGAGAAGGAAGAGGACTTAGCTCAGGCTTATATCGGCTCAATGTGCTATCTACACGCCGAGAATATCCATGCTAAGGAGGCGGATAAGATTTACCGCAAAAACCTGGCAAATGTTGATCTGGTCTCGCAAGTAAGGGACTCACACGACTACGAGGTCACCGATCTCGACCATTACTACGAGTTCTTCGGTGGTATGGCGAAGTCAGTGGAAATGGTCAAGGGAGAAAAGCCAGAGATGGTGGTGAGTGATACCACCAAGGAGGTCATCGAGACCGAATTTGTTGCTGATGCTATCAATCGAGGGGTGCGCACCCGTTTGCTCAACCCGAAGTGGATCGATGGGATGCTGAAGCACGACTTCCATGGAGCACAACATATCGCCGACAGAGTGGAGAATCTTCTGGGTCTGGCAGCAACCACAAATGTGGTGGAGAATTGGGTGTGGAGTGGTGTTGCCCAAAGGTATGTCTTTGATGAGGAAATGTGGCGGCGTTTAATGGAGAACAACCACTGGGCTGCCAAGGAAATAGCCGAGAGGTTGCTAGAGACCGAGAGGCGTGGTTATTGGCAGGCTACGGAGGAGGAGATAGGGAAACTAAAACAGGCATATCTGGAGATTGAGGAATGGATTGAAGGGAGATGCGGGTAATCCCTGACCGGGAAAGTTCAAACTCAGGAGGTGCAAAGGTGAACAACAAAATGTGGTTCCTTGTGGGTGCGATTATCGCCTGCCTTATCGCTTCTGCTGTGCTTCCCGTTCCCCAGGTCGGCGCCCAGAAGACGATCACCATCGTTGACTCAGCGGGGAGAGAGGTTGAAATTCCCCAACCTCTGGAGCGCATCGCTGTCCATTACCCTAACCTCTTGGAAGTGATTATAGCGCTTGATGCTGAAGAGACGGTTATCGGCGTTGCTGATTCTGTTGCTGCTGGCCAGGATAAGATTTTGCAACGATTTTCGGGGAAGCCCGGCATCGGTGTTGGTGCCGGCCCAAGAGCCTCAGTAAATATAGAAAAACTAACCGAGCTCAACCCCCAAGTGCTTTTAGTGATGTCTGGGGCATCCAGGTTGGAGAAGGAGCTTGAGCCCCTTGGGATACAGGTGGTTGAGCTTTCTTGCAATGAACTTGATACCTTGGCCCAGGAGATCGCCCTTCTAGGTAAGATGCTGGGCAGGGAGAAGGAAGCTCAGCAATATGTAGCCTTCTTCCAAACATACTTGGAACTTGTTGACCAAAGGCTAAGAGACGTCAAAGAGGAGGAAAAGCCCCGGGTCTACCTTGAGTTCTTCTCCGATTACACTACACAAGGTCGGGGGTCCCCCGGGGATATGGTTGTATCCCGGGCAGGGGGAAATAATGTGGCAGCCATCTTACGCCTACCGTTCCCAGCAGTGAACTCTGAATGGGTTGTGAGGCAAAATCCTGATGTTATTATCAGGGCACAGCTTCCGATGTTTGCTCCCTCGGGGTATATGGTCACTGACCCTTCAGCTATGGACAAACTGAGGGGGGAAATAATGGAGCGACCTGAATGGAAAGGGAAGGAAATGAAAGCAGTAGAAACAAGCAGGGTGTATGTGATTAACAGCGATCTTTGGACATCTCCACGGGTTCCGCTGGGAGCGCTCTATACAGCGAAATGCCTGTACCCCGATAGGTTTCAGGATGTTGACCCTGATGAAGTTCATCGCGAATGGCTGAGGAAATTCTATGGATTGGAGGAAGGGGGGATCTGGTTCTGGCCTGAACTCGAATAAGGGAGAACAGGAGCAAGCCCCTTTCCTGAGATAGGAAGAGCGAAACCGAGAATGGTTTCTGGGTGCGCTATCGGCAGTGAAAACTTCACCCCCGGGCGAGTGCTCAGCAGTTCCTGGGTCGTTGTAGCACATTCCGCATGAGGAGGAGATAGGCTATGAGAAAGGTGATCTTGGCGAGCATGATCGCTGTTTGCGTCATTGCTTCTCTTGGCGCTGGCTGTGCCAAAGAGGAAGCGCCAGCTCCGACGCCGACACTGCCGCCAAAAGAGGCTAAGCAGGAACTTACAATTGCAGTAGGAGCTGCAATCGCAGCGCTTAGGGTCGAGGATGTGTGGTCCCACCATGGGTACAATTGCCTGGTCTATGAAAGCTTAGTTACAGTAGACAACAATGGAAATATCGAGCCCTTGCTAGCAGAGTCATATGAGGTCTTAAAGGATGGCACAGAGTATATCTTCCACTTAAGGAAGGGGATCAAGTTCAGCGATGGCGCACCATTCAACGCCGAAGCGGTAAAGACTTCGTTTGAGTGCATGTTAGAGGATAGACCCGAAAGTCCCCTTCCAGTACAGTCGGTAGAGGCCATCGATGAGTATACAGTAAAGTACACCCTCATATTCCCCTATTTCCCATTCCTCGATGAAATGGCGCGAGCTTTTTGGCCAGGAACGATGGTGAGACCAAGTCCAGAAGCCAAGGTAACACCATATGTGGGGACTGGTCCATTTATGTTTGAGGAGTATGTCAGGCTCCAGTACTATACCCTGGTCAAGAATGAGAACTATTGGCAGGGAGAGGTGAGACTGGACAAGATAATCTTCAGGGAAATTCCTGATCCACACATCATGGTGTTAGCATTGGAAGCAGGTGAAGTCGATATGGTTGGAGTAGGCTTTGGCAGAATACCCAGTGAGGCTATTCCCCTGCTGAGGGATAATCCACAGTTCGTCGTCCATAGAGTAACGGTTCTGGATATTCCAGCGGTTCAATACATTGTGGTGAATTATGAAAAGGAGCCGTTCAAAGATATACGGGTGAGGAAGGCAATTCGCCATGCTATCAATAGAGAGGAAGTAGATATCGTTCTGGGGGAGGCGGCAAGAACGGTAGACGGTCCCATTCCAGATGATTGTCCGGACTTTAACCCCAAAGTTAACGGGTTTTATCCATACGACCCCGGGAAGGCAAGAGAGCTACTTGCAGATGCAGGTTGGAAAGATAGCGATGGAGATGGAATCCTTGACAAAGGTGGGAAGCCATTCAGGGTTACATTAAAATTCCAAGCTCAGACTCCGGAATGGTCGAAGATTGCCAAGGTAGTGCAAGCACAACTAAAGAAGGTTGGTATTGACATCAAACTGCAGCAATTGGAGTGGGGGACCCATATTGAAGCTGTCCAGAGTTACGATTTTGACATGATATTCTGGCCCCAGATGGTATACCCTATGTTTTACTATTCCAAAAGAGCCTGGTTGAACCTGTTCAAGGATGAAGAGCTCGATCGGCAGTTTGAGCAGTATTTCTCGGCACCCGTTCCTGAAGCACGGCTTGCAGCCTACTATAAGACACAGGAAATTATCGTGGAGAATGCGCCCATGGTGCTCTACTACGAGCAGTATCACCTGCTTGCGGCGAATAAAAAGGTGCAAGGCCTCGAACTGAATCCAACGAGTTGGAACCTCATTCAACATATCTGGAAGGCGCATATTTAAGGCAGAATAGGAGCATACAGGGTATCTAAAAAGCGTGGTTTGGGTCTGGCATAGGGATGGACGGGAACGTCCGCCCCTTTTTAAGAGGAACGACACAAAGGTCATCCCGAGGGTCGTTTTGAACAGCTTATTCTAAAGGCGTTCGTATGGCAAGATATATCCTAAAGCGAATACTGATAATGCTCGTGGTCTTATTTGTGGTCTCGGTGGTGACCTTCTCGTTAATACACCTGGCTCCTGGAGACCCTGCCACGCTGCTGGCGATGGCGCGATATGGGGTTGAGGTAACTCCAGAACAAATTGAATGGGTAGGGAGGGAGATGGGTTTTGATGCCCCGATACACGCTCAATACTTTATATGGCTGGGTCATGTATTCCACGGTGATCTTGGAGCAAGCCTGCGAACCGACCAGCCGGTCTTATCAGAGATTTGGCTGAGACTTCCCGCCACGCTGGAGCTGGTTTTCGCTGCCATGATTATAGGCCTGATAGTAGCGATTCCTCTCGGAGTTATTTCTGCAACCAGACAGCATTCCATAATTGATAATGCCACTATGATAGGGGCATTAATTGGTGTATCTATGCCCGGCTTTTGGTTAGCTTTGCTCCTCATATTGGTATTCTCGGTCCATCTAGGCTGGCTTCCGGTCTGTGGGCGCGGTGGTGTGGAACATTTGATACTTCCAGCTATAACACTTGGGGTAAGTACGGCAGCAATTAATATGAGGGTTATGAGATCGAGCATGTTGGAAGTGCTCAGGCAAGATTACATATTAACAGCTCGAGCAAAGGGGCTAAGCCAAAGGGTCATTACCTATAGACATGCGCTGAGGAATGCTCTAATTCCGGTGGTCACATTGACAGGCATCCAGTTTGGAATAACAATCGGAATGGCAGTCATAATTGAGACCATATTTGCCTGGGAGGGGATTGGTAAACTTCTGGTGGATTCCATATATGCCAGGGATTTTACCATGATTCAGGGATGCGTGTTATGTATCTCTGCCCTGGTTGTGCTGAGTAATTTACTTGTCGATATCCTATATGCTTATCTCGATCCCCAGATAAGATACGAAAACGTGTAGCAGAATGCCGTGGTCTTTGAAGAATTAAGGAAAAGCAAGATGGCTATGGTCGGTATAGCCGTCATCTTCTTATTTATACTTATGGCAATATTCGCCCCCTTTATTGCCCCCCATGACCCGCTTGAACAAAATATCGTAGAAAGGTTGTCATCCCCCTCCACAGAGTATCCCTTCGGCACCGATGATTTAGGCAGGTGTGTGCTGAGCCGAGTTATATATGGTGCCAGGATATCCCTGCTGATAGCGATAGCGATAGTGGGTATAACGACAGCCGTTGGCACAGTGTTGGGGCTGATTTCCGGGTACTACGGCGGGATTATCGATGAGGTAATAATGCGAGCTGTGGATGTCAATATAGCCTTTCCTGGTCTCGTACTGGCAATTGTGCTGGCAAGTATACTGGGTCCCGGCTTTCTTAGCCTTGTCATCGCATTGTCCGTAGTTGGCTGGATAGGGTATGCCAGAGTGATACGGGGGTCTGTGTTATCTGTAAAAGAAAAGGAATTTGTGGAAGCAGCCAAAGCTCTTGGTGTTGGCGATTGGCGGATAATGTTCCAGCATATTCTACCTAATGTCATAGCGCCGGTCATGGTTCTAGCAATGCTTACAATGGGTTTCACCATTCTGATAGTATCTGGTTTTAGCTTCCTCGGGCTTGGTGCCCAACCCCCAACGCCAGAGTGGGGCTATATGTTGAACGAAGGGCGTTCTTTCATGCGAACCGCACCACACCTAATGATTTTCCCAGGATTAGCCATAATCATGACCGTACTAGGGTTCAATTTGCTGGGTGATGCTTTAAGGGATACCATGGACCCCAG
>DEIJ01000097.1 GCA_002352365.1 Dehalococcoidia bacterium UBA2777 | reverse complement strand
GGGAATCTATTTTCGGAATAAACTAATCAAGGGTGGGATAACTGCTTGGCCTCGCAGTTATTTGAGGCAGTCTGGATTAAATACAGGAAGACCTTGACTGTTGCACCAAGACCTGAATTTAGGTCCTTCTTTGACCTCCAATACAAAGGATGTCACGCGATATATTGCTCACGACCCCGATGGGATTCGAACCCACGATCTCCACCGTGACAGGGTGGCATGTTAGTCCGCTACACTACGGGGCCAAATTACACCATTCCCTGGGTAGATAACTAGAAAGGTAACTCTCTATGAGGCGGGTTTCTTCTCCTCGGGGCGTGCTGGGGCAGGGTTAACATAACCCATTAATAACGTTTTAGGCACAAACTCCTCCAGCTCGTCTACAGACCACATTCCCGCCGCCTCCGCTTTATAAATAGCTCTTACTTCCACAGGCTCGGAGTAAATAGCTGCTCTCCCCCGCTCAATATGAAGCACCTGCCCATTTATATTAGCCGCTGCATCACTGACTAGGTATATCACCATAGGGGAGACATACTCCGGCCCTGGCATGTTTATCATAGCCTCATACTGTTCCTTGGTTATCAGGCCAGCCTCAAGCCTTTTCTTCATGCCGGCCTTTACTTCCTCGGTCATAGTCATCCGCGTTGCCGCTATGGGGCAAACAGCATTGCAGGTTACTCCATATCTTCCCATCTCGCGGGCAATCGCCCTGGTAAGGCTTACAATTCCTCCCTTAGCAGAGCCATAATTGGACTGTCCTACAGTTCCCCGCCAAGCATCGGAGACGAGGTTTATTATCCTGCCATACCTTTGCTCCCTCATTATGATGCAGGCATGCCGACAACAATTGAAGGATCCTTTAAGGTGAACAGCGATTACTGCATCCCAATCCTCTTCACTCATATTGAAGATCATTCGCTCCCTGAGGATGCCGGCACAGTTCACTAGGAAGTCCAGGTGACCAAAATTGTCTACACAGCCCTTGATGATGCTCTCAGCAGCTTTAAAATCAACTACCGAGCTGTAGTTGGCAACTGCTGTTCCCCCCCTTTTCTTAATCTCAGCCACTACTTCATCAGCTGGCGCCACATCACTACCCAAGCCATCTCTGGCTACACCAGGATCGACAACTACTACATTGGCACCCTCGGCGGCCATCGCCAAAGTGATTTCCCTCCCGATGCCACGGCCAGCACCGGTAATCACCCCACTTTTACCCTTTAATTTCTCAGCCATACTTAAACCTCCGGCGGATATTGAAGCTGCTATAGGTGTTTTATCTTCCTCTAGAAGGGAGAACGATAGTGGCTGTGCCTGGGGTAGTTCTTTCCCCTTTAGGATTTTGAGTCCAAACCTCACACTCTATGTAGTGCTCGCCATCCTTAACGTATTTCTTAGTCACCTTCCCTTTGCACAAAAGGTCTTCTCCAGGGAGGTCCATACCTCGATAGCTGCAACTCAGCTTTGTTAATCTCCCCTCCTCCCCAATCCAGTCGGTTATCAATTGGCCGAGAAGAGCGGCCTTCAGCCGACCATGAACCAGGACATCTGGTACCCCAGTGCTTTGAGCAAAATCCTTATCGTAATGGAGTTCGTAATAATCCCCCGATGCCCCAGCCCACATCACCAACTGCCGTCTGGTAATGTGCTTAGTCAAAGCAGGTATCTCAGCACCCTCCTCTATATCTTCATAGAAAATCTGCTTGGCCACGAATCTCACCTCAGTAGTTGATCAAGGTGGAACGACTCTTGGCCACCACCTCATCCAATTGATTCTTATGGATTGTCTCAAAGATGAAAAACAACATCTTCCCTGCTTTACCCTCCCGCTCATAAACATCAGCAAGAGCAGTGGTAGAAGTTATCACATCACCAGCTCTAATTGGTAAGAGGAATTCCCACTCTCCTCCACCTGCCAACAGCCGCTGGAACGGCATCGACCCCTCCGGTCGGCTTCCCGACATCATTGCGGTAATGAGCAGCCCTGGTGGGGCGATAATTCCCCCATATTTGGTTTTTCGGGCACGTTTTTCATCCTGCCACAGGGGATTTGGGTCGCCTATGGCCTCGGCCGCTTTCTTTATCATCCCCTTCTCAATCTGGGTTACCTCAACCTTTGCCTCTTTACCGATCATGCCCCGCAGTTCATCAACCGAGACCACAACCATCCCCCTTAGCTACGAATTATCCTTGGTCTCCTTGACATCCCTGGGAAAAAATCAACGATTTCCCTCAGCACTAAAATTCACGCCCTGTATGGTGTCTTTGTCTCCTCTGTACTGTCACACAGCCCGCCAAGCCTTCCCGAATTATATAAGTCCCGCCTCCTTAAATGGCCCCATTATTTCTTCCTTGGCACCGACCTTCTTTACCATTTCTTTAATTACCGGCCCTACTTCCTCAGGGGCCCACCTCGCTTTCCCCTTTCCTTTTGACTCTATGGTGTGCCAACCGCGGAGAAACCAAACTCTATCCCCCATAAGCCTGAACACCTCACCGCTTATGTCCTTGGCATCATCAGAAGCCAGATAGACCACAAGCGGAGCCACATTCTCAGGATCCATGAGGTCAAACTCTCCTGCCGGCGGCACTTTCTCCATAAGAGCTTTCATTGATGGAGTGGCATCGGTGGTAAGCCTCGTTCTCCCCCCTGGGGCAACGCAGTTAGAGGTTACTTCATATCTTGCCATCTCCCGGGAGGTGATTAAACTAAACGCAGCGATTGCTGCCTTGGATGCTCCATAATTGGTTTGGCCGGGATTTCCCAAAAGACCAGCGTCGGACACGGTGTGTATCAGTCGGCCACCACGGCTTCGCCCCGCCTTGTGCTCTTCTCTCCAATAGGCACAGGCATGCCTGGTGCAGTTAAAGGTGCCCTTGAGGTGAACATTTATAACTGCATCCCAATCGTCTTCTCCCATATTGAATATCATCTTATCTCGTAGGATGCCGGCGTTATTGACTAGAATGTTCAGGGCACCGAAGTTGCTTACGGCAGCCTCGATTATCCTCTTTGCCCCCGCAAAATCGGCCACGCTTTCAAAATTTGGTACTGCTTCGCCACCAAAGGCTCTGATCTCCTTACATACATCCTCGGCAGGACCATGGGCTGTGCCAGTGCCATCAAAGCCTCCACCAAGGTCGTTGACCACTACCTTTGCCCCTTCTTTGGCCAAAGCTAGTGCCTCACCTCGCCCCAACCCCCGTCCTGCCCCGGTGACGATCGCCACCTTGCCTTCGAGCATTTTTGCCATCTGTTCCCTCCTTTTATTAAATTCCTATTAGCTCTTACCCCGTGATGGCAAGGCTACTGTAGCTTTACCCGGGGTTGTCTTCTCGCCCTTGCCGTTCTCTACCCAAATATCGCAGTCTATTAGATGCTCATCATCTTGAACATATTTCTTGGTGGCATTCCCCTTGCACCACCAGGTCTCTCCTTCTTTGGGATCAGTAAGCGATGCCATGAAGCGAGGCCAGTCCACGGCGCGGAACTGACATGATAACTTCTTTAGCGTGCCCTCATCACCTATCCAAGTGGTCACTAATTGAACCAGCCAGGCTCTCTTAAGCTGGCCCTGGACAAATGCCCGGTTCAGGCCCTGAGCGGCAGCAAAGGTATCCTCATAGTGAGCGGGGTTGAGGTCTCCGCTTGCCCCAGCCCACTTCACTAGCATCTGGGTGGTAGCAATCTTGGGAATAGGAGTTAACTCACTACCATCAGCTACATCTTCCCAATACAACTGCTTAGCCATTTCTCCTCCTCTCTTAAGCTCCAGGAAGGCAGATCAAATTTTGACGTGCCTTAGCCACAGTATCGCCATTTTGATTAATATAGGTGGTTTCAATAGTGCCAAAGACCATCTTGGTCCCCGCCTTGGTGGTACGCTCATTGACATCCATAATCTTAGGAGAAGACACTAACACATCACCAGCACGAATCGGCACCATAAACTCAAGTTCAATCCCCCCATCGAGAAGATTAGGATAGCCAGCCTCCTTCAGGCCATTGAGCAAATCCAACATCAGCTTGGGAAGCATTGGCCCTGGCTTGGCAGGCCAGCCAAAGAAACCTGGTGGGGCAATAACTGTCCCATATCGGGAGCGTGCCGCATACTCCTCATCGTAGTAAAGAGGGTTGGGGTCTTCCACCGCATAAGCATACCTTTTTATAGATCCTTTCTCCACCACATTCACGATGGGCTCACCTACCATGCCGGCAAACTTTTGCTTAACCTCTTCAGCTTCCATAATGCCTCCTTCTATGCTATCATTATTTCCCGGATACCTAGGAGGCGCCACATTCTCTTAGCTGATTCAGGAGAACCTTTCACCCCCCACCTTTGATACCCGTAAAAGAGTTTAAATCTCTTCCTCCGCTATGTCAAGTAACCTGCTAGACTACTGTGGTGAGGTTTTCTTAGTTTCTATTGGGGTAGTTTAGTTATTCCCCTTTCCCCTTTCCCCCCTGAGGAATTGTTCTATTTCATTGAGGAGTTCATCGGTCTCATATTGGGGATGCGGTTGACTTTCTGTCTCTTCGACACTTGCCTGTTGCTTTAATCGCTCAAAATAATCAACCAGCTTTTTTGCCTGCTCTCCAGATAGTTTGGCAAGTTGATCGACATTCTCTTCCATCTGCTGATCTATTCTTTTTCCCCAATCATCGAGTTCAGTCATCTCAATCTCAATACCTAACATCTCGGTCAAAGTCCTAAGCACAGCTTGGGAAGAGCGGGGGTTTGGTATTTGAGTAGCATAAACTGGTATCTCAGCGAGTAAACAAACACCATCTATATTCCTTTTCACCGCTACCCCGAGTAGCAATCCATTCATGCCACTAATACTACCGGTGTGCATTAGCGTTACCTTATGCCTCTCCAACTGAGGAATCAATTCGGCATTTGTAGTCACTGCTAAAACTTTAGGCTTTTTAGTGTGATAGATATGATTAGGGGCAGCGGCAAAAGTGTACACCCGGTCAACATTGTACCTCTGAGCAACATCTAAAATCAGATTGGCGAGTTTGTACCCTTTCATAGAAGGTTGAGCCTCGCCGGTGAAAATTATCACATCGTTTCCTGCTCTATTTTTCCATAAGTAGAACCTATTCTCAGGAAATTCTGGCTCGGCTATTATGCTGTCCTTAACGGGGGTCACATTTAGATCGAAAAATTCCTCTGGCTCGATTCTAGCAAACTGCTCGGCAGCTAGTTTTTCCGCCAAATACCTCGCTGCTACTATAGCCACACCGCCCATACCAGGCCAGGCAGCAACCAGGCATGGATTGACCACTTCAGGCTTGGTATAAAACCTGATGCTCTCCATAATCCCTTGGTGTAATTATAATCAATATCCTGATAAAAAAACAACCCGGCGAATTTAACCCCCCCAAACGTACACCAAGCGAATCAAGCCGATATCTTGGCTGTCATCTGCTCCAGTATTTTTTCTGCCCCACTAACAATCCGCTCAATAAGCTCCTGACAACTGGGTATATCATTGATCATCCCGCAAATCTGACCTGCAGCGATAGTGCCCTGCTCGATATCACCCTCTATGAATGCTCTTCTCATCTTTCCTGGAAGGCTCAATAGCTTGCTCCGATCTTTATCCTCACCAACACCTAAGAATGCCTCAGCTAATGGATTGCGGATCACCCGCGCCCTGAGCCCGGTAATATGAGTAGTAACTATGGTATCCTCCTCGCTGCTGTCTATCAACTTCTGTTTAACCTTAGGGTGAGCTGGACTTTCCTTAGTGGCGAGGAATCTAGTTCCCATAGAGATCCCCTCAGCCCCCAAGGATAAGGCAGCTACTAGCCCTCGGCCATCACCGAAGCCACCAGCAGCTACCACTGGAATCTTAACTCGATCTACCACCAGCGGAACCAGCACCATACTAGTCACATAGCTTGAGTGTCCCCCGGCTTCTGTCCCCTGGATGATAACTGCATCAGCACCATCTTGCTCTGCTCTCACGGCATGTTTTATCGCCCCCATAGTAGGTATGGTTATTATTCCATGCAGCTTGGCTGTCTCAATGATCCTCCTGGGGTTACCTACACCATAGTTGACCACAGCAACCTTCTCCTCAACTACCACCTTCAATAGCTGATCCACCTGTGGACTCTCAGGGACAAAGTTTACCCCAAAGGGCTTGTCGGTAAGCTGCTTAATCATGCTGATATTCTGACTTAGCTCATCAGGGGACATAAATGCCGATCCTAAGATGCCTAACCCTCCAGCATTGGAAACAGCCGCTACCAAAGGAGGGAAGGAAATCCACGCCATCGCTCCCTGAATAATAGGGTATTTTATTCCCAATAATTCGGTTATCCTTGTCTTCATCGCATCACCCCCTTAGGATGAGCTGTACCGATTCTAATGCTGACCCTATAGCGGTTCACAGCTGCCCGATGATCCCCCCTTAAGGTACATGGTGGGGGAATCGTTGATTTCCTCATTATCAGGCATCGTTTATCTTTTTTCAAGTTTGGATGGTATAATAGGCGGTAGATAGCCGACTTTGGTAGCCCGCGGCAGCCTCCCGGTGAGGAAGGCGAACATAAAGAGGCTCAGCATGGATTTCAAGTTCACTGAACAAGAGGAGGCATTTCGCCACGAGATTCGGGAATTTATAACCAAGGAGCTGCCTTCGGGGTGGAGGGGAGGGCTTGTTGAAGACGAATACTCAGATGAGGTCTGGCCATTTACCCAAGCGATAGTCCGTAAACTTGCTGCCAGGGGCTGGCTTACCTTGGCTTGGCCTAAAGAGCATGGTGGCCAGGGGCGCTCCACTATAGAGCAACTTATCTATCAGGAAGAGACATCCTATCACGGAGTGCCGGGGACAGATATGGGTGTGGGTGGTGTATCCTGGGTGGGGCCTTGCCTCATGTTGTTTGGTAGTGAACAACAAAAGAGAGAGCACCTGCCAAGGATTGCCGCTGGGGAAAGTTTTTGGTGCACCGGGTATAGTGAGCCTGATGCCGGCTCTGATCTCGCCTCAGTTCGGTGTCGGGCTATAGCCAGTGGTGATGACTACATTATTAGTGGGCAAAAGGTATGGACTAGTGCCGCTCATGTTGCCGGCTGGTGCTGGCTGGCAGCCAGAACAGATCCGGATGCTTCCCGGCATAGAGGTATCAGCCTTCTCCTGGTAGACATGAAGAGTAAAGGTATTACCATCCGTCCGCTAATAGACCTAATTGGCGTTTGCGCCTTCAATGAGGTCTTCTTTGATGAGGTACGAACTCCTAAAACAAACCTGGTAGGAGAAGAAAACCAAGGGTGGAGCTATATAATGGCTGCCTTGAATTTCGAAAGGGGATGGCCGGGCATTAGATTCGCAGCCTTAGCCAAGCGGATCCTGGAAGACTTGGTTGTATATGCCATGGAAACAAAGCACCAGGGGTACTCTTTGGCGGGAGAGTCAGCACTTCGCCATAAACTGGCGGAGATGGCGATTGAAATCGAAGCAGGACGCCTGATAGCCTATCGCGCTGCCTGGTTGCAGGGCAAAGGATTAGTCTCTGAATCCGAAGCTTCAATGTCGAAGTTGTTCAGCTCCGAATTATTCCAGCGGGTAACTGATTTAGGAATGCAAATCTTGGGAGCATATGGCCAGCTGAGCAGTGACTCCAAATGGGCACCCCTTAAAGGGTGGATCTTACGCACCTACTTATATTCTCCTAGCGTGACCCTTGTTTCTGGCACCTCTGAGATCATGCGTAATATTATTGCTATGAGGGGGTTGGGGCTGCCCAGAGGATAGTGGAGATTGTTGATTTGACTTTAGTCGGGGCAGAAGTATAAAATTGCGTCAAGTTAGCCAACAGTGTTGGAATCCATAAAACTAGTACGAAAGGAGGTAAAGCCCAGAATGGCTCAATGGGAGAAAGTAGCTGAGTTTGAATTCACCGACATTATCTACGAGAAGAGACCAGGGGTGGCCAGGATAACCATAAATAGACCTAAGGCTTATAATTCCTTCACCTCGTATACAATGAAAGAGTTGGGGAAGGCACTTGAAGATGCAGCATATGATGATAAGATTGGGGTAGTGGTTCTCACTGGGGCTGGTGATAAAGCATTCTGCACTGGGGGGGATGCCAAAGAGGCAGGAGCTGGCTATAGTATTGAGATGTTTCGAGGCCCCAATGTTCACGCACTTATAAGGGAGATGCCTAAGCCGGTGATTGCTGCGGTAAACGGTTTCGCCATAGGTGGCGGGCAGGTCCTTCAGCAGCTTTGCGACCTCTCCATAGCCTCAGAGACAGCTCGCCTGGGGCAAGCCGGCCCTATGGTAGGGAGTTACGATTCTGCTTATGGGGCAGCTTACTTGACCAGAGTGGTAGGAGAGAAGAAGGCACGGGAAATCTGGTATCTCTGCCGCCAATATACCGCCAAAGAAGCCTTAGAGATGGGATTGGTTAATGCTGTGGTGCCTCCTGATAAGCTGGAGGAGGAAGTGGATAAATGGTGTGATGAGATTTTGACCAAGAGCCCCGGCGCCATCAGAGGCCTTAAATTCGCCTTTAACACCATAAGCGCTGAGATACGCGGGCTTGAGGTTATGATGTATGATTCCCTATGGAGATATTATGGCACTGAGGAGGCAAAGTATTATAAGCAATCCTTCTGGGAGAAGAAAAAACCTGACCCGCTAAAATTCAGAAAAAAGGAGAAATTCCCCGGGGTTTATGAAGAGTAGAGCAGCAAAGTCGAATCACCTCGGTGTGGGGCTACTCGAAAACACCTTTATTGAGTAAATCCACAAACTCCTCATCAGGCATGCCGAGGATTTTGGTGCATACATATTCAGTATGCTCTCCCAAGCAAGGAGCTGGCAGATGGATTTGGCTAGGCGTCTTAGATAGTCTGAAACCAGGGCGGGGATAGGAGTGTCTCCCTATTTCAGGGTGCTCCAATTCCTCAAAGTAGTGGCGATGTCTAAGCTGCGGGTCAAGGTAGACCTCCTCAGAGGTCTCGACTATGCCCGCAGCTACTTTCGCCGCTTGAAGTTTGGCCACTATCTCTTCAGCGGTGAAGTTGATTGTCCACCCTCCGATTAACTTGTCCAGTTCATCCTGATTATTTTTCCTGCCAACTGAACTTCCGAACCTGGCTTCCTTCGTCCACGGAGGATTACCCATAGCTTGGCATAGACTTTCCCACTCCTTATCGGTGAAAATGGCGATAACACACCACTTGTCGCCGCCACGACATGGATAGGCTCCGTGAGGAGCACCATAGGGTGAGCGATTTCCTATCCTATTGGCTATTTTTTGACTCGTGGTATAATCGAGGATAAGTGGGGCCAAAAATTGGCAGCCGGTTTCATATTGAGAAAGATCGAGGTACTGCCCCTTGCCGGTGCGGCGCCGATAATCCAGAGCAGCCATTATTGCTGCTGCCCCAAATTTTGGGGCGATTGAATCCGTATAGGCCCCGTAGGGTAATGCCGGGGGACGATCAGGCCAGCCGGTGAGGTGAGTAAAACCAGCCAGTGAAGTCAGTTGGGTGCCAAAGCCGGGCTGGTCTCTGTGAGGACCGGTTTGCCCTTGTTGAGTTGAGCTAAACATAATAATGTCGGGCCTTATCTCCTTAAGCTGCTCGTAGCCAAGCCCCCATTTCTTCATCCTACCCGGCCCAAAGCTTTCAGCTACTATATCAGCCCAGGCAACTATCCTTTTAACTACCGTCATCACTTGGTGATGATTCAGATTCAGGCTCATTCCGTATTTGTTGTCATTATAAATAGCAAAGTAAGCACTGCGATTAAGGCCGGGAATACTATCCTTGTAGGGGGGGGTGGAGCGGAGCAGATCAGGGCGGGTAGCTGATTCTACATGAATCACCTGGGCGCCGTGGTCGGCTAGATACTTGATGGTCCACGGGCCTGCCCCGATCCAGGAGAAATCAGCCACCTTTATCCCGTCAAGAGCTTGCTTCATTAGATAACCCTATCCTGCCTAAGATGAGCTAGCTCCTGTTCGGATAAGCCCAACTCTCCCCCATAGATTTCCTCGTTGTGCTCGCCCACCATCGGGGCACGGCGCCGTATCTTGACACACATGTCCGACGGCTTGATAAATGCCCCAGGATAGGTAATAGCAGTGCCAACCTCGGCGTGCTCCACTTCCTCCCAGAAATCCCTGGCCCTAAGCTGGGGATCGTCTACGATATCTTCAATCGTGGCCACCGGGCAAAGCATTATGCCCCGGTCTATCGCCCCGTGGTATAGTTCCCGTTTACTGTGTAACAGAAAAAATTTGCTGATCGGTTGAGCGAAGTGATCAAACTGTTGTTGAGTTGCTGTGGCCATATCGAATGATTCCCAATCCATCATCAAAAGATCTTGTGAAGCCATCCCTTCGCTATCCATCCATTTCACCAGGGCGCGGTTGGTGGGTGCTCCGAAAGCCCCGCCAAAAATAGCAAAGGCTACATAGCCGTCTCTGCATTCCCAGATTAATCTCTGCCGTGCCTGTGAGCTAAGTCCCACCCTGAAAGGTCCAGCTCTTTCCAGAATCACTTGGTTTAAATCCCAAAATGATGGTGCATTCATTGTTGCCCCCAGAGTGCTCTCTTGAATTGACACATCAACCCATTGCCCCTCTCCGCTCAGCTCTCGATAGTAATGGGCGATCATTGTTCCCGCTGCAGCCTCGGCACCGGCGTGAAGGTAGGACTGAGGAAAGCTGGTGTGAACAGGAGGCCGATCAGGATCGCCGCAAAGATACATCAGTCCACTTGCGGCCACAGTTACTATATCCGAGGCTTT
>DEIJ01000141.1:1159-7690 GCA_002352365.1 Dehalococcoidia bacterium UBA2777 | reverse complement strand
GGGTAACACCCTGGTACTCTGGGAAAGACCATAATTTCTTCAGCGGTGTCATCCAGCCCAGGGCTGAGTGAAGTCGTCGTTACTAAAAGAAATCCAGGAACCGGGATAATTCCTTCCTCCTCTTGGCAGGTTTTCTAAATCCCCTCTGGTGGTAGAACTCCTCATCATTGGTGCGGTGGCTCCTCTCCACCTTCCTCGGCTTTACCAATCCCGCCCTCACCAGCACCCTATAGACGCCGTAGACGCTCAAGTTAGTCCCATTCTCTCGCTTAAAAGGTAAAAAGCTAGCCTACGAGGCCCATAGTGGCTTTTTTGACGCAATTTCACGATGAGCTGGGCAATTTCCTTAGGCACGGCCTTGGGATAGCTCTTAGGGTGTTTAGAGCGATCCTTAAGACCAGGAAGGCCTTCTTTAGCGTAATAAGGCCACCACTTGTAGAAGGTCTTACGGGATATACCAAACTCTCTCGAGACCCAACTGATATTCCCTATCTCCTCATACCTCTTAAACCAGGCTATAGTCATCCGCAAAATTCTTTATAATCCTCCTTGCCGTTGGGGAGAGTCAAATCCCCCTTAGTCCCCCTTTTCTAAAGGGGGATTTAGGGGGATTTTGCAAAGGACTATAATCTCATCCCGCTCTTCTCTCCTTCTCTCTATGATATACTTGTTCATGTGGGTAGCTTCCTAGATAGGGCATTATTTACCTTATCTATTCTACCAGGAGTGTTACCCACTTCTATTGAGCAAGTTATATTACTACCTCCCCCACCCCCTCTATCTCCCTATAAACTGTATACCATGTATCATAACATTACTATCCTGCCACTTTCCCCCTTGACAGCTACCAAGGCTTATGTTATGTTGTATCAACAAGTTGCGCCACAGCCAAGAGGTTATCCGTCATCTCTAAATCTTTTGGTAATCTGCGTCAAGGAGAATTATGAAGAGCGATAGCACAAAGCGTGGTATTGAGCGTGCCCCTCACCGCGCACTACTACGGGCATTGGGTTTGACTCAGCAGGAATTAGACCAGCCTTTTATCGGCATTATAAATAGCTTTAACGAGATTATCCCCGGGCACCTGCACCTTGGCACTATTGCTGAAGCGGTGAAAGCCGGAGTACATCAGGCCGGCGGCACTCCTCTTGAGGTCAACACTATTGGCATCTGTGACGGCATTGCTATGAACCACGCCGGTATGAAGTATAGCTTGCCCAGTCGGGAGCTTATTGCCGATTCAGTGGAGTCGGTGGCCTTGGCTCATGCCTTTGACGCCTTAGTGTTTATCCCCAACTGTGACAAGATTGTGCCCGGAATGCTTATGGCAGCAGCGAGGCTGAATCTCCCCGCCATTTTTGTCAGCGGTGGCCCTATGCTAGCAGGCCACTTGAGGGCTGATAGATCTCCCGTGGACCTTAGTAGTGTGTTTATGGCAGTCGGCAAGGTGGTAAAAGGCGAGATGAGCCAGGCGGAGCTAGAGGAACTGGAGCAGATCGCCTGCCCTGGCTGCGGTAGCTGCGCCGGGATGTTTACTGCCAACACTATGAACTGCCTCACCGAGGCATTGGGGATGGCCCTGGGGGGCAATGGTACCATCCCCGCAGTAGATGCACGGCGTATTCGCCTTGCTAAGGAGGCAGGTAGAAAAGTTATGGAGCTACTTAGGAGAGATATCTGCCCCGCTGATATTATCACCAAGCAGTCTATCTCCAATGCTTTTGTGGTGGACATGGCACTGGGGGGAAGCACCAATTCGGTTTTGCATCTTCTCGCTTTAGCTCACGAGGCAGGAATCGACTTCCCCCTCTCCCAAGTCAATGAGATAAGTAAGAGGTCACCCCATCTGGTTAAAATCAGCCCGGTAGGGGACTGGCATGTTGAGGATGTTGACCTTGCCGGGGGAATTGGGGCGTTAATGAAGGAGTTGGCTGAGTTGTTACATCTGGAGGCGAGAACAGTCTCCGGCAAATCCTTGGGAGAGGATATTGCCGAGGCGGGGGTTAAAAACAGGCAGGTTATCCGCCCCCTATCGGAGCCCTACTCAGCTAGCGGGGGAATTGCTATTCTCTTTGGCAATTTGGCACCTTTAGGGGCAGTGGTAAAAAGTGCTGCGGTAGCCCCCGAGATGCTCTCTTATCAGGGGAGGGCACGGGTGTTCAACTCTGAGGAGGAGGCTACTCAGGCGATTATCGAGCAGACTATCCAGCCAGGAGAGGTCATCGTCATCCGCTATGAGGGGCCGCGGGGAGGGCCGGGAATGAGAGAGATGTTAACCCCCACCTCGCTTGTCAGCGGTATGGGTTTAGAGGGGAAGGTAGCCCTTATCACCGATGGGCGTTTTTCTGGGGCCAGCCGTGGTGCTGCCATTGGGCATGTCTCCCCCGAGGCAGCAAGTGGAGGGCCTATAGCTGCTCTCCAAGACGGGGATATAATAAAAATAGATATCCCCCGGTTCAGCTTAGACGTAGAACTAGCTGACACGGAAATAAATAAGCGGCTGGAGGGACTCCCCCCCTTCGAGCCTAAGGTATCCCGCGGTTACTTAAGGCGATATGCTGAAAAAGTGGGTGAGGCTGCAGCAGGTGCAGTCTTCGGCACCCCATGAGAAGTTCCTCTATCCCTCTGCCTCGCCTCAACTGAGGGAGATTTGTGCAGAGATTTGGAAGGATAATACTAAATGAAGTTGAGTGGCGCCCAAATTGTATGTGAAAGCCTGGTAAGAGAAGGGGTACAGATTATCTTTGGCTTCCCTGGCGGGGCTGTCATCCCTCTATATGATAGCTTACCCCAATATCCTCAACTACGCCACGTACTGGTGCGTCATGAGCAAGGGGCAGCCCACGCCGCCGACGGGTATGCCCGGGCCACAGGGAAGGTAGGAGTATGTTTTGCCACCTCTGGCCCTGGTGCAGCTAATCTGGTAACCGGGATTGCCACCGCCTACCTTGACTCTTCCCCTATGGTGGCCATAACCGGTCAGGTAGCTAGAGCTTTTATCGGCAAAGATGCCTTCCAGGAGATAGATATTACCGGCATCACCCATCCAATCACCAAGCATAATTATCTGGCAAGTTCGGCTGAAGAACTGGCTACCCTGATCAAAGAGGCTTTCTATCTCGCCCGAACCGGGAGGCCGGGGCCGGTGCTTATTGACATACCACGGGATGTATTTATTGAGCAGGCGGAATTTCATTATCCTGATAAAGTAAATCTGCCAGGTTATAAGCCAACGCTGCACGGGCATCCTGCTCAGATTAAGAAGGCAGCTCAGCTTATCAACAAAGCAAGTCAACCTGTTATCATTGCCGGAAGGGGGGTAACTATCTCCACGGCATATGCTGAGCTTAAGGAATTGGCGGAAAAGGCCCAAATACCAGTGGTCACTACTCTATTGGGCATTGGCTCCTTTCCTGAGTCTCACGTGCTCAGCTTGGGCATGTTGGGAATGCATGGCACAGCTTGCGCTAATATGGCGGTAGATTCAGCCGATGTTATTATTAGTATCGGGATGAGATTCGATGACCGGGCTACCGCCAGGGTAGATGGCTTCGCCCCTAAAGCTCGCATTATTCATATTGATATCGATCCTGCTGAGATCGGAAAGAATGTGAGGGTAGATATCCCCATTGTTGGTGATGCCACAAATGTGCTCCGAGCATTGAACAAGCTGATTGTCTCTCAGAGCCATGTTGACTGGATCCGCCAGTTGAATGAGTGGCATCGAGAGCACTCCACAACGAGAGTTAAAGAAGGCGAAGGACTTCCTCCCCAATATGTCATCGCCAAAATCTACCAGGTAACCGGGGGTAATGCTACCATTGTCACCGGGGTGGGCCAGAACCAGATGTGGGCAGCGCAGTACTTCCGGTACAACAAACCTGACAGCCTCATCTCCTCTGGGGGTTTAGGCACCATGGGCTTTGGGTTACCAGCGGCAATAGGAGCCAAAATTGGCTGTCCAGAGGGGATCACCTGGTGTGTTGACGGTGATGGTGGCTTCCAGATGACTATTCAGGAATTGGCCACCGCAGTTCAAGAGAGGGCGGCGGTCAAAATAGCTATTATCAATAATAGCTTCTTAGGGATGGTAAGGCAGTGGCAGGAGTTTTTCTACCAAAGTCGCTATGTGGCCACATTTTTATCCGGCCCAGACTTTGTGAAAATCGCTGAAGCCTATGGCCTCCCCGGACTGAGGGTGAAGGATAAGAGTGAGGTGGTTCCCGCGATTGAACAGGCAATGGAGCACGAAGGCCCTTTCTTGATCGATTTTGTGGTCGAGCCTGAAGCAAACGTTTATCCCATGGTGCCCCCTGGGGCAGCTTTAGGCAAGTTTATTGAGGAGCCCAGGAAGGAGATGGTAGCTCCTACTGATTCGTTCCACCTTGGGGTGAGCAATATCTAGTACCCATGAGAATTCGCTCTTTTATACCCAGCCGAATTTCTGATTCGGCGGGGCCCCGAAAGCTGGAAGGAAATCTGCCCCCCGAAAAACAGAGTTTTTCAGAGGCAACTATCTGAGATAATCACCCTTCCTTAGAAGGGGAAGGAGCAGGTTCAATGTTCTCTACGAAACACACAATAATTGCCTTGGTGGCTGACAAGCCTGGGGTGCTTAACCGTGTAGCCAGCCTTTTCCGCCGCCGTAGCTTCAATATTGAAAGCCTCGCTGTAGGTCATGCCGAACAAGGGGGAATCTCCCGGATGACCATTGTAGTAGATGGCACTTCGGCTACGGTGGAGCAACTGAGAAAGCAGTTAGATAAGGTCACCGAGGTAATCAGAGTATCTGATATTACTCAAGAGAATACAGTTGATCGTGAGTTAGCCTTGGTTAAGATAAAAGCTACCTCCCAAACCCGCAGTGAAATTATTCAGATTGTGGATATCTTTAGAGCTAATATCGTCGATGTTTCCCCTGATTCTCTCATTGTAGAGGTTACCGGAGACGAAGAAAAAATCGAGTCCCTATTTAACCTGCTGCGTGGTTTTGGTATTAAGGAGATAGCCCGCACCGGCCGCCTGGCCATGACTCGGGGCATGTAAACGGTTTAGCCGAACACCTCCTCCTCGGTATATTTGGCAATCTCCTGTTCACTCATTCCCAGTAGCTCTGCCAACACATATTCATTATCTTGACCGAGTAGAGGAGCAGCCCGCCGGAATTGAGCTGGAGTAGCTGAGAGCTTAATCGGGCTGCCATCAAAAGAGGTTTTACCTAGTATAGGGTGGTCCGCTTGTACAAAGAAGCCTCTTGACTTAAGCTGAGGGTCCCTTGATAGGTCACCGGCATCTTGCACCACCCCACAAGCTACCCCCGCCTGTTGAAGCAAAGCCATTACCTCCTCAGGGATATGCTCCAAGGTCCATCCCTCCACTAGCCGATCTAGCTCCTCAAGATTATCTAGTCGGCTCGATAAAGTGGCAAACCTTTCCTCATTTGTCCACGAAGGGTTGCCCAGCACATCACAAAATGCTTCCCATTGGGTATCATCGAACACAGCCAGAGCACACCACCTATCCTCACCCTTGCACCGATAGACGCCATGGGGGGCAGCAGCAAGGTAAGAGGGGTGATTGCCTACCGGGGAAGTAATCCGGTGATTAACGGTATAGTCTAAAATAGCCACTCCTAATAGGCTAGCCGCCGCCTCCAACTCGGAGAGGTCTATGTATTGCCCTTGTCCGCTGCGGTGGCGATATTCCACAGCTTCAAGGATAGCCAGAGCAGCCATAAGCCCAGCAACATGGTCAGCATAGGAATATCCTAACCCCATGGGGGGTTGTCCGGGGAAAGTGGTGGTTGCGGTAAGGCCAGAGAAGGCGTGAATAGTAGCTCCAAAGGCAATGCGATCCTTCCATATCCCGCTCTGCCCCAGCCCAGACATACTCAGCATAATCAACTCAGGCTTTATCTCCGCCAGGCTGGCATAATCCAGTCCCCAATTCCACATTACTCTAGGGCTGAAGTTCTCTATGACCACATCGCTTATCTGAATCAGCCTCTTTATGATCTTGACTCCTTGAGGCTTACCCAGGTTTAGGCTGAGGCTTAGCTTATTGCGATTCCAAGTATTAAAGTAGCCGCTGATATTACCGTCACCCCACTTAGCAACTGGCTGAATCTTTATCACCTCGGCCCCATAGTCAGCCAGAATTCGAGCGGCATAAGGGCCAGCCAGTACCCAGGTGAAATCCACTATCCTTAAATTGGCCAGGGCAGCTTTCCCTTCCATAATCTCTTCTCTATCTCAGCTCCATTCTAGTAAGCCATGTTTAAATTTATAGTTAACCGCATAAATCCTCACAATCCTCCCTCTCCTGGTGGGAGGGACTTAGAGGGAGGGGGAAATTCACCCTCACCTATAGAGTAAACTCATGAAAGGATGTAGGATATTTATGAGGGGGAATCTGGGGGAAGCGCCTCACCCTCACCGTGGCACTGACCACCTGGTTAGGAACTGCGCTTCCCCACATCCCTGCGGAACAAACCTCCATGGGCGGGTGCCCACCAGCGAATCATGAAAATAG
>DEIJ01000141.1:0-1100 GCA_002352365.1 Dehalococcoidia bacterium UBA2777 | reverse complement strand
CAGGGTCGCAATGACACATGGGGAATCTATTTTCGAAGTAAATGGTCAAAAGGAAGACGTGCTTCGAGCACCGCTATAGGTAAACCTTATTCCGTAGCCCTCTCAAATTATAGCAATAATGGAGGTAAATTTCTATGGAGCGCATCTATGTAGGAATCGATTGGGCTGATGATCATCATGATGTCCATGTCACCGATGAGTTGAAGGACTTTTTCCGGGAGCAGCAGTACACTCATCCCCACAAGGTGCCCTCAATATATGAGTCTCTCCAAGAGCCAGCCTTGAGGGCTTGCCCGGAGTTAGCAGAGGCATATCAGATGGTAGAAGCTAGCTTCATTCCAGTACTACGCTCGCTATTAGCGCAGATTGAAATGCTGGAGAAGAACATAGCCTCAGTGTTCAAGCAGAACCCTGCTCATGAGATATTCTCTAGCCTTCCCACGGGTGAGATAACCGCTGCCAGATTGAATGGGGAATTAGGAAGCAATGGCTCTCGGTATCCTACCTGCAGAGATTTGCAGAGCAATGCTGGCACAGCTCCAGTAACCAGGAGGAGTGGCAAGAGCACTGTGGTTTACTTCCGCTGGCAGTGCAACAAGCATCTTAGGGATGCCTTTCAGAATCTGGCGCGGGAAAGCGTAAAGAGGTGCACCTGGGCCAAGGACTACTTCAAAAGACAGATGAAATTGGGACATAAGGCATCTCGAGCGTACCGCGCCCTAGCCAATCGATGGGCAGCGATCGTGTGGAAAATGCTTCAAGAAGGGCAGTGCTTCTATCAAGCTCGATTAGAACGGGGGTCGGTTAAGATACGAGCGATTACCTAACCCGATAACTCTCTTAAAGATCATCAAATGCGCACCGGGAGCTTGACAAAGGAAGTTCTGACCCTCTCCCATCAAGGGAGAGGGACTTTATACGAAATCATGGGGGGAGACCATAAATTTGGGGGTATCCAGGCTCTAATAGTAAAGCTTTGGGGGGATCTATAGTTGGTTGCCGAATTCCTCACAATTCCCTCTCTTAACCATTTCTTAACCTTTCTTAACCATTTCCTTAACCTTATTAACCCCAATCTTAACCCCCAAGTGCTATACTTC
>DEIJ01000140.1 GCA_002352365.1 Dehalococcoidia bacterium UBA2777 | reverse complement strand
ATTCGCTGGTGGGCACCCGCCCATTAGGGTTTATTCCCCAATTTGTTAGCCTGCTATACGCCCAGACTTCCCAAAATTGGGGATATGAGGCCGATTAAGGTGAGCATCATCTCCAGCCCCCGGCTAGATATAGTGGACAAAATCATGTTCAATGAGTCGATAGTCAAAAAAGCTGCCATACCTAACATCATTAGAATTTTACTGGCAAAGATCAAAGCTATCATAGCTAACCCTCCCTAGATTGTTTAAATGCTATCGATGGCCCTCAAGACCTGCTTATAGTATCCCTCAACAGCCCCATCGATCCACCCATCAGTGATGATCACCTTTATCCCATCATACCTAGTTGTTGAGCGATACTTTCTGAGCCCTGACTCATAATATTCCTGCCAACTCGGAGGCTCTATTCCCCAGCATCCTCTTAGCCCTATCAAGGTTTCAAACCCCGAATTTCCCACCTCATAGGGAATATCTATACAATATCGGTAACCTTGCTTTGAGGCGATCTCCGCTGCCTCCTCTACACTGAGGATAGCATCACCTGGGTCCATTATCCCCTCTACGAACTCGGCGTATATCTGCCACACATCAATCTTCCCTTGCCAATCTTTTACTACATCGAGATCGGAGATTGCTTTCTTTGCCCCCTCAAAGGCTACCTTAGCACGGTAATGATAAGGCTCTTTTGTCCAGTCATAGCCTATACCCCAAAGAGACATGTTGAAATTCATCATCCCATGATGAGAAAGGAAGATCACCACATCGGAGTCTTGGGGAATATTCTGGAGCTCCTCGGCAACTTTCTTAGCTACCCCCAAGCTGAATGGCCTTGTGCCACCTATCTGATCAGCGATGACGATGTTGACATCCAACCCCTTCTCTTCAAGATATTGCTCGATTTCCGTCGCTGGGTGCTCAAACTCCGAGAAACAAATATATGCCTCGGCTAGTACCAGATCGGTCACCCCCTGGTTCACCAATTCCTCCGCTGCTGCCCTAAAATCAGGGAAGCCAGGCCGAGCAGCGCCAAAACCGCGCCCGATAATGATCTTGTCCCCGTATTTCTGCCTCAGCTTTGCCTCTACCTCATCCATGAGCCCGAGCTCCCTCTCATCACCCGGATTGTGATTATCCATATACTGATAATAGCCATACATCATTAGGCCAAAATATTCCCAGAAGTCGGATTCACCCGCACCGCGGCCATCAGTTGCCAGGTAATAAGAGAATAGTGGCCCCAGCATGGGGAACTCCCCTTCAGGTATAGAAACCCAGCGATAGTCTTTGCCCCGGTACGGCCTCCCCCAGGCATCTATCAAATTGGGGTGTTCCTTGGGTCCGGAGGCAAAAGGATCGTCTTTATCCACCAGCAAAGTGCCGCCATCTAACATGGGTAACATCATCTCCTTGACCAGGGGATACATGAAGGACATCCCCATCATCCTCATCCCTGCGGACATATAATTTGAGAGGAAATTCTTCCAGCCAACATAGGCATCAGCATCATACTTCTCTGGCTCACCGAAACCGATCAAGAGCACACCAATCTTTTTCTCAGGCATTGGCGCGGCAAAAGTGGGGGATGAACTAAGTAACAGGGCAGCCACTACCAGCAAACCAACCGACTTACCTATTAACTTTCTCACTGTTAACCTCCTTCTTCACCGAAGCGGCTGTTTGATTTTGCCCCAGATTCAAGTTCAGAATTCGGATCTTCACCCCAATCCAGCCAGCCGCTCTTGGCTTCATTTTTGAATATGTGTTAAATGAGCCTTCTTCATTTAACCCAAGATCATAGCAACTCAAAAGGCGTAGCCATCTCCTAGCTTCACTGAGGCTAATGAGTTTCAATTGCAATATTGTAATAAAATCCTATCCCAATGTCAATACCCCTGGGTGATTCTTTCAAAGTTGGTGGATGAGGTTCTCCTCAGCTTTGCCAAAACCCTCCCATCGAATATGAGCTTGGCAACCAATCACCAAAAATGAAAGAATTACGGTGGGTTAGAATAGGGCACTTAGTCTTGCAAGCGAGCAACTGCTAGGTTAGAATACATGGGGATAAAGTGATACGCCGTGAAAATTAACAAAGACAAGTCTGGGGTAAATAAAGTAGTCAGATGCCTGGGATAGGAAAAGCTCCAGGTAATTTATCCCGGGGAAGAAAACAGCGATAGCGGACCTGGCTTCGTTGATGCCATTATTACCACTGAGCGAGGGCTGCTTCGGGGAGATGTCGAACTTCATATTAAATCGAGCGATTGGCAGGCTCATGGGCATCATTGCGATCCTAGCTACAACGGAGTGATATTACATGTAGTGATGTGGGATAACCAAACTAGCCCAGAAACCCGGCTGCAAAATGGGCAAACTTCTCGATAAAGCTGGAGAGGAGCGCTTCTGCTTTCATGCCGAACAATTTAGAGCCGAACTTGAAACCCTCCAAGCAGATCAGGTACTTTGTAAGGGCATCATGGTAGCTTTAGGCTATGCTAAGAATAAGCAGCCTTTCAGGCAACTAGCTCATAGGCTACCACTATCCGTTTTGCCCGGGCTGGTTGATGAGCAGGGAGGGCAAAGCCTCCTCACTACCATTCGGGCTTTGCTTTTTGGTATTGCAGGGTTACTACCTGGGCAAAGACTGACTCCCAACCTCACCTTAATGAACAAGCCGTCTCGCTATACTATAGTTATCCCGGTTGGGGAAGAATTGGAGAACCCGCCATATGGCGAAGCAGATTGAAGCTAACCCTAGATTGGTAAGTTCGGCACTACGCCAGCAGGGATTGATTCACCTGTACAAGAATTTTTGCGCCGCTCGGGATGCGAGTTGTGTCCTCTTGGCAAGTAATGCTTTTCGGAGGTGAAATCAAATGGACTTCAGCTTTAGTGAACAGGAGAAAATGCTCCAAAGGTCGGCGAGAGAGTTCGCCCAAAGTCGAGTCAAGCCACAGGCTGGGGAAATTGACCGCAGTGCTAAGTTCCCTTTAGAACTTGCCAAAGAAATGGGCAGCTTGGGGTATTATAGTCTGCCATTCCCCCCCGAGCATGGTGGTAGTGGAGCAGGTTATACCGGGCTCGCCTTAGTAGTAGAGCAAATTTGCCAAGCCTCACTGGCAGTGGGAGCAATTGCGGCACTTGGCGCTAGCATTGGGGGGACGCTGTTACAATTCGGCAATGAGGAACAAAAGCGCCGCTTTTTAATCCCCTTGATTAATGGGGACATGTTTTGCTGTTGGGCCTTCACCGAGCCAGCTACCGGTTCTAACCCTAAGGCTATAGCTACCCAGGCTGTGCTCCAAGGTGATGATTATCTTATCAGCGGAGAGAAAAGCTTCATCTCCTTTGCCCCGGTGGCCTCTTTGGCAATTGTGTTTGCTAAGGATGAAACGGGGAGGGTAAGTGCCTTCCTTGTTGATACCTCATTCCCTGGCTTCACCGTAGGGGAGCCTCATGACTTCATGGGGGCAAGGGGGCTAGGAAGCTCACCCTTATACCTTAGTGAAATCCGGGTGCCTAAGGAGAGCCTACTTGGCGAGAAAGGTAAAGGTTATCACCTTCTGCTTGAGGGGGCGAGTATGGAGAGGCTGAGTGTGGCTATTGCCTGTCTTGGCGTTGCCCAGGCAGCAATTGATCTGTCTATCGATTACGCCAAGCAACGTACCGCCTATGACCAGGCGATTGCCCAGATGCCCACCATACAGTGGCTTCTGGCCGAGATGGCTTCTCGGTTAGAGGCAAGCCGGTGGCTAGTTTATCGAACTGCCTTCCTCCGCGATCAAGGCAAAAGTATCCAATGGGAAACGGCAGTAGCCAAGCTTTTCGCTTCCCAGATGGCGGTGGATGTTACCCGCATGGCGATGCAGATTCATGGTGCCTATGGTACAGAGAAAACCTTGCCTGTCGAGCGTTTGTATCGAGATGCTAAAATGACTGAGATTATTGTTGGCGTCTCAGAAATACAGCGGGTGATAATCGCTGCTCAGTTGCTGTGGCCAAGGTAAAATCTGATGGACTTTAACCTCAGTGAACAGGAAAAGATGGTGCAAAGAACGGCCAGGGAATTTGCCCTAAAATCCGTTTTGCCTCGGGCAACAGATATCGACCACCGAGGGGAGTTTCCCGTTGACCTTGCCGAAGAGATGGGCAGGCTGGGATTTAGGGGATTGCCCTACCCAGAACAATATGGCGGTATTGGAGCGGGTTATACTAGCTATGCTTTGGCAATGGAGCAGATCTCGGGGGCGTCTATGACTGTGGGAGCCATTATGGCGATAAACACTGTTCCTGAGGAAGCACTACTTTGCTTTGGCAGTGAGGAGCAGAAAAGGGGATTCCTCTTCCCCCTAGCTAAGGGGAATAAGTTAGCCTGTATCGCTTTTACCGAAGCAGAGACAGGTTCTGATCCGGCAGCAATAACCACCACCGCCAGATGGAGCGATAATACTTATATAATCACCGGGCAGAAACATTTCGTGGCCCTTGCCCCAGCAGCAAATTTAGCCCTCCTCTTTGCTAAAGATGATACCAAGAGACTGAGTGCTTTTATATTAGACACTTCTTCCCCGGGGTTTGTGCTGCGAGAGCCATGTCCTACTATGGGGCTTAAGGGCTTAGGAACCTCAGTAATTTATTTGGACGAGGTAGTTGTACCCCCAGAAAATCTATTAGGTGAGAAGGGGAAGGGCTTCGATGTTCTTTTGACAGCAATAAGCCTGGGAAGATTAGGGGTAGCAGTAGAAGGGGTAGGAGTAGCTCAGGCAGCACTGGAGCTTTCTTTGGATTATGCTCAGCAACACAAGGCAAGAGGCAAACCTATTGCCCAAATGCCCACCATCCAGTGGATTTTGGCTGAGATGGCTTCTCGGATAGAGGCGGGAAGATGGCTGGCTTATCAGACAGCCTTCCTGCGCAACCAGGGGGAAGACATACGAAAGGAATCGGCAATAGCCAAGCTATTTTGCTCTCAAATGGCAGTAGAGGTCACTCGCCTGGGAATGCAAGTTCATGGCTCCTACGGTTGTATGGAGAGCCTGCCTATAGAGCGCCTCTATCGCGATGCTAAGATCAGCGAGATTTACGTCGGCGTCTCTGAAATGCAGCGAGCAATAATCGCCGCATATCTCTTGGAGTAAAGTGATGTTTCATAGATTTGAGGTGGTGAAGACTTGCCCTCAAACTAAGGCTCGGGCGGGGGTGCTCACCACCCCTCATGGGATAGTGCCTACCCCCGTATTCCTGCCTGTAGGGAGCCAGGGCACGATCAAAACCTTAACTCCTGACGAGCTAAAATATTTGGGGGTGACGATATTATTGGGCAATGCCTATCATCTCTATCTTAGGCCAGGAATTGAGGTTATCGAACAATCGGGCGGGCTACATCGATTTATCTCCTGGGATGGACCTATCCTTACTGATAGCGGTGGCTACCAATTGTTTAGCTTGGCATCTTTATGTCGAGTTAGTGAACAGGGGGTAGTCTTCACATCCCATATCGATGGCAGTGAGCATTTCCTAACCCCCGAGCTGATGATTCAACTTCAAGAAAGACTCGGCAGCGATATCATGATGACTTTTGATCAATGCCCCTATGGTGAGACGGTAACCGAGGTGCGAGAAGCAATGGAAAGAACTCATCGCTGGGCCCAACGATGCCAGCGAAGTCAGCAGCGTAAGGATCAAGCTCTGTATGGCATTGTGCAAGGAGGGATCTTCCCCCAGTTACGCCAAGAATCGGCTAAGCTTTTGGCCTCATTAGGATTTCCTGGTTATGCTATTGGTGGCTTAAGCTTGGGAGAGACAAAACAAGTGATGCTCACCATCCTAGCCGAAACAACAGCTTATCTTCCTGAAGATAAGCCACGTTATCTTATGGGAGTGGGCTCACCTGAGGACCTGCTAGAATGCGTAGCTTTGGGAATCGACATCTTTGATTCTGCCCTGCCCACCCGTATCGCTCGCAATGGGGCTCTACTTACCCCCCAGGGCAGGGTAAATATAAGAAATTCTTGCTGGAGAATGCAGGATAGAGCGCCTGATTGGGGATGTAACTGCTATACCTGCCGCACCTTCTCAGCAGCTTATCTGCATCACCTGTTTAAATGCGAGGAGCTTTTGGCCTATAGGCTGGCTACCATTCACAATCTTCACTTCATTATCAGATTAATGGAGCAGATAAGAGAAGCTATTTTAAGCGGCACCTTCACCAGCTTTAAGGATGAGTTTCTAGCCCCCTACCATTCTACCTCAGAAGAAGTGAGACTAACTCAGAAGAGAAAATGGTTAGCCTCACGCAGTATAACATAAGCGGCCGCCTCAGCCCCTCACCTCATCGTCACCGAGCGACTCAACCCTAACCCCTTTGCCAATTACCCAGGCAACTCCATGCTCGATATCCTCCTCTTCCCCCTCCAGCTCCAATATCATCCAGCCAATGTCCTCGGTTATGGCAGCCCGATAAATATTAGTTACCACTCCAAATTGCATGCCAAGGTTATAGATGACCGGTTCTGTAGCTAGTTCGGAAGGGAAAGTGAGCATGATACGATGCTTCACTGTCTCTCCTGCCTAAAAATCTTGTTCTCCCATAATCCCCTCCCCTCATCCTTGGCTTCTGTCTCTGCCTGTTTCAATTGGTGGTAGTACTTATTATCAGGGAACCAAGATTCAGGGTAAACGCAAGCCAAACCTCGCTTCACTAGCTCGACATTGACGCAAGTATGATCCACATAGACATAACGCAACAATCGGCCATATTTATCCTTATCTGAGACATCCTCCTCGAGGCGAACTATTTTCCCCTCGACCAGTGCTCTGTTAGCCTGCCATGCCTCTATGCCAAGTGGCTCCACTTTAGGGTAAATCTCCGGGGCATCAATGCCAATATAGCGAACTCGCTGTCCTCCCTCAACGACAATAGTATCACCATCTTTCACCTCTATCACCCTTAGTGTAGCTGGGTGAGAAGCTGGGGCACAACTTGGCCCAAGGATGAGGGCAACAAGAGCCAAAACCAATGATAGGCTTTTAACCTTTACTTTTCCCCCATAAGCTTTGTTGATGACCCTTTTGGTAAGGTAAGCCTAAGTGCTCATAGGCAAGCCGGGTGGCAACTCTGCCTCGAGGGGTTCGTTCCAAGAAAGCTAACTGAAGCAGATAAGGCTCATAGACATCCATAATAGTATCCGGCTCTTCGCTGATAGCAGCAGCAATAGTCTCCAGGCCTACCGGACCACCAGCAAACTTTTTGATGATAGTGTTCAGTATCCTATGGTCGACCTCATCCAGGCCCACTCTGTCCACCTCGAGTCTCGCCAAAGCTTCCTCAGCCACTACTTCAGTAATCAATCCTTCTGCCATTACCTGAGCATAATCTCGCACCCGTTTGAGCAATCGATTAGCTACTCGAGGGGTTCCCCGAGCCCGGCGAGCGATCTCTTCTACTCCGCCTTCAGCCACTTCCACCTTAAGGATGCGGGCTGAACGGCTTACAATAGCCTCCATAGCCTTCTGGTCATAGAAGTCAAGGCGATAGACAGCGCCAAATCGGTCCCTCAGGGGGGGGCTGAGCGGGGCAAAGCGGGTGGTAGCTCCAACAAGGGTGAAGTGAGGAAGATGGAGACGTAGGCTTCTAGCCCCAGCTCCTTTGCCAATCATGAGATCTAGGGCGAAGTCCTCCATAGCCGGGTAGAGCACCTCTTCTACTACACGGCTGAGACGGTGAATCTCATCGATGAACAGGATGTCTTCTTGATGGAGATTGGTCAGGATAGCAGCTAAGTCACCGGAACGCTCTATAGCCGGACCAGAGGTGATTTTAATGTTAATCCCCATCTCAGCGGCGATAACATGAGCCAGAGTGGTCTTCCCCAAACCCGGTGGCCCGTAAAGAAGGATATGATCTAGCCCCTCTCCCCTCTTTTGAGCAGCAGCAATAGCTATCCTCAGGTTTTCTTTGATCTTTTCCTGGCCGATATACTCAACAAAGCACCTGGGGCGAAGGTTAGCATCAAGGACAACATCCTCCTCCTTGAGTTTGGCTGATATTACCCGCTCCATATTGCTTGGTTACCCCTGAAAAAATGGGTTCTCAAGAGGAATAGCTTACCACAAAGGTCTCAGTTCAATAGCTTGCTCGCGTCTTGGCCCCACGGAAATAAGCACAATAGGACAACCAATAAGCTCTTCCAACTGTTTTACATAAGATTGAGCCTGAGGGGGGAGCTGGTCAAAATGGTGCAGGTGATCTATTGGAGATTGCCAGCCAGGTAGCTCTTCATAAATAGGTTGGCATTTTTCCAGAACCACCGCACTGGAGGGGAAGTAATTTAGCTTGTCGCTATCAACTTTGTAGCCAGTGCAAATCTTGATAGAGGCGAAAGTGTCAAGAATATCAAGCCGGGTGAGAATTGCCCCACTAAAGCCATTGATCTGAGCGCTGAAGCGCGCTGCCACAGCATCAAACCAGCCACAACGGCGGGGCCTCCCTGTGGTGGCACCATACTCATGAGCTCGCCCGCGAATCAGCTCGCCAGTCTCATCCCTAAGTTCGGTGGGCATTGGGCCACCCCCCACCCTAGTAATATACGATTTAAACACTCCAAAGATGTGATCAACTTTAGTAGGGCTTAACCCTAACCCGACGCAGCCCCCTCCGGCTGTTGATGAGGAGGAGGTAACATAAGGATAGGTGCCAAAGTCGATATCAAGGAGACTTCCTTGTGCCCCCTCTAGCAAAATTTTTTCCTTCCTTTCCACTGCTTGCTGCACTAAGGGATCAATCTGACGAATAAATTGGCCAAGGCTTTCCCCATGTTGACAACATTGCTGATAAACCTCCTCTAAGAATAAGGGAGGCACTCCATATACCTTCGTCAAGATAGCATTCTTCTGCTCCAATACCATCTGAAGCCGATGATGCAGATTCTCCTTATCCAAAAGGTCTTCCATCCGAATTCCCAAGCGGGCAACCTTATCTACATAGGCAGGGCCTACTCCGCTTCTTGTAGTGCCTAGGGCTTTTTTACCCCGCGACTCCTCCTCCAGTTTATCCAGCAGGAGATGATACGGCATGATTAGGTGAGCCCGCTGACTAATAAACAGTCTGGAAGTATCCACCCCATGGGCCCTTAGCTGCTCGATTTCTTCCCAGAGTACTGAAGGGGAGACCACCACACCATTACCAATAAGACAGAGAACATAGGGATAAAAAATACCCGAGGGGACGAGATGCAACCTGAACTCACCGTAGGGGTTAACCACAGTATGCCCGGCATTAGGGCCCCCTGAAAAGCGAGCTACCACATCTGCCTTTTCGGCAAGCAAGTCGATAATCTTGCCTTTCCCCTCATCCCCCCACTGGGCACCAATAACAGCTATCACAGGCATCTGAATTACTCTTTGCTCATGTAGGCTTTACCCCAGTAGTGAAGCAGGCTGATAAAGCCGCCCAGCCCACCAATAACCCCGATGGCAATGGTCCAGCCAGGCAGTAGCCCGATAGCTCCCAAAACTATTAAGGCAAGGGCGAGAATAGCCACCACCACAGAGCTCCATTGAAAGGTGTCGTCACTCATAGTTTTTCACCTCCTTTTTGTGCCTGTTGCCATACACAGATGATGCGCTGCATCAGGGTTACCAAGGTGAGTATCGCCATTATCCATAGGGCAATGAGAACGCCATGAATTCCAGCAAGAAGTCCTAAGCCAAGCACAACGACCCTTTCCGGTCGAGTGAATATCCCTACTTCACATTTCATTCCTAAACTCTCCGCCCTGGCTCTGGTGTAGCTGACCGAGGCCGAACCGACAAGAGTAATAAAGATGAGCCACATCTCCAAGGTTGACGGCTGAGCCACACACCAATACAGCAGCCCCAAAAGCAGCGCCGCCTCAGAGAGACGGTCGAGAGTAGAATCGAGGAAGGCACCAAATGTTGTACTCTGTCCTTTAGCCCGGGCTAGCGCTCCATCGAATAGGTCAAAGGCTCCGGAAAAAAGCACCAACAGCCCACCGCCAAATAAATACCCCTTGGCAATCACCACAGCAGCAATCAGGCTCCACACGAAACCCAACAGGGTTAGCACATTAGGGGTCAGTCTTGTTCTGCTTAAAATCCTGACCACAGGCTGGGTAGAACGCTGCGCTGCGCTGTGCCGAACTTGGGATAGATTCATTAACTTTTTACCTCTCCCCCAGATAATTCAGTATAGTAATCTAGTGTCCTTTGTGCAATACTCTGCCAACTATGCTCTTCGGTCTTGATCCTTCCCTTAGCACCCATCTGCTGTCGCAGGCCTTGGTCGTCAACAAGGCGGAAAAGAGCCTGGGCTAGCGCCTGTTCATCCTTGGGGGGCACGAGTAGCCCTTCGACACCATGAGTTACCACTCTAGCATATCCGCCGATGTTTGAAGCAATGATGGGTTTGCCGGTGGCCATTGCTTCCAGTAAGATAATACCAAAGCTTTCTTTACCCACTGCTGGGGCACAGAAGATGTCAGCAGTGTGATAATATCGGGGCAAATCGGCAGAGGAGACATATCCAGCAAAAACTACATCGGGCAGTTTCCTCTCCTTAATTCGCTTTTCATAACTTCGGCGCAGTCCTCCATCAGGGCCAACTACAATAAGCCTCAAGTAAGGATATTCCCGCTTAACTTGTTCATAAGCCTGGAGCAAATAACCTAATCCTTTGCGCTTCTCCAGACGACTGACGAAGAGGATATTCAACTTGCCATCACAGAATTGCTCCATGGGAGAAGTCTCAGCAGCGAAGTTCTCCAAGTCAATGCCGTGGGGAATCAGGCGGTAATGGCCGGGGAAATACCTGGTAATGCATCTCAGTGCCGGCTCAGAGACAGCAATCTTGCCATCAAGCCTATCAAGGAACTGGTTAAGGAAGGGCCTCCCCACCCAATATCCTCTGGAGCGCTCATAATAAGCATGGAATGTGCCCACATTGATCGAATTGGATAAGCGAAGCACGATCCAAGGCAACATGGGGCAAAAAGGTTCGTGAAGGTGGATAATGTCAAACCTCTCTTCCTCCAGTACCTTCTTCACCTTGGGCATCAGCCACCCCGATAGGGTAACCCGGGCGATAGAACCATTGGATGGGAAGGGGATTGTCTTCCCCACGGGGATAATGTCTTGATCTCGAGTGAGAGCCTTCCTATTAGAGCAAGGAGCAAGGATTCTCACCTGATGTCCCATCTTAGCAAACTGGCAGGCGAGACCGGAGATGTGAGTGTTAACTCCACCGGGACAAGCATAATCATAAGGGGAAACCAAGGCAATCTTCATGATGGCAACCCTCAAGAGAAAACTGTCTGCTGCCCTTAAGGAGTCCGACCACTACCATTAAACAATGATTTAACCCTCTTTTGATGGGTGCGTCTCAATATTGCTCCCAGCGATAAATTCCTTCACCATCCTTCGGGCTTCCTCATCGGTGTATTGAAGAGGAGGCGACTTCATAAAATAGGCACAAGGGGCAATGAGTGCCCCGCCGATTTCTCTATCTAGAGCCAATTTGCAGCATCTCACGGCATCGACAACTACCCCGGCAGAATTAGGACTATCCCACACCTCCAACTTAAGCTCAAGATTTAGTGGAACATCACCAAAGGTGCGTCCTTCCATACGAATATGACACCACTTGCGGTCGCTAAGCCAGGGTACATAATCGCTGGGCCCAATATGAATACAATCATGATCGAGTTCATAATCTAACTGGGAAGTAACTGCTGAAGTCTTAGAAATCCTCTTCGACTCTAATCTCTCCCGTTCCAGCATGTTGTAGAAGTCTGTGTTACCTCCAAAATTTAGTTGATAGGTTTGCTCAAGTTTAACCCCTCTGTCTTGAAACAGCCTGGTGAGCACCCGATGGATAATGGTGGCCCCCACTTGAGATTTGACATCATCACCAATTATAGGTAGCCCCCGGTCACTGAATCGCTTCTGCCAATAATCCTCCCGAGCAATGAATACCGGGATACAGTTAATAAAGGCACAACCAGCCTGGAGAATCTGTTCTACATACCATTTGGTTGCCTCTTCACTACCTACGGGAAGGTAGTTAATCACCATATCGGTTTTGGTTTCTCGAAGGATGCTCACAATATCTGCTGTGGAGCCAGGAGCCTTTGTAATGATTTGAGAGAGATATTTACCTAACCCATCATGTGTCATGCCCCTTTCCACCTTTACTCCTGTGGGGGGCACTTCACAGAACTTGATGGTGTTATTAGGCGGGGTGAAGATGGCCTGAGCAAGATCCTTCCCCACCTTGTTCTGGTCGATATCAAAAGCAGCAACAAATTGAATATCACCGATATGATACCCCCCAAGGTTAGGATGCATTAACCCGGGGATAAACTCATCATCCCTTACATTGCGATAATAGTAAACCCCCTGAACTAAAGATGAGGCACAATTCCCTACTCCTATTATGGCTACATTTATCTGACTCATAGTAACCTTCCCTCTAACTCAATTTATGTATCAACTTTGATTAGCAATAGGTCGATATTTGTGACCTGAACCACCTTATCACCAATACCCACCACCCAGCGGCTTACCCCTGAACACCCAAGTGTGAACACAGCAATGAGGTCGATGCCTGTTTCCTTAGCATAATCAACAACCCCTTCACCAGGCTATCCCGTCTCCACCTCAAAACTGGCCACTACTCCTTTTGGGGGAATAATCTTGAGCGCTCAGGGCCAAAATCACCCATTTGCCTTCTCGCTTGCTACTGCCATCGCCCGCCGCGCCGCTTTAGAGCCAGAAAAATAAGCTAATCAGACACTATTAAACCTCTCAATTTACTAGATAGACTGCATTCGCCTAGATTAAGACAGCGCCTAGTACCATCTTAGGCTTTCCCAATTCTATACACCTGTGTGCCGCATATGGGGCATACTCCCTTGGTTGCTGGCCTGCCGTTCTTCAAGATTACCTGCTGTGGATTCTTAATTTGCACCTTCTTTCTGTCTTTAAAGCAGTAAGCCTCCATTCAAATCACCTCCTTTCAATTTATTAGTTGAACTATAAACTGTTTATAGCTGAATTGTCAAGTGTCTGAGCTACACCCCAGCCGCAATTTGACCCCCGTAGGAATTTCGTCACCAAAACAAGCTCAGGCAAGAATTTTGTTCAGGCTGGGTAGCCTGCTCTACCTTTTGCCCTCCAACTAGAATGAACGGCGCGGCAGGCCTTAAGCGAGTTCCTGCTAGCCTTAACTCAGCGGCACTTTTGAGTTTATTTTTTGCCCGCATCTTCAACAGGTGCCATGCAGTGCGTGGCCCAATCCCTGGTACTCTTACCAGTTCTCCAAACTCGGCAGTATTTACCTCTAGGGGGAAGAGCTCAGGATGCCGAC
>DEIJ01000029.1:1082-2595 GCA_002352365.1 Dehalococcoidia bacterium UBA2777 | reverse complement strand
GCAAAGCCCCACTGCTACAAGACCAACTGCCATCTTCTTTAATCGTTTCTGCATTCTTCCCGCCTCCTTAAATCAAATCCTTGGTCCTTTCCAACGTTTTTCATCCTCAGATACCTCATCAACAGATTTTGCCTTTTCTTCCTTCAACTTGCTTATCTCATCTCCTTCCCTTAGCACCCTCATCGTCTAGCTATTACGCCCCAGCGACAATCTCACATTTTTTGCTTCCTGCTGACCCATAGCGACTCTAAGGGCTAGGTTAACTCTGTGGCTTAGCCTTCCGTCTCCAACCTACAGGTTTAGCCATGAGCCTGGGGAGCTTTGTGGCAAAATCACTTGATATACCATACTGATCAGCGAACTCCTCTCTGCTCACCAGTCTGCCATCAGGCAAGGTCTGCTTCTTTACCCTCATCCGCTCTATCTCCCAACCATGTTCCTCCCGTAGCTTCTTAATCATTGTGGGCTTGTATCTCTGAGGCAAGTCGAGATCGCTCCTGACAAATAAATGCCACTCGTCGGGATATTCACCAAATGCCCTAGTATAAAATTCTGTATAGGTCTCTAAACTAGCACTCCGGGCGTCAAAAACGCTTACACCTTTATTCGTTAGGAAAGTGAGCGTAGCTACTGCCTCTTCCTTTGTCTCCACTGGGATAATCATGTGCTTTGGTGCCGGCTCGTGCAGTTTACTCTCACGCCCCCCAGTCCCCAGCGATAAATATGACCACCACTTCTCCCAGTCCCATTTATTCCCCAGCAGGTATCGTTTCCAGCCAAAAGCAGAAGCTGGGCCGACGACAACCGGTGAGCCAGCTCGAGCCCAGGCTGCCACTATAGCCTGCATCCTCTCAGGGAGAGCACCCCACACCAGCAAGGGTTGCGAAACGAGATTGTGGTAGCAATCCGCTATAGCGCCGAAGTTGGCGTAGCAGGGGATACCTGCGCCAGTGCGAGACCACTTCATCCCCTGGTCAAGAATGTGAGCACAGGCAGTACACCCCCCGTGGTTTACTACATTTCTTGCTGCAACCTCGCCACCATATATCTCAAAGAGGAATTTCCCCTCCTCCTCTTTAAAGTACCGGCCAACTTCAGCAGCAGCGCAGCCAGCAACATGGACAATGCAGTTATGCCTGGCCAGTTCATCGACAATCCAACCGATATCCTCCACACTTTTGGCATCACCACAACCTAAGACATGATACCAACCGGGGGCATTACCCACACCCATGCCCCAGAATCCTCCCATCGACTCTGTCCTACATGCTGAGCCCCTTCCCGCCCTCATCACAAACTTGTCCTCTGGCACTCGCTTCCCCAAGGATGCCACTATCATGTCAAGCAGGCTGATCTCTTGAGGACATGCCTCCTCACACTTGCCACATAGGTAGCAACCTCTCTCTATCTGTGTTAGCGCCGCAAGACCATCTTCCTTCACCTTCCTCACTGCTTTACCTAACATCAAGCTATTGGGGCAGACATTAAAGCAAAGATCACAATCTTCCCGACA
>DEIJ01000029.1:0-1033 GCA_002352365.1 Dehalococcoidia bacterium UBA2777 | reverse complement strand
TTCGCTTTATTCCCTGCGCTGCCTTAACCGCTACCTCACCCGCCTTCTCACAATCTCTGATCCATGCCCCAGGTGCTCCAGAGATTAAGTCCGTCACAATCTTATCCACCGGGTCATCTATCCGATCAGGTAATCCAACATTCCTCTCTTTGCCTATCCAGATCAGCCTGCTATCTACACTTTTGGCATCTGAGAGTATATCAAAGCTTATGCAGGAGCTACTGGCCACAATGACATCGGCAAAGCCACTCCTTATCGTCTTGCTTGCTTTGACCATTCCGGTAATGACGCGGCACCTGTCATAGAATCGGGCTATGTCATCACCTGCCGGGCCAATGCCACAAATCTCTATTTGCTCAAGGATCCCCTTCTCCTTAAGATAGTTTACTGCCACCCAGCCGGGGAGGAAGTTATCCCCCACAAAGGCGATCACTGGCTTCCCTGGCTCCAAGCTGCCCAGGCCACCGTTTACCATCCAGGGGTAATCTTCCAGTTTATTTATATCAAAGTTGGAGGCATTAGATAAGCCAAAGCAGTTCATCTTCACCAGCTCAGCCACATCTTGAGCTACAAGCAACACTGAGCCGGCATGGAAAGTCATCTCCTCAAAGTCAGCCACCCTTCCTATGCCTTGAAAGCCTGCCACCAGGAGCTTATTTAGTTGTTCCTCGACATAAGAGAGGGCTCTATCCATATCAGCGAGATTTTTGGCAAATATGCCGGTAAACATATGAAGATGGCACACATCAGCTCTGTCCTGAAGCATGCCCCAACTAATAGATTTGCCTTTGCCAAACACCTTTATGGCATAGTTTAAGAGGTCACGGGTGTCCATTATCTGGCTAAGGCAGCCTCTGCATACTGTTCGTAGGCTCAGCTTGGCCTGATAAGAGTCAAACTCCAAGCCGCACCTGCCTTTTTTCGTCTTCAGATTGCATGGGCCCATATGACAATCAATACATATCTCTTGAGGCTTGGTATATAGCGGGGGATACTGACTGGTTAAGTAGCTGTCCCACTCTACTATATCGGC
>DEIJ01000076.1 GCA_002352365.1 Dehalococcoidia bacterium UBA2777 | reverse complement strand
GATGTTTTCCCCTCATATATCGGGGAACAAAGCATGTATGGTTTGATGGTAAAAGCCATGTTAGAGGCAAGCATAGCTTCTGCTAAGCCAGTTGCTGTCGTGGTTCAGCCAGGTATCCACCCTGAAATGTACAACGATATGTTTGGTGCTCAGCAGGAGTTTGCCTCGGCTGGTTTCCCGGTTTATCCCACGATGNNNNAGTTCATCAGCTATCACCAGAGAAAGAAGTTATCTTGACAGTGGAACGAAGATCACTAGATAATCTCTTCTTCCCTAGAGCGATTGCTATTATTGGTGCCTCAGCCGATCCAACCTCAAAGGGGTACGATTACCTCAAGGGGATGATGGAATTCGACTTTGCTGGTCAACTCTATCCGGTTAACCCCAAGGCCGATAAAATCTTGGGTCTTGAGGCCTATCCCAGGGTCAGAGATATTCCCGGGATGATCGATTATGTTATCTCTTGTATCCCTGCCCAGCCCACCATAGAGCTTATGGATGATTGTGCTGCCAAGGGGGCGAAAACACTCCAACTCTATTCTGCCGGTTTCAGTGAGACCGGAGAAGAGGAGGGGAGAAAGCTTGAGGAGGAGTTAGTGCGAAAAGCCCGCCACCTGGGCCTGCGAGTTATCGGGCCAAATTGCATTGGACTTCACTACCCTAGGGGGGGACTAGCCTTCGCTCGAGCCAGGTTCTCCAAAAGAGGGGGTCCGGTAGGCTCTTTAGTCCAGAGTGGAGGACATGCCTGGACTTTAGTTAGTAATGGCTCCCTGCGCGGCCTCTCTTTTAGCAAGGTAATCAGCTTCGGCAATGCCTGCGACCTTAATGAATCAGACTTTTTGGAATATTTGGCTGATGACCCCGAGACTGAATTGATCACTGCCTATATAGAAGGGATCAAGGAGGGGCAACGCTTTATGAGCGTGGTTAATAAAGCCGCCCGGGCAAAGCCGGTGATAATGTTTAAAGGGGGGCGAACAGAAGCAGGGAGGAGAGCCGCCGCCTCCCATACTGGAGCCTTGGCCGGCAGAGAGCCGATATGGGAGACGCTATTTCACCAGACAGGGGTGATCCGGGTAGGGAGCTTAGATGAACTTATCGATACCACCCTGCCGTTCATTTATTTCCCCAAGATAAAGTCGCCCAATGTAGGCATTGTTGGTGCTGGGGGAGGGGCTAGTGTTCAAGCTGCTGACGCTTGCGAGGCTAATGGTCTCATTGTTCCTCCTTTACCCCCAGAGCTTCGGGAGAGGTTAAAGCAATTCACCCCTTTAGCTGGCTCAAGTTTGGGAAATCCGGTGGACACCGTCCAAATATGGAACCCGGAGCATTTTATGCGTACCTTGGAGTTGGTAGCCGGCTGGGAGAAGATCGATTTTTTGCTCGCTCACGCGGTGATAGAACTCGCTGCCCAATGGCAGGGGCAAAGCATACTTGAGGGGATAATCGATTCTCTGCTTGAGGCGGGCAACAAAATCCGAAAACCACTAGCTGTTATCCTTCAGTCATTTGGCACCTCCCAAGGGCTGAATATGCTCTATAGTATCCAAAAAAGGTTTGTGGAAGCAAAAATTCCTGTTTACCCTACCATTGGCCGTGCAGCTAATGCCATCGCCAAGTTCATCGAATATCAGGCTGTTTGTAGTTAACCGCAAAATTCACCCTCTCCCATCACGGGAGGATTTGTGCCAAGATTCTTGCAGGATATTATAAACGGCCTCGGTATCAGGAGGAGGTAAGATGAGTAGGCACAAATGGCTAATAATAGCACTGAGCGTAGCGGTTTTAACCTCACAGGGGGTGTTTTATCAGTATCAGGCGGGAGCATGGGGAAAAGGCGAGATAGCTCTGATCCGCCTCAGCGGCTCCATTGCCGAATCAGCTCAATCGGAGTTGTTGAATATCCCGGGGATTACTCCCAGCCGAGTGGGGAGCCTCCTGGAGAAAGCAACCGCAGAAAACAATGTGAAGGCGGTAGTGCTGCGCATTGATAGCCCGGGAGGGGCTGTCGCTGCCTCACAGGAGATTGCTGCTATGATTCGCCAGTTTGTTAAGCCTGTAGTCGTTTCCATGGGGGATGTGGCTGCCTCAGGGGGCTACTATATCTCTGTCTATGCCGATAGGATTGTGGCCAATCCGGGAACCACTACCGGTAGCATTGGGGTAATTACTCAAGTAATCCATATTGAGGGGCTGCTGGAGAAATTGGGGCTCAATATGGAGACGATAAAATCGGGCCGGCTTAAAGGTATGGGGCTCAGCGAACTCAGCGAGGAGGAATACCAAGTCTTACAAACTATGTGTGATGAGATGTATGAGGAGTTTATCCAGGTGGTAGCTGAAGGCCGTCACCTCGATCCCCACTATGTGCGCCAGCTCGCCACCGGCCAGGCATACACTGGGGCGCAAGCCCTGAAGTTAGGGCTGGTAGATGAATTAGGTGGCCTCCAAGTAGCCATAAAGGCGGCTGCCAAGCTTGCTGGCCTCAGGCAGCCAGTGGTAAAGGAATATAAAGAAACCCCCCCTCTGTGGAGGCAGGCAGCTGATTTCTTTTTCCACCCAGAAAGTCCACCTCAGCCACAGTTATCAAACGACCAACTCCTCTTCTTGAGGGTGCTCGAGGGCTGGCAAGCGATGCCCTGCTACTAGATACCTCATGACAGGCTGTCCGGAAAGTGTCATTGCGAGACCATTTCGACGAAGTCGGAAGGCGAAGCAATCTCGGAGATTGCCGCGGGCTTCGCCCTCGCAATGACAATGGGGCCTTTTTAGACGGCCTGCTGAGAATTAGAAAGGCGGATACGGAGTTTCTCAGGGGTAACTATAAGGGCAACAAAATTGGCGGGGAAAGATGTCACCAAGTATTTTTGATACCATTTATGAGGTGTTGGCCTCCCCTTCACCGGGACTCAAACGGGTAACTGCAGAACGACCCTTGGGATGGGCAGTGCTACTTAGCATATTGGTCTCCGTGGTATTTGCCCTCACCCTTATGCCCGATTTACCTGAGCTGGTGCGCGCCATATTTAGACTGGAGCGGGGGAGGGTGGGTATTGAGCTGGTAATGCCTGTTTGGGTAGCTTGTTTCCTGGCAATCCTGTTTTTAGGTGCGGGGATTTTACACCTGGTAGCCATCCTGCTCGGTGGGCAAGGGAGTTACTCAGGGCTTGCCTGTGGGCTGAGCTTCGCCATCCTTCCGGTGATGTTCTTTCCTCCCTTAGCTCTGTTGCGAGCTCTGTTGGGCTTTCCTGGTTCCATCCTCTACCTTTTCGGCGCGGTGGCTCTTGTTATTTGGATGGTGATATTAATGGTTTTGGCTCTTCGCCATAATTATGCCTTCTCAGTGGGAAGAGCTATCACTAGCTACTTCATCCCTCTAGTTGGGCTCATCATTATCCCGCTAATCTCCATAGCAGTGGCTACCGGGCTATAATGGTTGCTGTTTATATTTTCGGGTTAACTCAACATAGGCTTTCACGCCCATCTCTACTCGGGCAATCTGGGCGGGCAAAGCTTCACCTTTTATCTGGGCGGGAACTCCAACTGCAAATGATCTGTCAGGAATTTTCATCCCTTCGCTGACCAGGGAATTAGCCCCGATAATACAAAAATCGCCCACTTCAGCACCATCCAAAATGGTGGCATTGTTACCAATTAGGGTATTGTCCCCTACTTTAGCACCATGGACTACTGCACCATGCCCGATATGCACATTACTGCCAATTATCAACGGGATTCCGGTGTGTACCACGCAGTTATCCTCAATTTGGGTATTATTACCAATCCTTATGCTGGCAAAATCCCCCCTAACCACCGCGCCGGGCCAGATGCTGGAGTTTGCCCCAATTTCCACCTCTCCGACGACATAAGCAGCTTCACTAACAAAAGCAGTATCGGCAACTTTAGGCATTTTACCCTCAAACGACCTTATCATTTCTCCTCCCTCTTTTCTTCCTCACCTTTTGGCATTATACTAAAAGTAGCCCTAAATCCGAAGGAGGTGGATATGAATTGCCCAGTTTGCGGGAAGAAGGCAACTACCCGACTTTACTATTGTGCTAAATGTGCTGCCTATGTGCATGTGGGTTGTTGGGAAGAGCATGTAGCTGCTGCCCATAAGGGGAAATAACAGGGAACAAACAGAGGCCTGGGCAAATTCTAAATGGGAAGCAAAGCAATCCATGTTCAGAGGCTATTCTCATCGGTGGCTGAGTGCTATGATTTGCTTAACACCTTACTTAGTTTCGGCCGAGATAAATATTGGAGGAAATTCGCCGCAGCTTGTGCCGAAAGCCTTCCCTTCCAAGACGAGGCCTTCGATTGTGCTACCATCGGATTTGGACTGAGAAATGTCACCGATATCGAGAAGACTCTCGGGGAAATGGCCAGAGTGGTAAAGGAGGGGGGGAAGGTAGTTTGCCTTGAATTTGCCTCGCCAAACTTCGGGGATTCTAAGAAGATCGGAGAGGTTCCTGGGCACAAAATACCAATTCTCCCCAAAATCCTAAATAAGATATGGGGGAGAATCTATCACTTCTACCTTTTTACCATTTTGCCATATCTGGGTGGGCTGATATCAGGAAGAAAAGATGCCTATGCCTATCTTCCCCATTCCATAGCCGGATTCTTAAGCCCCCAGGAGCTGGGGCGAATTATGGAGGAAGTGGGGCTTAAGGATGTCGAAATCCACAGTCTCACCTTAGGCATTGTCACTGTTCACAGCGGAGTAAAAAGTGAAGGTAAAAATATGGTTCAGCGAAACTAGACCTCAATTCCTGCTCCTCTCTGTGGTGCTGATATTTTTAGGCACTTCAATAGCCTGGTATGAGGGTTCTCTGTCCCTGTCTCTGGCTCTGTTGGCTTTTGCTGGTCTCCTTCTCCTTCACATCAGTGTTAATACCTTGAATGATTATTTCGATTACCGAAGCGGGATAGACCTAGAGGTAAAAAGAACGCCATTCACCGGGGGGAGTGGAATTCTACCTGCCGGACTTTTGGCGCCAACCTCTGTTTATAGGTTTGGTATTCTCTGTTTTCTATTTGCCATCCCTATAGGCATCTACTTTCTAATCCGCACCGGCTTGCCTTTGCTCCCCATACTTATAGTAGCCGCAATTTGCGTCCTCTTCTATACCACCCACTTAGCCAGATGGCAGGTGGGGGAAATAACCGCCGGCTTAGGCATGGGAACTTTGCCAGTTTTAGGAGCATATTTGGTGCAAAGCGGAGCTTACAGCCCGCAAGTATTGGTTGCTGCCATACCCCCGGGAATATTAGTTTACAATTTGTTACTGCTCAACGAGTTTCCCGATGTAGAGGCTGACAAAAAGGCCGGGCGACGAAACCTCCCTATTGGGCTTGGCAAGGGAAAGGCGGCTAAGATATATTCTGGTTTAACTATAGCAGTATATATATGGATAATCGCCGCAGTGGCGGCTAGATTTATGCCCCCCTTCGCTCTGTTGGGGTTACTCACCATTCCGCTGGCCTTAGGAGCAATAAGGGGGGCGTTGAGTTACGAGCAGGAGACCAAACTTCTCCCTGCACTGGGGGCAAACGTGTTTGTGGTTTTAGCTACACCAGCCTTGTTAGCTATAGGCTACATAGTAGGCAACATATTGTGAAAGAGTCCATCACCAGCGGCGGAAAGCTTCGGGCCTGGCTATTTTGCTTGCAACCCCAGAAGTCGCCATTGCCACGTCAGTTGGGGAAAGGGCAGGGGGGACTCGCCACTGGGGAGGGGAGATGATTTAGAGCTCTCGATGGAGGAATGTGCCGCCCTAATGAAGTTAGTTTCACAGCGGCAAAAGAACTCCAGACCTATTATCGAGCCAATTTGCCCCCCAATATTGGGCATACCTGATGAGGATGAATGGCAGAGGGATTTTGGGGATGAAGCTGGCCCAAACAGTTTTTAAAGGTTGTGCAGCCGGTAGCGCATTATGTTATATTAAGCCAGATGGTGAGGTCTGGGCTTGCCCTTTTATCCCACTAAGCACCGGGAATGTGCGCCACACCCCGCTAAGTGAAATATGGCACAAATCCGAGTTATTCCACAGTCTACGCACCAGATCTAATCTCAAAGGCAAATGTGGAGAATGCTGCTATAATAATATTTGCGGTGGTTGCCGTGGCAGGGCCTATGCCCACAGCGGTGATTTTTTGACTGAGGACCCCTTGTGCTTTCTTGACTGCTGGGGAGAGGAAAAGTAGATGAAAGAGTATTACCAAATCCTTGGCGTACCGGAGAATGCCGGCCAAGAGCAAATTAAGAAAGCCTTCAGAGGACTTGCTTTCCAACATCACCCCGATAAGAATCCCGGGAATGAAAAGCAAGCCGAAGAACGCTTCAAGGAGATTAACGAAGCCTACGGTGTGTTGAGTGATCCGCTGAAAAGGCAGCGATACGACCTGGCAAGATCGGGTAGATTTGCCGGAGCTGCTTATGGGGAAACTTTCCGTTATAGCCAGGAGGAAATATTCCGGGATATATTCTCCCGCGGAGAAGCTTTTGACGATTTAAGCCGGATGTTTGCCCGAGCTGGACTTAGGTTTGATGAAGATTTCCTCAAGAATGTTTTCTTTGGTGGCCGAGGCATTATCTTTGAGTTTTTCGGCCGCCCACCGGGGGCAAGATATAGATATTATGAAAGCCCGGCTTACCGGGAGGAGACTCGCGGCGATACTCTACAGAAGCACAGGAAACCCAACTTTGTGGAAAGGGCACTATTTAAGGCAGCTGGCAAGATAGTAAGCTATGGGCTAAAAAAGGTTTTCGGCCTGGAAGCTCAACCCAAAATGGAGAAAGGTGTTGACCTACATCAAGAACTAACCCTTTCACCGCAGGAGGCTGCCTCTGGCTGTGAGAAACAAATTTCATACTACAAGGACAACAAGAGGGGAAAAATCAAGGTGAGTATACCTCCTGGTGTAGTTAGCGGAACAAAAGTGAAGCTGAGAGGGGTAAACTCTTACCAGGATCGGCAAGGCGACCTCTATCTCCACATCAAAATCAGAGAATAGGCCTCTTCTAAAGAATAGCCCTTTCGAGTGCGGCAGTGCTGGCCACACCATAGGCTTTCATTAGCCAGGCGACCAGGTCATTTCCTGCGGCAAATGGAGGGCCCCCCAATCTTTTAAGAATAGCATTATCAACCTCAGGGGCAGCAGGGTTCACAGCGAAGCAGCCTAAATCTTCTCCGAATTCCCAAAAGTTATCCAGGCATTCCTCAAGTGGTATCCCATCCTCAGAGGAGCTGGCCCTATGAGACTGGGAGGTGGTGAGGCTTTCCGGTGACATTATTATGGCGCGCTTTTCCCGAAGCGTGTGGATAATCTCCTCTTTTGTCCGACCGCGCAGTTGGAAAATGAGAAACGGATCCTCATCGAAACGCTCTGCCAGCAGGTAATAGACACAAGCAATATGCTTGCACGGGTTAGCCCAATCAGGACAGGAGCAGCCGGTGTTGAGCTCTCCCTTGGAGGTGGGGAGAAGCGATACCTTGGCCTCCTTGAAGGCCTCCTCGATGTTCTGTGGCATCTCCCCAGAGAGCAACTTAGCGGCGAATATAGCTTGACAGGCCATGGCATCGGTCACCTTATCCCAAGCATCATCCGAAAGCACCTCCAGCCGAATCTTGACCGAATAAGGCTTCGGCCGGGTACCCTGAACCTTGGCCAAAACTTCACCTTTTTGGACATTGATAGAGGCCGCCTGCCCCTTACGGGCGTAAGAGCGACCGCGGGCTAGCCTTTCACCCATGTTGAATGATTCCAGAACACCAATCCAGCGTTTAGACCACCAGGTCTCGCCAATATCACCACGTTGGCTCTTGGCCTTAATGCCATCTTTTACCTCCCTTGGCCTGGCTGGCTCGTAGTATTCCCAGTAGCGACTCCATCGTCCCATGGTTTAATCCTCCCCTATCGCTTCACGGCTCAGGGTGAATATCTTCTTGAGCTCGTCAGTTGACATTTCGGTGAGCCAAGTCTCACCACTGCTGACAATACTGTGGGCAAGTTCTTTCTTTTGCTCGATCATCTGGTCAATACGCTCCTCCAAGGTGCCGAGGCAGGAAAACTTATATACCAGCACATTCTTCTTTTGCCCAATGCGAAAGGCCCGGTCGGTGGCCTGATTTTCCACCGCTGGATTCCACCACCGATCGAAGTGGAAAACATGGTTTGCCGCCGTCAGGTTGAGGCCCAGCCCACCAGCCTTAAGGGAGAGGATAAACAGTGGTGGGCCCCCATCCTGGAAACGCCGCACCATACTATCACGCTGCTTCTTGGTGGTGCCGCCGTGGAGGAAGAGCACCTCCGAGCCAAGCGTTTCCTGAAGATGATGGCGGAGCATAACCCCCATCTCGGCAAACTGAGTGAAGATCAGCGCCCTATCGTCCTCGGCTAAGATTTCCTCAAGCATCTCCACCAGGCGAGTGAGCTTGCCAGAACGCCCCGGCAACATACTGCCATCCTGAAGGAACTGAGCCGGATGATTACACACCTGCTTAAGTTTGGTCAATGTGGCCAACACTAGCCCTTTGCGCTCAATCCCCGCGGAGTTTTCGATCTTCTCCACCATCTCCTTGAGCACTGCCTCATAGAGCGAGGCCTGCTCCCGAGTAAGCTGGCAGAAGACCTTCATCTCCATCTTTTCAGGCAGATCATTGATGATGTTGGGGTCAGTCTTGAGCCGGCGCAGCACAAATGGCTGGATCAGGCGTTTGAGTGTTTCAGCGCGCTCAGGGTTGTGATACTTTTCGATGGGTATGGCAAAATTGGTGTGAAACTCCTTGGCAGATCTCAAATAGCTGGGATTGAGAAATTCCATGATCGACCACAGCTCAGCTAATCGGTTCTCCACTGGGGTACCAGTCAGGGCAACCCTACACTTGGCGTTGAGCCTCCTTATCGCTTGTGTCTGTTTGGCCGCCGAGTTTTTGATACTCTGTGCTTCATCCAGAGCCACACACTCCCAATGAATTGAGGAAAAAAGTTTCTCATCATGCTGCGCCAGGGTGTAGGTGCTGATGACCAGGTCGTGTTTTTTGACTTCCTTGCGGAAGTTCTCGCCGCAAAGTCTTTCTGCGCCATGGTGAATCATGACTTTAAGCGAAGGGGCAAAACGCTGGGTCTCCCTATGCCAATTGCCCACCACGGACATGGGGCAGATCAAGAGCGTAGGGCCAGGCGGTGACTTTTTCCCCCGACCAACGCGCTCATGGAGCATGAAGGCGATGAACTCGATCGTTTTTCCCAGGCCCATGTCGTCTGCCAGGCAGGCGCCCAGCCCGAACCGCTTGAGGAAACTAAGCCAGGAGAGACCATTAACTTGGTAGGGACGGAGTTTGCCATTGAAGGTTTGGGGTGGCTTGACTTGAGCTAGCTTAATGCCGCCGCCGAGTTCATTAAGGATATCTCCCACCCACCCCTCGCCGTCAATTCCGGCTACAGGGAGGCCAACTTCAGAATATTCTTGGCCTAATCCCAGCCGCAGCGCCTCAGCTAGCCTCATCTCGCCATCACCCTGCTTCTTTTGGAAAAAGGCAATAGCCTTCTCAATCTCCCCTGGGATGAGTTCCACCCACTGGCCACGTATCTGAACCAGAGGCACCTTCAGGCTGGCTAATCTGTCGAATTCCTCAACTGAAAGTGTCTCCTCTCCAATGGCAATCTCCCAATTGTAGTTCAGGATGCTGTCCACGCCGAGAAGACCCGAACCAGCCACCTTAGCTTCGGCCTTTGGCCTCACCTTCAGCTTAACGCTGATGCGCCCTGGTGGCTTTTGCCACCAGGGGGGGACCAGGATGCCGAATCCGCTCTGCTCCAAAAGTGAGGCATACTGGCGCAGGAAGGTGTAGGCTTGGTTGGTGTCCAGCTTCACCCCCACCGGGTGCGCTGCCTCGAGACTCTGGTCAATGACAGGAAAAAGTCTGGAAGCCTTACCGAGATCGGCAAGCAGCCGTTCCTGAGGGTTCTCAAAGTTGCGCTGGAGGAAGGTAAGCATACCTTTTCGTGCCTTCCACACCTCCTCGGCGGGAACCACGAGACTTCGGTCATCGTTAGCTTGAAGGTGAAAACTGACCCTCCACTCCTGATCCTTATCTGGCGACTCGAGCCTGAAGCAGGTACGAAATGGTGCCTCTGAGGGTTTTATCCGATCAAGCCAGCATCGGATGTGGTTGGCAAAGGCAACCAATCCTTCACCCTGTGCCTTGAGCCTGGGGTCAGCGGAGGAAAGTGCTCGTAGCCACTGCTCCGCCAATGGGACATCCTTGGGACGACCACGAGGTGAAAGGGCTATCGAAGCAAGATTGGTACGGATAAAGGCATCGGCACTTCGGTTAACAAAGCTCAAGATAACCTCCGATGGCCGGGTCCTCTGTTCACCCTGTGGTAGGATGTGTGCCCGACAGCAGGGAGGCATCGCCTTTGATAGCCAGCGCATTCGCTGGGTGTCTTGTTCACCAAGGGCCACCTCCCAAGCGGCTCGAAACAGGGTGGTGCCATTCTGTTTGTCTTCCTTTAGTGTGGGCACAAAGCACTGCCTGGCGATCAGCTCAAGTGAGAACTTAGCCACCTCAGTCCAGAAACCCAGTGAGCTGCTGAAGGCAACCCCTTGAGGGGGCTGGTGGGGCAAAGAGAGCAGGAAATCCAGAGCCACAGCCGGATCGAGAGCCAGGGTATCAACATCCCAGGGGGTGAGCCTGATTGCTTTTCCATCACTCGGCTCGTCTTGGGGAATTAGCCACGGGGAAGGCAGCGGCCTCTTCTGGGTAGCTGGGAGGAGAATCGTCACCTGTTGAGAAGCCAGGCTCTCTCCACTCAAACTCCCACCAAGGCTAGTGATCGCTTCCTTAAGCTCACTCGGCGCCAGGGCAAAAGGATGCTGCCGGGATTGGGGGGGATAATGCCCCTGACGTTTGGGAGCAGCTGCAAGCCGGCGGGAAGACTCCGCCCAGAGATGGAGTCTGCCACCGGTATCGCTTTCCCAGATTGCGTGTAAGACTAGCACAACCTTCTACCCAACTATATGATTACCCTGACAGGCTGTCCAGAAAGTGTCATTGCGAGACCATTCCGACGAAGTCGGAAGGCGAAGCAATCTCGGAGATTGCCACGGGCTTCGCCCTCGCAATGACAATGGGGCCTTTTTAGACGGCCTGTGAAAAACAGCGAATCTTTCAGGGGGTTTCATACAAACCCATCCTTCAAGGCCGAGATCGCCTCATCAACCTTCGCTTCTGCCTCGGGGAGGCCTTTTTGAATGCCTTCGAATGCCTCCTCTACCTTTTGGTTTAAGCCCTGATCCAGCCTACCATAAACTGCCACATAAGAGCCAAGACGCCTCTTAAGTGTGAACAATAACCTTTCTGATGGGAGCATAGCTTTGTACTCAGCTATCCTCTTCAGCAGGCTTGGCTTATCCTGAGGCAGCTTGCCTTCAATCTCCCACAGTAGGTTTGACATCTGGTCACTTACCAGGTAAGAATTGCAGTCGAGGTTTTCTATCAGCAGTCCTATCTCATCTATAACCTCATCCTCAGTTAGCTGGTGAAATTCGCCCTGCTTGAGCTTGTCATATAAAGGTGAACCTCTCCTCACCACCAGGCTCCTGATTCTGATGTAGTCGGGATTTATCTGGCTGAGAGCCTTGGCAGTCTCCAGGGCGTGCCGCTGGGACCACCTTTTTCCCCCCAACCCCGGCATCACATATTCCGACAATGATATGCCACTCTGAACAACCTTTCTTCCCCCCTCGATGTGTTCTTGTTGAGTTACCCCCTTTTGCATCTCCTGTAGTACCTCATCATAGCCAGACTCCAGCCCCACATGGAGCCGGGAAAGCCCAGCTTGTTGCAACTCTTTTAACTCATCAACTGATCTCTGGGCACAGGTCTTTGCCCTAGCATAGGAGGTAACCCTCTGGGTGCTGGGAAATGCCTCCTTCAGATACTGTGTAACCTCAACTAGCTCCGGGGTACGCATTATGAGGGTATCGGCATCCTGAAGGAATACTGTCCTTGCCCCTGATGAAAGCCAGCCGGCCACATTCACCAGACTCCCCAACCTTGCTCTCAGCACCTCGGAGTCTGCAAAGTCTGTACCATAAATTTCAGGATTGCCCCGGACTATCGCCCTCACTACTTCATCATTTACCCTTCCCCCATACCCCAGCCTCCACGATGTTGCCTTTATTTCATCGGCCAGCGCTCTTACTATATCTATATCCTGCTTTACTTCCTCCACACTGCGGTAGCCAAACCTTTTACCTTTGTACACATTGCAGAACTGACACCTATTCCACGGGCAATTTCTGGTTGCTCTCAATAGCAAGGAGTGATCGTTCCCTTCGCTCGGTGGTCTGATCGGCCCGAGCTCAAAGGAATAACCTTTTAGCCTTGCCAGGTTCATCCCCAGGTCCTTCACTCCTGGGATTCCTCATCCCCAGTTGCCGATGAGCGGTCACGAAGCCAGCGATGGATCTCATCAAGCACCGGGGGGGACACAGTAAACACCTCTATATCCGGGGGGAACTGGACCATATGCCCCTCCCTGATGAACAGGATACCCGCCTCCCCCGGTTCAATTGTTTCCTCTATCCTGTGGGCAATGTGCTGATACCTATTCCGGGAGGCTTCCAAATAAAACTCGGAGACCTTCATGGCCACCTTCTCGGTCATAAACCCTAAAAGGAGGCACCTCTCCCAGTCCATGGCCTCCTTAAGCAGTTCCTCATCCTCGACTGCTTCAAGTTGGGCACCGTTTTGGCACATTTGGCTCGCAATTTGGTAGCTCTTTGGATTGAGCCTCTCGATGACCTTCAGGCCATCTTCACCGGCTATAGTGATTGATTCGTGATAAATGCGGCCGGCTCGGCCAATTTTTGCTTCCAGTTTAATCACCTGCTCCTGTGCCTGCTGCCAATAGAGATTGAATTTATCAACGTACTCAACTGGGGCATCCTTACCTTGGAAGATAAGGGGGACAAGGTAAAGTTTCCTCTTCCCTTTGAAGCGCTGAGCCTCGGGTTTTTCTATCTTGCCCAGTTCCTCTGCCATGGTCACCTCCTCTTTGGCTAGCCCCTAATCTCTAGAAAATGAGGCTTAAGACCCCGCAGCTCAATTTTAGCATAGTTTCACCAAGAAAGAGCAGTGAAGTATAAGAGAGTTTGTGTCATTGCGGTGAGCCAAACCTCAGCGAAGGGGAAGCGAAGCAATCCAAAAAGGAAAACCAAATAGCGGATTGCTTGGGCACTTTATGCCCGCAATGACATGGAAGCAAAAGAAGTGGTGGGTTTCGCTACACTCCACCCACCCTACTTTCTTCTGATTTGATTTTTTGGGAAGGATAAGGCAATATGGGAAAAACTAAAAAGAGGGGAGGTAGACCAAAATGCCAAGAAGGTTTGAGCATGTCAAAAGTTTCGGCCTGGTGGCAATCTCAGGAGCTTTAATCTTCGCACTCCTGCTGGGCTCGGTTGTCCCCGCCAAGGCAGCCGGGGATAGGGTGGTGAAGATAGGGTGGCACGGCATATGGACTGGGCCAATAGCCGCTACTGGTGGTCCGGCAGGCGATGGAATAATGGAATATGTGGAAGAGCTAAATAAGCGTGGTGGCATCGATGGCATCAAGCTAGAGGTGATCTGGTACGAGACAAGAGCGACCGTGCCAGGGATGATTATCGCCCATAAGAGATTCAAAGAGGCAGGAGTTGTAGCGGAGTTTAGCATCTTAGAAACTGGGGTGGAGGCAATGCTGCCGCTCATCGCAAGAGATGGGTTCCCACATATCCTGGCAACAGCTCATAGCACGCGAGTAGTAACAAAGCCCGTTCCATGGGTCTTTACCGCCGAGCCTAGTGCTGGTGATTCTGGGGCAGTAATGGTTAAGTGGTTTAGGGATAATTGGACTGAGGAGCGTCGGCCCAAGGTTGGGGCTATACTTTACGATTCTGCATCATGCTGGGAATGGCTGGGTGGAGTGAAGTGGGCTTGTGAACAGTGGGACATGGAGTTTATTGGCCGGGAGGTTGTGCCTTTTGCTGGGGCTGTCGATACCTCAGTTGAGTGGCTGAGGCTAGTGGGCAAAAAAGCAGATGCTATTTGTGTTGCTACCTGTGGGGCAACACAAGTAGTCACCATCAAAGATGCTTTCAGGCTGGAAGTTCCGCAAAAGGGGATAAAGCTTTTAGAGCTAGGCTATTGCATAATGGACAATATGGATATATGTGGTGCAGAGGCTGAGGGGTGGTATTTTCCACTTTTTGCTCCCTGCACATGGGAACAGGCTGAGGAATACCCAAGTTTGAAAATTGCTTACGAATCAGCTCAGAAATTTCATGGCTTGAAGAAAGGAGAGGCATTATCCACGGCCTATTTTGCTGGCAGGTCGTATTATGTACCTATTATAGTGGAAGCCATAAGGCTAGCTATTCAAAAGGTGGGCTTTGAGAATTTGACTGGCCCTGCTGTCAGGGAGGGCATGGTGAGTATAAGAGATTTGGACATCGGGTGTGGGCCTCCAATAACTGTGACTGATGTTAAGCCTTGGTTCGCTGATGGCGTGTATATATACGAAATTCGACAGGGTATGCCCCACTGCATTGATTGGCGGGAGTATCCCGGTTACTATAAGACTCTGCACTTTTACGAGTAGGTTAAACATTTTGGCTTTTTCAAGTTCTGGTGGCATGGTGTGAAGGTTATGTGGTAAGCGTGCCACGGCAAAGTGTAGCGGCTAACTGGGTGACGCCGATGGCGCAATAACAGAATAGAGGTACATAGGCAAAGATCAGCGATTTAGGCTGGGTGCAGGGTTTCGCCAGCTCAGCTAGAAGGGGGGCTACAAATCGCGGCGGGGTTTTTATCACCCGAGATACCGCTGGATCCTGCCAAGGCCATAATGGAGATGCCGAGGGGGTGAGGCATTATCAGCAAGGTAGAGTTAAGAAAGGACTAACCGGGAAATGTAGCTAGAAGGAGGAGAAAGGGATGAACATACTGAGAGCACGGATTAAACAAGGAAAGGGTATTGCAACAGGAGTGGTATCAACCATTCTGGCTTTAGCCATAGTAGCTAGTGCCTGCGCGCCGGTCACTGCATCGCCAGCGGAGAAGGAAAGGGTGGTAAAGATGGGAGTACAAGCTGTTTTAACTGGACCGGTTGCCGGCCCCCATCTCTTCCTGAACTATGGCGCCTTTGACTTTTGCCGCTATATAAACGATAAGGGTGGTCTTGATGGGATCCCTGTCAAGTGTCTATGGTACGATACGCGGGCTGAGGCAACGCGGGCAATTAGTGCTCATCGCAGGCTTGTGGATGAAGGCGAGGTGGTGGAGCTCTCCTTCATAGATAGCACTATCGACCCCATTGTGCCGTCCCTTCCGAGGGAGCGGATTCCTGTGATTATGACAGGTGGTTCGTCAGAACTTATGGTGACTAAGCCCGCACAGTGGGTGTTCAGTGGTTCCTGGTCATGGGCCATTTACATCTCTTACCTCTTGAACTATCTCAAGGAGATTTGGACTGAAGAGCGCCCCCTTAGGGTGGGGCTTATGAGCATTGACTACTCGCCAGTATTGGATGTAATTAAGATAGCACCGAAGTACGCAGCTGAATTAGGCCTGGAGTGGATAGGTCACGAAACTCCATCTATGTTCGGAACACTGGACACTACTACTGAGTGGTTGAGGTTAGCAGGGAAGAACCCAGATTGGGTCATTTTGGGATCCTTCGGTCAGACGCAGACAGTTCAGGTCAAGGACTCTGCTCGATTAGAGATTATGAAGAAGGGCATAAAGATAATAGTGCTATACACTTTCGACGAGCAAGCCATGTCGGTAACAGGTAAGAGGGATTGTGAAGGTTTTTTTCGCATATCACATATCCCATCGATGCTAGAAACAGAGCTACCAGGGGTGCAAGTTGTTGCGGAGTCGGCGAAGAAGTATCGTGGCTTAGAGGCTACCGGCATATACCTCCTCGGCTGGCTTGGTGCACAAGTTGCTCTCGAGGGCGTAAGGCTGGCAATAGAGCAGGTAGGCATCGAGAAGTTAACTGGTGCCGCAGTCAGGGATGCTCTTGCTAGCCTAAAGGATTTTGACACTGGCCTCATACCACCAATAAGTATGACTAATGAGTGGCCGGTATTTGCTCCGGTGTGCAAGATTTATAGGATTCATGACGGCAAGATAGTACCTTACAGCAGAGATTATATTAAGTTCCCATTCTATCTTTTGCATTCAGAGCATTTAGAGAAGTTCGGAATAGGAACACCGCCCAGCGGGGTCGCTATCAGTCAGTATATATTACAGTAATGTGGCGGGGCTATCCTCCCACATTAGCCCGCTAATAAGAGCAAGGTGCCGGCGACCCTTAGTGGTTGCATAATTGAGGATACAGAGAAGGGGATGGGTGCTACAAGCTAAGTAGACCCTCATGGGCGGTTGCCCACCAGCGAATCATGAAAATAGGTTGTCGTTGCGAGGGGCAAGGCCCCGAAGCAATCTCGGGGTAATGAGAGTGAGATTGCTTCCCCTTCGCTTCGCTCAGGGTCGCAATGACACATGGGGAATCTATTTTCGGAATAAAGGAATGGTTAAAGAAGCGCCCCAGGTACCACCTGCATTTTGCGCCGACCTCAGCC